>CANQRR010000066.1 GCA_947626285.1 uncultured Lachnospiraceae bacterium
CAGGAGGGAAAAACGATGTTGGATGAGAAGACAATGGTATCAGACACGCTGGCCGGGATCAACGGCGAGCTTGTGCGCTACGGCGAGATGATCCCGCAGACGGAGAACATGCAGCTCAAGCAGACGCTGAAGCAGTTCCGCAACCAGTGCGAGCAGTCTCAGGAGGAGATCTACCAGATCGCGCGCAGCAAGCAGTACTATGTACCGGCCGCGAGGGCGACGCGGGAGGAGATCGACCACGTGAAGTCGATTCTCGCGCAGGGCTGAGAAAGGATATCCGCCATGCCGGCTTTACAAACGGCGTGGCGGATGTTTTTGAGTATAAGAAGCCTTGCTTCCGAATGACACAAGAAGCGCTTCAGCGCGCAGTCGGCCGCTGCAGGAGCCTGAGGCGTTCCGGCTTTTTCAGGAGCAGGAAAAAGGCGAGCAGAAGGAACAGCGCGGTGTAGGCGCACAGGGAGAGCAGCAGGGAAGCCCAGGATATTCCGGCAAGACAGGGCAGGATGCGCTGCAGCAGGAAGAAGCCCACGCCGCTTATGATGCATACGAGCCCCGGCTTTATCAACGCATCGGACAGGCCGACGGAAAAATCGCTGTCCCGACGAAGAAGGAACAGGGAGCAGACGGTGAGAAACGCTTGGCTGAGCAGAGTGCCTGCGAAATATCCGTCGATCCCGACCTGCGGAACATAACAGACGATCGCCGCGAGGCGGATGCCGAAGGCCGCCGTGTTCCAGACGGTGACGAGCGTAGTCGCTCCGAGCCCGTGCAGGATGCTCACGAGCGTCGTGTTGATATAGAGGAAGGGACAGAGCAGGGCGAGCTTTCTGGTGTAGATGCCTGCGAGTTCACTGTGGAACAGCAGGGCGCCGACGTTGTCTCCGAACAGGAGAAAAGCGCAGAGGCAAAACAGACCGAGCAGCAGGCTCCCCCGGAAACTGGCATCGACGGTGCCGGTTATTTTTTTGTCCTGGCGGAGCGCGCGCGCCTCAGAGACAGCCGGCAAGAGCAGCGTGCCGAGCGACGAGGTGATTGCCGTGGGAAACAGGATCAGAGGCATCGCCATTCCAGTCAGCGTGCCGTAGACGGCGAGCGCCTGTGTGCCGTCGCAGCCAAAGCGCTGTAGCATCTGGGGAAGAAGCGCGGCTTCCATTCCCTGGAGGACGCAGATCAACATGCGGTTCAGACCAAGCGGCAGGGAGACGGATACCGTCCGCTTCAGGTCGGCGCGCCCGGGGCGGAGGCTGTGCCTCCGGCCGTCGGACACACCGGAAGGACTGCGCGTTGGAATTCCGGACTCTCCGACGTTGTCTGTGCCCGGATCTTTGCCCGCGGTCCTGCCCGCGAAGGAAAAGGGCGAGCCTGCTCCGAAAAAGAGCTGGTATGCGCAGAAAAGGGCTGCCGAGAGCTCTCCGGCGAGCTGGCCGAGCGCCATGGCCGAAGCGTCCATCGCCCGTCCGCTTTTTTGGAGAAACAGAAAGATCAGCAGGACGGAGACGATGCGCAGGAGCTGTTCGATCAGCTGCGCGGCGGCCGGTATGGAGACATTTTTCCTGCCGATGAAGAATCCACCGATACAGCCGTGGAGAGCGGAAAAGGGTAGCGAGAGCGCGACCATCTGCAAAAGGGCGGTGCAGGAGGGTTCCAGCAGGAAAGAGCGGGCGATCCATGCGGCGCCGAAGAACATGGCTGCGGCACAGGCGGCAGAGAGGCCGCCGGAGAGCAGGATCGCGCCAAAGAGGATGCGCAGCGCCGACCGGCTGTCCTTTTCCGCGTAATATTCCGCCGTGAAGCGGGAAACCGCCGTCTGGATGCCGCCGCAGGAGAGCGCCATGCCAAACGCGGCGACAGGGAGCGTAAGCTGGAATAATCCGATTTGCGCGGCACCGATCGTGCGCGAGAGGAATATTTTATAGAGGAAACCTGCCGCTCTGGTGAAAAGACCTGTGGCAGTTAAAATAAATGTGCCTTTCAGAAGATAATGACGTTGGTTCATGTGCGCCGTCCGGAATGATGTTTGTACACTATATGCAGGAGGATGCGCGAGATAGTACCGCGCGGGGTTCGAAGCCGCATTTTGTTCATTTGATGCTTGACAGATGCGAGCGCAGATGTTATTCTTTACACGAAATCCAAGTAAAATGCTAGGAAATGATTTATCGTCCGTCAAGGAGAACGTCATGAAGCTATCGACAAAAGGAAGATACGGCCTGCGGGCTGCGATCGATCTTGCGCAGTACAGCGAGCGGGAGGCGGTATCGATCAGCAGCATCGCGCTGAGGCAGAATATTTCCGAGGGCTATCTGGAACAGTTGGTCGCGAAGCTGAAAAAGGCCGGCCTGGTGATGAGCACCCGCGGAGCGCAGGGCGGATACCGTCTTGCACGGCCGGCGGCTGAGATATCGGTCGGGGACGTGTTGCGGGCGCTGGAGGGCAATCTCGACGCGGTCGTCTGTTCGGCCCAGACCGGGGAAGGATGCCAGGGCGCGGACTTGTGCGTGACAAAGTATGTCTGGCAGAAGATCAACGAGAGCATCACAAAGACGGTGGATGAGATCATGCTCAGCCAGCTTGTGGAGGAGAGCAGAAAGGCGCAGAAAAAGAGCGCGGATCAGCAGCCGGACTACGGCGCCCAGAAATGTCTGGGCTGAGGGAAGAGCCGCGGAATCGGGTGCCGGCGGACATACGTCAGGAAGACAACGCATTTTTACATTACAAGTTTATAAGAGAGGGAGAATGAACATGGAACGACTGATTTATCTGGACAACGCGGCTACCACGAAGACTTCGCTGACGGTCCTGGAGGCGATGCTTCCCTATTTTTCCGAGTATTACGGGAACGCATCCAGCATCTACAGCATCGGCACGAAGAGCAAGGAGGCGATCAACCACGCGAGGGAGACGATCGCTGCCACTCTTGGCGCGAAGCCGGAGGAGATCTATTTTACCGCTGGCGGCTCGGAGTCGGACAACTGGGCCATCAAGGCGACCGCGGAGGCATATAAGGAGAAAGGAAAACATATCATCACATCGAAGATCGAGCACCACGCGGTGCTGCACACCTGCGAATATCTGGAGAAGCAGGGATATGAGATCTCCTACATTGACGTCGATGAGAACGGCGTGGTGAAGCTGGACCAGCTTGAGAAGGCGATCCGTCCGGATACGATCCTGATCACGGTCATGTTTGCCAATAACGAGATCGGCACGATACAGCCGATCAAAGAGATTGGGGAGATCGCGAAAAAGCATGGAATCCTGTTCCACACGGATGCGGTGCAGGCGTATGGACAGCTCCCGATCAACGTAGACGAGCTGAACATCGATATGCTCAGCTCCAGCGGCCACAAGATCTGCGGGCCGAAGGGAATCGGCTTCCTCTACATCCGGAAAGGCGTCAAGATTCGCTCCTTCGTGCACGGCGGAGCGCAGGAGCGCAAGCGCCGCGCGGGCACGGAGAATGTTCCGGGGATCGTGGGCTACGGAAAGGCTGCGGAGGAAGCGGTCGCGACGATGCAGGAGCGCACGGCGAAGGAGATCGAACTGCGCGATTACCTGATTGACCGCATTCTGAAGGAGATCCCGTACACGAGGCTGAACGGGCACCGCACGAAGCGTCTACCGAACAACGCGAATTTCAGCTTCCAGTTTATCGAGGGCGAGTCTCTGCTGATCATGCTGGATATGGAGGGTATCTGCGGTTCGAGTGGTTCCGCCTGCACGTCCGGCTCGCTGGATCCGTCGCACGTGTTGCTGGCGATCGGCCTGCCGCACGAGATTGCGCACGGCTCGCTGCGCCTGACGCTGGGAGCCGAGACGACGAAAGAGGACATTGATTTCGTGATCGAAAAGGTGAAGGGGATTGTGGAGCGGTTGCGCAGCATGTCGCCGCTGTACGAGGACTTTGTGAGAAAGTCGAACCATTGAGGCAATTACAGACAGAATAGAGACGAGAGGAGCACAATTATGTATTCAGAGAAGGTAATGGATCATTTTCAGAATCCGAGAAATGTGGGAGAGATTGAGAACGCGAGCGGCGTCGGCACGGTCGGAAACGCGAAGTGCGGCGACATCATGCGCATGTACCTGGACATCGACGACAACGGAATCATTCAGGACGTGAAATTCAAGACCTTCGGCTGCGGCGCAGCCGTGGCGACGAGCAGCATGGCGACGGAGCTTGTCAAGGGCAAGAGCATTCAGGAGGCGCTCCAGGTGACGAACAAGGCCGTGATGGAGGCGTTGGACGGGCTTCCGCCGGTGAAGGTGCACTGTTCGCTGCTGGCGGAGGAAGCAATCCACGCGGCTCTGTGGGATTACGCGCAGAAGCATGGGATCCAGATCGAGGGACTTGATAAGCCGAAATCCGATATCAGCGAGGGTGAAGAAGAGGAAGAGTATTAAAGTATGACCAAAAAGAAAGTAGTCGTGGGGATGTCCGGCGGCGTGGATTCGTCGGTGGCGGCGTACCTGCTTCTGGAAGCCGGATATGAGGTGGTCGGCGTCACGATGCAGATCTGGCAGAGGGAGGACGACGACACGGTGAGCGCGAACGGTGGCTGCTGCGGGCAGAGCGCGGTGGAGGACGCCGCGCGGGTGGCGCAGAAGCTGGGGATCCCGCACTATGTCATGAACTTTCGCGACGAGTTCCGGGAGAAGGTTATTCAGTACTTTATGGATGAGTACCTGGCCGGACGCACGCCAAACCCCTGCATTGCCTGCAACCGCTATATAAAGTGGGAGTCCCTGCTGCAGCGGAGCCTGCAGATCGGGGCGGACTACATTGCGACCGGCCACTACGCGCGGGTCGCGCGGCTTTCGAACGGGCGTTACGCGCTGCGGCGTTCGGCGACGAACGCCAAGGATCAGACCTACGCGCTCTACAGCCTGTCGCAGGAGCAGCTTGCGCATACCCGGATGCCGGTCGGCGATTACGAGAAGCCGGAGATCCGACGGATCGCGCAGAAGCTTGGCCTTGCCGTGGCGGACAAGCCGGACAGCATGGAGATCTGCTTTGTGCCGGATCAGGATTACGCTGGTTTTATCCGGGAGAACAGTGGAAGAGAGATCCCGGAGGGGAACTTTGTGACGGCGGACGGCGCGGTGATCGGCAGGCACAAAGGCATCACGCACTATACGGTCGGACAGCGGAAAGGGTTGAATCTTCCGATGGGGCGTCCCGTGTTTGTGACAGAGATACGACCGGAGACGAACGAGGTCGTGATCGGGGACGCGGAGGACGTTTTTACAGACAGGCTGCACTGCAACAGCCTGAATTTTATGTCTGTTCCGGACATCGAGGGAGAATTGGCGGTGACCGCGAAGATCCGTTACAATCATCCGGGTGCGCGCGCCGTGGTGCGAAAGATCGGTCCGGACGAGGCGGAAGTAATCTTTGAGGAGCCCGTGCGCGCAGTGACGCCTGGACAGGCGGTGGTCTTTTACGACGGGGATTATGTGGTCGGCGGAGGGACGATCGTGCGGAGCGGTATGTGAGAGATCGACGGGCATCTGCGCAGAAAAAGAAGAATCTTGGGAAAACAGGAATATTCTGGAGAGACAGGAGAAAGAATATGAAAAAAAGAACTGTCGGACGCATACTTCTGGCCATACTGTTTTTGTTGTGGATTCCCGGTATCACCGGAAAGATCGACGCGCTTGCGGACGGCTGGAGGTTCGGCGATCAATTGAGCGGAAGAGAACGAGAGCTCTATGAACTTTTGGAGGAGAACTATTCCGCGCTGAAGAATTACAGGGAAAACGGGGTCACTGTAATGTTTCGCAGCCCAATGAGCACTGGGGAGGGAAACGCGCTGGACTGGTTCCGGGTTCAGAGGGCTTTTCTGATGGATCACAGCGAATTGTTCTGGATCAGTTCTCTCACAAGGAGTATGATCGCGACCTGGGATCCGGCGGCGGGCATTTACGATGCGTCAGATATGGTGGTCTATTCGGTAGATCGCTACCCGGAGATTCGAAGCGAGATCAAAAGCGCGCAGAAGGAGATCAAAAAGGCGGTCGCCGCGGTGAAAAAACGCAAAGGGCGCTACGCGAAGGTGAAGGCCGCACACGATTATGTGATCCGGCTGATCTCTTACCCGAAGAACCTGAAGCCGGCGTATTACCACAGCGTGACCGGCGCGCTGCTGAAAAAGTATGGAAATAAGGGCGTCTGCGAGGCGTACGCCTGGCTGTTTGACATCATTTGCAAGGCGAATGGCATCCCGTGCGTCACGCTGGAGGGCAGCGGCCACGCGTGGAATTATGTGCAGATGGAAGACGGCAAATGGTATCTGGTGGACACGACAAAGGACGACGCAGGGACGATCCGATATGATTATTTTCTGGTTGGTGCAAATACGTCCGTGCGCGGGAAAAAAGTGAAGAACACGCACAAAGTGTCGTCCACCAAAAAGTTATACCGGGTAAACAAGGCGACGGCACTTGCGTATCCGGCGCTCTCTGCAAAGGCGTACCGGAAACGCGGATAAACAGATGGAGGTTGCATCATGTACGGAAATTATACGGACAACAGCGATTCGGATATTGCGACGCGCGTGCCGATGGGGAACGGATTTTCGGAGGGAAAGACCAGGGAATATGGGAGCCGGTACGTGGACAAGCGGATCCAGGACGCGGCCAGGCTGCGCTCTGAGGGAAAAGGTGTTCCCGGAGGAAGCGGAAAGAAACAGAAGCGCCTGTTCGCGTTGCTGACGATCCTTCTGCTGGCGCTGATCCTGTGCGCCGTGGCCGCGCTTGTGCTCCTGCAGCGGCAGAGAGAAGGAGCCGGACAGGGGCAAGCCGGAGGGCAGGAAAATGTTGCGGAGGGCAGTCTGCAGGGCGACGAGGCGGGAGACGTTTCCGAACTGTCCGGCGGCGTGGATCAGTATATGCAGGCGGTGCCGGAGGAAGGGCAGCAGGACGGAAGCGGGACAGCGGATGCGGGAGAAGCGCAGGACGCCGCGGACGGGGCGAACCCTTCCGCACAGGTCATCGACCTTGGCATTCTGGACAGTCCGTATGCTTCGCTGATGGACGCGCAGACAGGGGAACTCCTGGCAGTGAAGCGCAGCGATGAGAAGATCTTTCCGGCGTCCATGACGAAGATCCTGACGGTGATCACCGCGATCGAACACATTTCGGATCTGGATGCGAGCATATATATGGAGGAAGATTTTTACGAAGACTTATATGACGAGGACGCGTCGCGCGCGGGCTTTGAGCCGGGGGAGCAGGCGGTGATCCGCGATCTGCTCTACGGGGCGCTGCTGCCGTCGGGCGCGGAGTGCTGCATCGAGCTGGCCAGACAGGCGGCCGGATCGGAGAGCGCGTTTGTCGAATTGATGAACCAGAAGGTGGCGGATCTGGGATTGACCCAGACGCACTTTACAAACTGCACGGGACTGCACAACGCCGAACAGTTCTCCACCTGCACGGAGATCGCGAAGATCCTGCAGAACGCGATGCAGAACGAGACATTTCTGAACGTCTTCACGACGCACCATTACTCTGTAAACCCGACGGACATCCATCCGGAGGGCTTCACGTTCTGGAGCACGCTGTTCAAGGCGACGGAAGATGAGATCGTGACGGGCGGAGAGATCATCGGCGGAAAGACCGGTTACACGGACGAGGCGGGGCATTGCCTTGCGAGCGCGGCCGAGATCTACGGGAACAAATACATCCTGGTGACCGCCGGCTGGTCGGACGACCCGGAAGACGAGATGTACCACATCAACGACGCGTTCCGCGCGTACAATGCGCTGGGGAGCGCGCTGGGCTAAGCTACAGCTTTATCTGCCGTCCGGTCCGCTGTTCAAAGACGGTGTAGTAGCGGAAGCCGAGTCCGCTCAAAAGCTCTGCCGCGTCGTCGAAGCGATAGCCGAGATATTCCGGTTCATGCGCGTCGGAGCCGACCGTGACGAGTTCGCCGCCGAGTTCGCGGTAGCGCCGGAGCACGCCGGCGCAGGGGTTCGGTTCGCCGAGGCCGTACTTGAGGCCGCCGGTGTTGACTTCGAGGCATTTGCCGTTCTCAATGAGCAGGCGCAGGATCGGGTCGATGAACTCCGCGTAGGATTCATAGGAATAGAATTTGCTGCGGTTTGGGCCGTATCGGACGATGTAGTCCATGTGTCCGAGCGTGTCGAACGACGCCGGATCGCAGGCCTTCAGCGTCTCATACTGCACGCGGAAGAACTCCTCATAGCAGTCGCGCTCCGCACGCCCCTCAAAGTAGGAGGGGTAGTAGGGATCCTTGCCGTTCAGGTTGTGCAGGGAAGCGATGACGAAATCGAACGGATACTGCCGGGACAGCCGGGCAAAGGCTTCGGGCAGCTGCGGCTGGATGCCGAACTCCATGCCGACGCCGATCCGGATCCGGCCGCGGTACTGTTCCCGCAATCGTGTCATTTCAGAAAAATATCGGTCAAAGTCGACCCGGAAATCGCAGTCGGAAAGCGGAACGTCAGGGTCCTCATGCTCCGTGAAGCAAAGCCCGTCAAGCCCAAGCACGATTGCGCGCACGACCATCTGTGCGGCGGGCGTGTCGCTGTCGCCGGAAAAATCAGAGTGAAGGTGGCTGTCATATTTGATAGTTTCCATATTCGGAACGCTCCTTTCGCGAAGCCATGCGCGCGCTTTTGTCATCAGCAATTTGCACATCCCCGCACCATAATAGCGAATGTGATGCAAAAAGTCCACAAAATTTTTCTTTCCGCGTATATTAGCACTTGAATTTTTGGGACAAATTGGTTAGAATAGCAGATAGGTTGAGGGCGTGCAGTGTATGCCTGCCCCGACAGAAATTTAACAATATTACATTTTAGGAGGAATTGTAATTATGGCAGTGAAAGTTGCAATCAATGGTTTTGGACGTATCGGCCGTCTCGCTTTCAGACAGATGTTCAACGCTGAGGGCTACGAAGTAGTTGCGATCAACGATCTTACCAGCCCGAAGATGCTGGCTCATCTTCTGAAGTATGATTCTTCTCAGGGCAAGTACGCTCTGGCTGACAAGGTTTCCTGCACTGAGGATTCCATCGTGGTTGATGGCAAGAACATCACGATCTACAAAGAGGCAGACGCTTCCAAGCTTCCGTGGGGACAGCTTGGCGTAGACGTAGTTCTGGAGTGCACCGGCTTCTACACCTCCAAGGCGAAGGCTGAGGCTCACATCCAGGCTGGCGCGAAGAAGGTTGTCATCTCTGCTCCGGCAGGCAACGATCTTCCGACCATCGTTTACAATGTAAACCACAATGTTCTGAAGAAAGAGGACACCGTTATCTCCGCTGCTTCCTGCACGACGAACTGCCTGGCTCCGATGGCGAAGGCTCTGAACGACTATATGCCAATCGAGTCCGGTATCATGTGCACGATCCACGCTTACACCGGTGATCAGATGATCCTGGACGGCCCGCAGAGAAAGGGCGATCTGAGAAGATCCCGCGCAGGCGCGATCAACATCGTTCCGAACTCCACTGGCGCTGCGAAGGCGATCGGCCTGGTTATCCCGGAGCTGAACGGCAAGCTCATCGGCGCTGCACAGCGTGTTCCGACCCCGACCGGTTCCACCACGATCCTGAACGCTGTCGTGAAGGGCGAGGCTACTGTTGAGGGCATCAACGCGGCTATGAAGGCTGCTGCTACTGAGTCCTTCGGCTACAACGAGGACGAGATCGTTTCCTCTGACGTGATCGGCATGAGATTCGGTTCTCTGTTCGACGCTACGCAGACCATGGTTATGCCGTTGGGCAACGGCACGTCTCAGGTACAGGTCGTTTCCTGGTACGACAATGAGAACTCCTATGTGAGCCAGATGGTTCGCACGATCAAGTACTTCGCGGAGCTTGCATAATCGCTGCAATACTTTTAAGACCTGAAAAGAGGTCCGGTCGAGTTGGACCGGGCCTCTCATTTATTTATGCGCAGGTCCGCATAGGGAAATCAGCTGCTGACGCAGCATGCGGACCGCGCGGCGAGCAGGGGAAAAGCCACCCCTGCCCGATCATAATCATTCTAGGAGGTAATTCTAATGCTGAATAAGAAATCTGTTGACGACATCAACGTAAAAGGCAAGAAAGTGCTGGTGCGCTGCGATTTTAACGTACCGCTCAAGGACGGCAAGATCACGGACGAGAACCGCCTTGTGGCGGCGCTCCCGACGATCAAGAAGCTGATCGCGGACGGTGGCAAGGTGATCCTCTGCTCTCACCTCGGAAAGCCGAAGGGAGAGCCGAAGCCGGAGATGTCCCTCGCGCCGGTGGCAAAGCGCCTTTCCGAGCTGCTTGGGCAGGAAGTGAAGTTCGCGGCGGACGCGAACGTAGTCGGCGAGAACGCGAAGGCTGCCGTGGCGGCGATGAAGGATGGCGACGTGGTGCTCCTTGAGAACACGCGCTACAGAGTGGAAGAGACGAAGAACGGCGAGGCGTTCAGCAAAGAGCTGGCTTCCCTCTGCGACGTCTTCGTGAACGACGCGTTCGGAACGGCGCACAGGGCGCATTGCTCGAATGTCGGTGTGACCGAGTTCGTGGATACCTGCGCGGTAGGCTATCTGATGCAGAAGGAAATCGATTTCCTCGGCAACGCGGTGAACAATCCGAAGCGCCCGTTCGTGGCGATCCTTGGCGGCGCGAAGGTGGCGGATAAGCTGAACGTCATCTCCAACCTGCTTGAAAAGTGCGACACGCTGATCATCGGCGGCGGCATGGCTTACACCTTCCTGAAGGCGAAGGGCCTCGAGGTAGGTACTTCCCTTGTAGATGACACGAAGATCGACTACTGCAAAGAGATGATGGACAAGGCAGAGAAGCTTGGCAAGAAGCTGCTTCTCCCGATCGACACGACGATCGCGAAGGCGTTCCCGGATCCGATCGACGCTGAGATTGAGATTTCCGTTGTGAAGTCCGACGCGATCCCGGCCGACATGATGGGCCTGGATATCGGCACGGAGACGGCTGCCCTGTACGCAGACGCTGTGAAATCCGCGAAGACCGTGGTCTGGAATGGACCGATGGGCGTGTTTGAGAACCCAATCCTCGCGAAGGGCACGATCGCGGTGGCGAAGTCCCTGGCGGAGACTGACGCGACGACGATCATCGGCGGCGGCGATTCCGCGGCGGCTGTGAACCAGCTCGGCTTCGGCGACAAGATGACGCACATTTCCACGGGCGGCGGCGCTTCCCTTGAGTTCCTTGAGGGCAAGGATCTTCCGGGCGTAGTGGCGGCAGACGACAAAGACTGATATATTAATTAAATAAAAAAGGAGAACAATACAATGGCGCGTAAGAAGATTATCGCAGGCAACTGGAAAATGAACATGACTCCGAGCGAGGCGGTCAAGCTGGTCGAGACGCTGAAGCCGCTCGTGAAGAACGACGACGTGGACGTGGTGTTCTGCGTTCCGGCGATCGACATCATCCCGGTCGTTGAGGCCGCGAAGGGCAGCAACATCCAGATCGGCGCGGAGAACATGTACTTCGAGGAGAAGGGCGCTTACACGGGCGAGATCTCCCCGAACATGCTGACTGACGCGGGCGTGAAGTACGTGGTGCTTGGACACTCTGAGAGAAGAGAGTACTTCGCGGAGACCTCTGAGACGGTCAACAAGAAGATGCTCAAGGCTTTTGAGCACGGCATCACGCCGATCATGTGTTGCGGCGAGACGCTGGAGCAGAGAGAGCAGGGCATCACGATGGACTGGATCCGTCAGCAGGTGAAGGTCGGCTTCCTCAATGTGACAGCGGATCAGGCGAAGACGGCAGTCATCGCTTACGAGCCGATCTGGGCGATCGGAACGGGCAAGACGGCGACCACCGAGCAGGCGCAGGAGGTCTGTGCAGGTATCCGCGCGTGCATCGCTGAGATCTACGACGACGCGACGGCGGCGGCGATCCGCATCCAGTACGGCGGCTCCGTGAACGCGAAGACGGCTCCGGATCTGTTCGCGCAGGCGGACATCGACGGCGGCCTTGTGGGCGGCGCTTCTCTCAAGGAAGAGTTCGGTCAGATCGTGAACTACAAGTAAGATCTGTATAAAAAATAGAACAGAGTTTTCTATGTGCGAAGAGGCGGTCTTCTGATCTGTGCGATCAGACGGGCCGCCTTTTTCAGGCTCCGTGAAGCTGCAAATTATTTCGTCTAAACATAGCAGGCACACAAAAGAAGCACTGACGAAATAGTTTGTGAAATAATACAGAAAGATTCGGGAAAATCTTGCATAATTTTGTACAAATCAACCAAAATGCTATTGCTATATTGCGGATTTTAGAGTAAAATAACAACAGGAAAGGAAACAAGTAGCACCAAAAGATGATGCATCTATGGGGGACTTATGAGGGAGTTTCTGGTTGGCGGATATAGTATCGCTGTGCTGATATCTATATTGTGCCTCTATCTCATTTTGCGGCAGCGGCCCGGAGAGGGCCAGAAGGCGGTGCAGACGCTGACGAGCTTTATCTGTATTCTGGTGACGGGATACTGGCTCAGCATCACGGCGACGACGCTCGACGGAATGGTGATCGCGCAGAAAGTGATCTATGCCGGCGGCTGCTATGTGTATTTTTATATGTTGCTGTTTTACCTGAACTTCTGCAGGATCAGGATCCCGCGGCTTGTCAGCGAGCTGCTGCAGGCGTTCAGCTTTTGCATGCTGTTGATCGCGTTTACCTTTGATCATCACAAACTCTTGTATCGCTCTTATTCGATGGTGGAGGCGGGCGGGGTTCCCGTTCTGGAGAAAGAGTACGGGATCGCACACCATGCGTATGTCGTGATGATGGCGTGCTACTGCGTTGCGTTTATCGTGCTTGCCGTGCGCTTTTACAGGAATAATCAGATGGAAAGGCGGAGAAAACAGTCGCTGATTCTGCTTCTGGTCGCCCTATGTCCGACGGCCTCCTACATTTTGCAGAAGACGGTCGTGAAGATCGATCTGGTGCCGTTCGGCCTGTGCATCAGCCTTGCGCTGACGATCTACCTGATCTACGTGGAGCGGATCTATGATGTCACGGGGCTGGCGAAGGACTATGTATTCTCCAGCATGGACGACACAGCGCTGATCGTGATCGACTCCGATCAGTATTACAAGGGGAGCAACGATCTGGCGAAAGAGCTGTTCCCGGTGCTGAGGACTGCGAGCGCTATAGAGCGGCTGGAGACGCTCTCCCAGCTCTTGGACGATGTGAAGACGGACGAGGATGGCTTCCTCCTGATAGAAGGCAGGCTCTATGAGCCGAAGGTGAAGAAAGTCCAGAATAGGGGCAAGACAGTGGGCAGCGTGATCTGGATCTCCGACGTCACGGTGGAGCGGGAGCACGTCAGATTTGTAAACAATTACCAGAAAAAGCTGGAACACGACGTCAAGGAGAAGACGCTGCATATTGAACAGCTGCAGCAGAAGATCGTGCTTGGCATGGCCAATATCATCGAGAACCGCGACGCAAGTACGGGCGGCCACATCCGACGCACGAGCGACGTCGTGAGCATTCTGATCGACGCGATCCGGAAGGATGGCCAGCTTGGATTGTCCGACGAGTTCTGCACGACGATCGTGAGGACTGCGCCGCTGCACGACATCGGAAAGATCGCGGTGGAGGACCGGATTCTGAAAAAGCCCGGCAAGTACACGCCGGAGGAATTCGAGATGATGAAGTCGCACACGACAAAGGGAGCGCAGATCATTCCCTCCATGCTGCGTGACGTGACCGATGAGAACACGCTGAGGATCGCCTGCAACATCGCGAAATATCACCATGAGAAGTGGAACGGCCTTGGGTATCCGGAGCACCTGAAGGGAGAGGCGATCCCGATTGAGGCGCGGATCATGGCGGTCGCCGACGTGTACGACGCGCTGGTCAGCGAGCGCTGTTATAAGGAAGCTATGTCGTTCGACCAGGCGTACGAGATCATCATGGAGTCGATGGGCTCTCACTTTGATCCGGGACTGGAGAAATATTTCGTACAATGCCGCTCCCAGCTGGAAGATTATTATACATACGCGGACCGGAGGCTGAAGGCCGCGGAGGCATAGCAGAACAAAGCAAAGACCCGTCCGGGAGAATTGTTCCCTCGGACGGGTCTGTTTTTCGTTATGGCATTCTATTTGCCTTTACTTGTTTTTTTCTACTTCCGCCATCTTCATCGCGCGGACCTTCAGCGGCAGGCCGAAGAGGGTGATGAAGCCACTCGCGTCGTGGTGGTCGTACAGTTCGCCGGTCGTGAAGGACGCCAGCGACTCATTGTACAGGCTGTACGGGGAGGTGGTGCCGGCTTTGATGATGTTGCCCTTGTAGAGCTTGAACTTCACTTCGCCGGTCACATACTTCTGCGTGGACTCCACGAACGCCTGGATCGCCTCGCGTAGCGGGGTGAACCATTTGCCCTCATAGACGATCTGCGCGAACTGGCTGCCGAGCTTTTTCTTGGTCTCCAGCGTATCGCGGTCGAGGATCAGCTCCTCGAGCTGGTCGTGCGCCTCCATGAGGATCGTTCCGCCCGGGGTCTCATAGACGCCGCGGGATTTCATGCCGACCACGCGGTTTTCCACGATGTCGACGATGCCGATGCCGTGCTTGCCGCCCAGCTTGTTCAGCTCTGTGATGATCTCGGAGACCTTCATCGCCTTACCGTTTAAGGACTTCGGCACGCCCTGCTCAAAGGTCATGCTGACGTATTCGCCCTCATCCGGCGCGCGCTCCGGGGTCACGCCGAGCACGAGCATGTGGTCGTAGTTCGGCTCGTTGGCCGGATCCTCGAGCTCAAGGCCCTCATGGCTGATGTGCCAGAGGTTGCGGTCGCGGCTGTAGCTGTGGCTCGCGTCAAACGGAAGGTCGATTCCGTGCGCCTTGCAGTATTCGATCTCCTCCTCGCGGGACTGCATCGTCCAGACGTCGGTCATGCGCCACGGAGCGATGATCTTGAGGTCCGGAGCCAGAGCCTTGATGCCGAGCTCAAAGCGGATCTGATCGTTGCCCTTGCCGGTCGCGCCATGGCAGATCGCGGAGGCGTTCTCCTTGCGCGCGATCTCCACAAGCTTCTTCGCAATCGCCGGACGTGCCATCGAGGTGCCGAGCAGATATTTGTGCTCATAGACGGCGCCCGCCTCAACGCAGGGCATGATGTATTCGTCGCAGAATTCGTCGATGATGTTCTCAATATATAATTTAGAAGCGCCGGAGAGCTTCGCGCGCTCCTCAAGGCCGTCCAGCTCGTTGCCCTGGCCGCAGTCGATGCAGCAGCAGATTACTTCATAGTCAAAATTCTCCTTCAGCCACGGAATGATGGCCGTCGTGTCGAGTCCGCCCGAATAGGCGAGAACCACTTTCTCTTTCATAATGAAATCCTCCTCGCATTGTTTTATGATATTTCCTCAATTTTATTGCCAATGGAAGGACAATTCCCGTATATCACGGAAAGCTGTGGGAATGTCCCGAAAACCGGCTTGTGTCTCCCGGTGCCCGCATCGCTTGCAAGTATAACGCATACATCATAAATATGCAAGAGAGAAAATCAATTTTGTAGAAAATGCAAAAGAGACTTGAATAATATGCATAATTTATGTATAATTATGCAAATTGAAAATGCTTTACTTATTTCGGAGAATGGGTTATGATAGGAAAAGTTGCGAAGAGCGTTTTTGAATACGCTGAAATGGGAGGAGAGCGGAAAATGATCAAAGTTGGGATCATCGGGGCGACCGGATACGCAGGGGGAGAGCTGGTTCGGTTGCTGCTGGGACATAAGGAGGCGGAGATCGTCTGGTACGGATCGCGAAGCTATGTGGATCAGAGCTACGCTTCGATCTATCAGAACGTGTTCGAGCTGGTTGATGCGAAGTGCATGGACGACAACATGGACGAGCTCGCGAAACAGGCGGACGTGATCTTCACGGCGACGCCGCAGGGTCTGTGTGCGTCCCTCGTGAATGAGGAGATTCTTTCAAGTACAAAAGTGGTCGATCTGAGTGCGGATTTTCGGCTCAAGGATGTAAAAATATACGAGGAGTGGTACAAGATTGAGCATAAGGCGCCGCAGTATATCGGCGAGGCGGTCTACGGCCTGTGCGAGATCAACCGGGAGCAGGTAAAGGGCGCACGGCTGATCGCGAACCCGGGCTGCTATCCAACCTGCAGTACGCTGTCGATCTATCCGCTTCTGAAAGAAGGACTGATTGATCCGTCGACGATCATCATCGACGCGAAATCCGGGACGTCCGGCGCAGGGCGCGGGGCGAAGACCGATAACCTTTTCTGCGAGGTCAATGAGAATATGAAGGCGTATGGCGTCGCGACTCACCGGCACACGCCGGAGATCGAGGAGCAGCTGAGCTATGCGGCGGGCGAGCCGGTCGTGCTGAATTTCACGCCGCATCTGGTGCCGATGAACCGCGGCATCCTGATCACGGCGTACGCGTCGCTGAGGAAGGACGTCTCCTACGAGGAAGTGAAGGCGGCGTACGACAAATATTACGCGGCGGAGCGTTTCGTCCGTGTGCTGCCGAGGGATGTCTGCCCGCAGACGAAGTGGGTGGAAGGCAGCAATTTTGTGGACGTTAACTTTAAGCTTGATCCGCGCACGAAGCGCGTCATTATGATGGGCGCGATGGACAATCTCGTCAAGGGCGCGGCCGGGCAGGCGGTGCAGAATATGAACCTGATGTTCGGGATCGACGAGGCGGAAGGGTTGCGGCAGGTGCCGATGTTTCCGTAGCACTGTGCATATCGGATGCCCTTACAGGAATTGGTCAATGCCAAGGCAAACTCAGTTTTTGTATGGGCCGACTTTGTTATATATGAGTTTATGAATCGTGAAAAAGAGGTAGTGTCAAGCAGTCTATGAAAATCTGGAGCCAGCAAAAAGGCTCCGAAGAACCTTGAAAATTGCAGATATAA
>CANQRR010000067.1 GCA_947626285.1 uncultured Lachnospiraceae bacterium
CGCTCTTCCTCCAGGCTCCGCTCCTTTTTATTGGCGTAGTACAAAAAGCCCTTTTGATTGACAAAGCCGGAAAACAGTTCCTCCGCGTCCGCTTCTCTGATGCGCCGCAGGAGCAGGCGCTCTGTCTGCAGTTCTCTCGTTCCTAAATGCAGCATCGCAGATCCTCCTTTTCCATCACAAAATCAGTCAGGGCGATCCCGCTACGGAACACCTGCTGCTCCTTTCCAATCGTTCTCTATACACAGTGTAACCCTACAGGGCAAGTCCCGTCAAGACCAGTCTATCCCGCGCAATATCAACAAAAAAGCGGCTTGCGGTAGTTTCAAGGCACTGTGACTGGCTTGGAGGGGATTTGTCCGACAGATTAAATTTCCCCAAAAAATTTCTCTTGACTTTCTCAGAATTCTGTGGCTTGTTGTGTGTCGGAGGTGGTCCCGATGAAACAACGCACAAGACAGGGGCAAAGCCCAGGTCCGACGTGGAGCAAATCTAATTACAGAAGAACAGATCTTTATACTGGCCCGGCGAGTGAGATGCTTTCATTCGCCGGGCCAGTTCTCTGTCCGGTGGAGGTGAGACGGTAGTGTATGCGTTGGAAGATCTATGGAGCGGCAAGATCAATCTGCATGAAAAAGGATTTCCGAGTACGCAGTACGCCAAGGCGATGCGGAAGCTGGCCGACTGCGGCGAAGCGCTGATGGGTACCCTCAACGACGAGCAGCGCAAGGTGTTCTCAGAGTACATGGATGATCAACTGGAGGTCTCCGTCATCGCGGACTGCGCATCCTTCATCGACGGATTCAGGCTGGGAGCGAAGATCATGCTGGATGTTCTGACGGAAGGGGAAATGAAAGACATATAAATTAACGGCCCCGGTCATCCTCACGACGGGGCCGCTTTCAGCACCGCACCGTTTGCGGCGCAGTAGACAATGAATAAGCCGGGAGAGGGTGGACCACTCCCGGCTTAAATCGTAATGCTCCTACCCCTGTGCGCCGCAAGTGGCACAGACAGTCCCGACAATGATTTCCTGATCGTATGCCGGTTGGACAATGACCGTTTCATAGTGGGATATTTCGGGCGTGCCCTCTATCCATACCTGGTCACAGCGGACATCAGTGGTGAAACCGCCATGCTGCTCCGAGCCCCCGGCGTGGGCATGGGTGAGCCAGCCGTCATAGGAGGTAAAGACTTCACCGCAGCGGCAGACCATCACTTCGTATGACCCGCCTTCAAAATGTCCCTCCGTTGCTGGCACGTCCACGACCTTGACCTCTTCCACGACCGCTTCATAGTGAACGGTCGTTTTAACGGGGACCCATTCGTGGACATGGGCTGTAGCTGGGACTGAAGCAGAGGACGGCATTTCGTGGTCTGGTTCCGGCTGACTGCTGTGCGGCAGAGCTTCAACGACGAGGTCTTTCGGCTCAAGCGTTTCTGTAGGTTCGGGCACAGGTAATGGAGAGGGCGTTACGGACAGCGCGGGAGGCAAAACAAATTTTGTTGCTAAACTGCTTTCCATGACAGCAGGCACAGCATTTACTTCTTCCGCCTGTGTTTCCGTCACAGTGCTTTTGCCAGGACAAGACAGCATAAAAATACCGGCAGCGAACAGGATCGCAATACTCTTTTTCATGTGGTACACTCCTCCAAAAAGTTTTGGAAATCGCTCGGTTTCGATGTTTTGTGGATAGTACCATAGGCAAAAGATTATTGCAAGTCTTTTTCCTGAAGAGAAAACCAACGGCCCAGGCAATTCTCGTGCCTGGGTCGTTGGCCGTAATGCCGCACCGTTTGCGTCGCAGTAACCAAAGAAAAGGCCGAAAAATTTTTTAGGAGAATACCCCTACAAAACGCCTTTTTCTGTCGTATATGGCAGAGGGGTGTTTTTCTCTATGGACAGTCGGCTCATATTTTCAGTGTCGCCTCATATTCAGCCTGAGCCAGCGTCCCGGCCTCGGCCTGCTCCCGAAGCCGGACAGCGTAGCGGGACCACTGCTCAAACTCCGCCGTCGTCATTTTCTTTTTCAGATACCGGGCGTAGTGCGCCTTATACGCCCGGTTGTAGACCCGCCAGATGGGATCGTTCCGGCACTTGTCATCGTACTTGCGCCGGGCTCCCACGTCCTTGCAGGTCTTCGCCGGATCGTCTTTCAAAGGCCGGTCGCAGTAGTTGCTGTACTTCCCGGCCGCCAGCAGAAAATACTGCCCGCAGTTCTTGCAGCGCTTGGGGAGATAGCTCCGGCCAAGTCCACGGAAGAAATCCACATACAGGAACGCCCCCAGGCTGTCAAAGCTGTACGTCTCGCAGAGATACTCTTTCCCATCGTCCAGCCGGGCCACCTCATAGTTCATCTGCATGGAGCCGGAGAAGGCGATCCGCTCAGGTGAGTCCTTCTGCTCCGTGCTTTTGAGATACCTTGTAAAGCAGGCCGCCGTCTCCTCCGCTTTCAGGAATCTGTCCTCCCGGTGAATGTACCCATCAAGGAGATTCCCGTATGCTCTGGCATGGATCAGATCCCGCATCACCGTGATATAGCTGTCAAAGAGAGCGCCGATGGATTCGTTGGCCTCCCGGAGCTCAAGCAATATTTCCGGGTCCTGGTCCTCAAGTGCGGAAAGGCAAGGTTCAAATTTCTGGTGATAAAAATAATGATATCCCTCTCCGTCCTGGGTGGAAAAGCCATACTCATTCACGAAGTCCTCGTCGTCCACCGCATCCCCATATTCATCGTAATCCGCATACTCAATGCCGTCTTCCCAAAACCGAGGGAACCTGTTCAGACAGTCAAAGAGCAGCGGAGCGTCGGAAGGATTCACAGAGAGCTTCTTGTAGGGAGGAAGTTCCCCCACGATCTCCTCGATCTTAAAGAACAGGCTCTGCGCCCTCTGGACGTGCCCGTTGTACTCATCGCAGAAATCTACGCCGGGGTCTTCCCGAAGCAGGAGTTTTTTCTTCGCCGCTATCAGCTCATTCAGATAGCCGGAGAACTCTTCCGTCTTCACGTTCAGGCAGGCGGTCAGGATCTCGTTGCTGCGGTAAGTCTCTCCGCCGATGGTGACTCTGTTATTCCAAAAGTATGCTTTGAATCCAAACATGAATCTGCTCCAAAAAAATTTTTATTGAATTTTCGGAAAATAGATAGCAGTAAAAGCGTTTCTGTTTTTCGCTGCCGAGCCTTGACCAATTGTACGATGTGTAATATAATTTTTAGTAAAAAATGCAGAAAAGCGCAGGCTGCAAGCCGCCTTGATGCAAGGAGAACGACCCGAAGCTGAACAACTGCTTCATCGACTTAAGCTGGGCAAACTAGCTGTTCCTTGACGACGGCGAGAACGCTGGCAGCAATCGAAAATAGCTTGCCGACCATCCGGCCAGGCTCAGCAATATAAAGGAGGATCACATGGTTCTTTATTATTTTCTTTTAATGGTGGCATACGCGGTGCTCGCCGTGTTGACGAACAAGCCGCTGTGGGTGTTTTTCGGACTCACGTTCCCTGACTACGAGGCTGCGCCCGCCGGCGACACTTCGGCGCTGCTTATCCCGATAATCGTGTTTTTCGCCGTCTCCCTGTTCATCGGCATCATCAGCAAGATGCACTACAGCTTCTATGACAAGGAGTTCAGAAAAGAGCGTTGGACGAACGGCGCGCTTCGCGTCAGGATCGTCCCGCGCTATCTGTTTGTCGTTATTGCCTCAATCGTGACGCCGGCGTTTCAGATCTCGACGGAAAACGGATTCTTAGCCGATATCCAGGCGGGATACGGCGTTGTGAAAACCATAATCTTCATCGTCGTGCTTGTTTTGCTTGGCATTCCTGTGTGCCTCGGCACCCTCGTTTTTTACGACCAAAAAAAGAAGGGCAAGCGTAGCGGCAGCAGCACGGATTATGCTGCTGTCTCCTCCGACTACAGGCAGGAACGGACTGAGACTCAAGCATTTCGCGGCGATTACAGGAGCATGAGTGACGAAGAGCTTTTCCCGGAACTGATGAAGCGCTCTGCAAGCGAGAGAGTGTCAGGTAACCTCACGAGAGATTACCGCGATAAAGCGGAAAAGTCCAGCGATGATTTCCTGTCCAAATACCGCAAGGGCATTGAGGTCACGGGTCAGAAAGCGAGGCTGGCTATGAGAGCTTCATGCAGAGAGACGATAAATCTGCTCTGGGCGTCGATGAATGACTGGCTCAGCAAGAGACTTCGTGACCCAGGCTCTGTTGACTCTTTCCCGGAGAATCTGATAGACCTCGGAGAATCGAATGTGACTTTAACTCTCACATCCACGTCACTCTCTGATGAGGGCATGGAGATGATGGAGGAGAGAGAGGAAAAGGAGCGCGAGTTTGAGCGCCGTATGCGCGAGTGGAACAAACAGCGCGACACATACGAACGCGCCTCCAACACCGCATTTACCGCGGGGGACTCATCTTTCGATTCGGCTCTGCTGACGAACGAAGAGAGTTATCTTCAGGGCAAGGTGTCAATGGAAGAGTATAGCAACGACAGGTTCCGGCGTGAAGCGGACGAGGCCGAAGAGCGCAGAAAGCTCCGTGAAGAGCTCGGTCTGGACGAATACACGAGTTATGACTACGACACGGAAACCAAAGTGCTGCACGAGACCATACCGCTTAAGCTGAACTATTTCTCTTCAATGCAGCATTACATAGACCAAGTAAAGCACGACTGGAACGAGCTCGGTAAGCGCACCGATGCAGGCGGAAACTTCTACCGTATGCTGTATCCCGTTTATGCCGTGGGTCACAAGAGAAAAAATGGACTCAATGCAAGTGATATTCTGGATCTTGTATTGCCTTTCGTGTTCGTCGCGCTGTTTTTGCTGACCAGATCGATGCAGGCAAAATATCAGGGCTCGTTTTTGGGAGTTATTTTCGGCGCGGCTAACGCTTTTACAGGTATCCTGGCTATCATCACGGTCCTGGGCGGGCTGTTTACGCTGTATTTAATAATCAAAGACGCGATAGATTTGCACAAGGATAAGCTGCCGGAGAAGGCAAGAGCTTACGCCCCAATACTATACCTTCAGATGCGGTACTATAGGCTGTGGATGAAGGACATCGATACGGTTTCCGAGCTTGAGGAGATACTGAACGACTACTACGAGGCAACTTGATTTTAATTTAAATAAAACAAGACGGTATGGTTCGTCCATACCGTCTTGTTTTATGGGGCGCCTGGCGGCGCACGTTTCTAACGGATGAAAGTCTCAAATCCGCCCGGCAGCGGGAAGGTCATATCTCCTACAAGGAGCTGAGAGAGACAACGCAAGAGACCATGCGGGATCTGATCAGAGAGATGAAGAACAGTGTGTGCTCCAGTCCGGTAATCGAACAGAAGATGACAGAGCTGGTGCAGGCGCTGTCAACATCCAAAGGGAAGAAACAGTACGGCTATCTGAAGAAACCGGCGAAGGAGATCGTGGACGCCATCGTGGACGAGCTGGCAAAGCAGCCCCAGGTGGCGCAGTGCTATGAAGAATGGAACCGGCTCCGGGACGCGCTGGAGAGCTACTACAAGGATAAAGACGACGGGAGCCGAGCCCAAGCCGCTTCACAGGGGCCCTTTCCGTCGCTTTTTGGCTTGTCGTCCTCGACTTGCGTTAGCAAGCCTTCGTCCTCCGCACCAAAAATCACTCGAAAATTTCTCCCTGTGAAGTGCGAAGCAGTTTCTGGCGAGCAGATTTTTTCTCAGGCAAGGAAAAGCCCGCAGAGAATACTTTGTGTATTGTCAAGGGCTTTGACACAGCATGAGGGAAAATCTGCCGTCAGAAACCGGCTCGGGTCCGGCTTCTGTCGTCTTAACCCCGTGAGCGTCTGCCGCTCTCTCAGCAAAAGGAGTTCAGGGCCATCAAGAACATGGTCATACAGGAGGCGGAAAATATCCGTCAAGGCGTGCTGACCTTCGAGGACGAGAGAATAGACGATGAGCCGGAGCCGGAGCTTCCGAGGATAGAGGAGCCGGAGCCTCAGTCCATGTGGGATATAGTCTATGGTCGGGAGGAAGAACGGAGGTCCTCTGTTGTGGCGGACCTGGAATATCTCTGGCGGTTGGGCTATACTGCCGCGGCGTATAAGCTGGGCAAGCTGTACCGGGACGGTATCCGCGTGGTGCAGGACTACGAGAAGGCCGAACAGTGGTTCACCCAGGCGGCCCAAGCTGGGGACTGCGGCGCTGAGTATGTGCTGGGCAAGCTCCTGCTGGAGCAGGGAAAGACAGAGGACGGCATTCGGTGGCTGCTCAGCGCGGCGAATCACGGGAACAGTTATGCCATGTACCGCATCGGCAAGGAGCTGCTGGCCGGGGAGCATCTGGATCGGGACCCCGATCTTGCGCGGGAGTATTTTGTCTGGGCCGGACAGCATGGCAATGCCGCAGCTCAGTACGCCTTGGGGAAGCTGCTCCTGGAGGGGAGAGAACTTCCGAAGGACAAGGAGGAAGCCCTGCGCTGGCTGGAGCTCTCCGCCGCCCAGGGCAACGCCTATGCCCAGTTTCTGATGGAACGGGCTGATGAGCCATGCGGTCCTGCCATCCTCCTCAGCGCCACGAAGCTGCTGCATCACATGAGCCGTATCTTCCGTGATAACTCGGTGGCCCCGGCCATTCCCCAGGGACTGAAGATAGACTCCCAGCGGCGCAGGCAGATGCAGGAGAAGCGCCTTGCCATGGGGCATAAGATAGACGATCACGAGGACTATGTGCCGACGCAGGAATGGGAGCAGACGATGTAAATTTTTGTTGAGTTTGGGTATGGCTATTTCCCAAAGTTGTGGTATTGTGTGTTGCTGCGAAGGAGGTGATCGTGTGTCAGGAAAACGTCCGGACGGCGAAGGGACCGTCCGCAAGCGCTCGGATGGGCGCTGGGAGGGCCGGGTAGTCATCGGCCACCGGGAGGACGGAGCGCCAATTTACAAATCCGTGTTCGCCAAGACCCAGAAGGAGCTGCTCCCGAAGCTCCATGCGGTGATCGACGAGTACCGGGGCGTGGACCTGAGCGAGAGCGGGAGCATGACGCTGAGCGAATGGACGGAGCGCTGGCTGAGAGAGTACGCAGAGCCGACCCTGCGGCCAAATACATTCCGAAACTACCGCCAGCTCATCGACTGCTATATCGCCCCGGCCCTGGGGCAGAAGCAACTCCGGTCTGTCACGCAGAAGGATGTGCAGCGGCTCTACAACAGCCTGAAAAAGCAGCCCGTCTCCCGCACAGAGTCAGACAGGACCCTGTCCGACGCTACCGTGCGCCGGACACACATGGTACTCCATGAGATCATGGAAGCGGCAGTCCGAGCGAGGCTCATATCTAGGAATCCCACCCAGGGGACCAAGGTGCCGAAGAACAACTACAAGCCCAAGACCATCCTCAATGAGGAACAGCTTGAAAGCTTCATGGAGGTCATTCAGTCAGAACCCGTCTGGCGGGATTTCTTCTACACGGAGCTGACCACCGGGCTGCGTCTGGGCGAGATCTGCGGCCTCAAATGGAGTGACCTGGACGAGGAGGCGGGGCGGCTCACCGTCCGCCGCTCCGTCAAAAAAGGTCCGGGCGGCACTCTGGAGATCGAGGAAACCAAGACGGAGAAGGGGACACGGAGCATCCTGCTGCCTGCCAGCACCCTGCGGCTGCTCCGGGAGCGCCGGGAGGCAGCCGTGACAGAGTGGATCTTTCCAAGCCCTCTCCACCCGGAGGAGCCGGTGTCGCCCAGCTCGGCCTACAACCGGCTGAAGAAGATCCTCCGGGATGCCAAGCTGCCGGATCTTCGCTTCCACGATCTCAGACATACGTTCGCGACCCACGCCCTGACCAGCGGTGTGGACCCCAAGACGCTGTCCGGCATCCTGGGACACACCAACGCCTCTTTCACGCTGGACACTTATACCCATGTCACCACCGGTATGCAGAAAAACGCCGCCGGCATCGTCGGCGGATTTATAGATGAACTGTTCGGAGAGGAGCTGACCCAATGGCAAGGAAACGAAAAGCAGGCGAAGGCACCCTCCGTCTGAGAAAAGACGGCCGCTGGGAGGGCCGGGTCATTGTGGACTACGGCCCGGACGGCAGGCCCAAAACGAAAAATGTCCTGGCCCGGACCAAAGCCGAGTGCCAGGAAAAGCTGGAAAAGCTGAAAGCGGCATACGGTGTTGTCACCGGCAGGGCAAAGCCCGATATGAGCTTCGGAGCGTGGCTGGAGCTGTGGTACAAGACCTACGCTCAGCCCACCCTGCGCATCACCACCCAGCAGAACTATGAGGACAGGATCTATCATCAGATCATCCCCAGCATCGGGGACATCCCTCTGAACAAGCTTCAGCAAAGCGATCTCCAGCAGTTCTACGCCCAGCTGAAAAAGAGCGGACGGGTCCGGCACGTGGAGTGCTACGGCCCAGGGCTGTCGGACCGGATGGTCCGGGCCTGCCACACCACCTGCCGCACGGCCTTGGAAAAGGCTGTGACCGAAGGGCTTATCCCGGTAAACCCCGCCATCGGCTGCAAGCTGCCGCCGAAAAAGGCGGCGGAGATGAAGGTGTTGAGCCATGAGGAGATGCAGCGCTTTCTGATCCAGGCCAAAGAGGACGGCTTCTTTGAGATCGCGCTGCTGGAGCTGGCCACCGGGATGCGCCGGGGCGAGCTCTGCGCTCTCAAGTGGGCCGACCTGGACCTCGCTTCCGGGGCGCTGCGCATCCAGCGGCAGGCCGTCCACGTCAACGGTGGAATCCATATCTCCCAGCCCAAAACAAAGGGTTCAGAGCGGACGGTGATCCTGCCTCCCCAGGTGGTGAACGTCCTCCGGGAACTGAAAAGCCGCACGGAATCCGAATGGATGTTCCCCTCGCCGGTAAAGGAGGGGATGCCCCTGGACCCGCAGAGCGTCTATAAAAAGATGAAAAAGATCCTGAAGCGGGCCCAATGCCAGGACCTCCGTTTTCACGATCTCAGACATACATTCGCGACGACCGCTCTGGAGCACGGCATGGACGTAAAGACACTCTCGACCATCATCGGGCATGTGTCCTCTGCCACCACCATCGACGTATATAGTCACATCACGGAGCCCATGCAGCTCCGGGCGGCTGAAAAGATCGAGCAGGGCATCGGCCAGGGAGAGGTGAGGCCCATCCCCGCCGCTGAACCCGCGCCCCAGGCCCCGCAGAGGCAGGCGTTCACGCCCGCCAAGGGGAAGATTCGCAAGTCCGGCACAGGCGGCATCTACAAGATAAACGACCATCTCTTCGAGGGCCGCTACACTCCCACCAACGCCCATGGCAAGCGGGAGGTCCACACGGTCTATGCCAAAACCCGCGAGGAGGTAGAGCCTCTGCTGGAGGAAATGATAGCCCAGGTCCGTGCCAGAATCAAAGAGGATAAAGCCCGTCTCAAGGAGCAGGGGCAAAATGTCCCCGCTTAAACAAAAAGTAAGGGGATCATTTTGCTGAGGTCGGCAAAATGATCCCCATGCCAAAAGAAACCAGAAAAATGTTTTGCGTTCCAATTTATTATCGCACTCTATAATCGCATGCTGTTCTAAGATAATGCGCTTGCGATTTGTTATACCCAGTTATACCCCTGCTGCGCTTGCATTGAGGGTATAACTGGGTATAACAAACTTAAAGAAAGAGACCGGCATACTGCGCCATTGTTTCGGCAGATTTTGGTTCCCGGCAAAAATCTGCCGAAATTTGGCTGGCTATGGGAGTGTGTTCGGACATTTTGATCGTTTTGCCGGGGCCAGCAAAATAATCTCCCTATCAAAAGGGACCAGTAGAGAAACCAGGTCTGCTTCCCAAAATTATCTCGCTTAAACAAAAAAGTATAGAGGTGGTTGCTCATACTGGGACTAAACCTGAAAAGCCAGTTAAATCAAGGCTTTTACGGCTTAGTCCTATTTTTATTTTGACTCTAAGTTAGAAAAAAGCCTTTCACTTAAAAGTGGGTAGATAATGAGGCAGCTTTTGCGAAAAAGACCAAAAAATTATGAAAAGCATCGTTTGAATTTATATAAAGGTCCTGTTAATTCGCAACTTCTTGTGATTTAACACGACTTTTTTGCGAGTAATATTGACATTCGTGTTTATTTGGAATATTATTTAATTAAAGTTATTTAAATAGGAGGTGCGTGGTATGAGGATAAGCTATAAAAAACTTTGGATAATGCTTATAGAAAAGGAAATCTCTCCTGCCACGTTAAGAAAAGACTTAAATATCGCAACAGGAACCATGACGAAAATGCGTAGAAATGAGGAAGTAGCCCTTTCGGTGCTTCTTCGTATCTGCGAATACCTTAACTGCAATATAGGAGATATATGTGATGCTGTCAGAAATGATGAAAGACCAGCAAAAGAGGATAAGATAATATATTGGGAGGAAGAAGATCACAATGAGCAGGATAAAAGAAACACCGGGTCCCAGACAGATTAGTTTTTGTCCGTTCTGTGGAACAAGATTAGACGAAGGGGCTCGATTTTGCAAAAACTGTGGAGAAGCAGTCGTCCGTGACAACGAGGGGCCAACAAGGCCAGCAGGAAATCCAACCAAGCGGGAAACTGTATATGAAGGGTACATACATAAGTGTCCAAACTGCGGAGAAATTTTAAATTCATTTGTTACCAATTGCCCGACCTGTGGATACGAAATACGAGATACTGTATCCACCTCCTCAGTCCGTGAGCTTGCCCAAAAATTAGAACAGATTGACGCACGTCAGATGCCTACAAAACAAGAGACCGATTCATTTTCAAAAAGACTATTTGGTCGTGATCTACGGGATACTGAGGACGACGAAGAAAAGAAAAAAAGATTCCTGGAAGAGAAAGAGCAAGAAAAAGCCTCTCTGATACTTAATTTCTCCGTACCTAATGCGAAAGAGGATATTTTAGAATTTATGCTCTTGGCTTCGTCAAATGTTGATTCGAAAGAATCTTTTGATAAAGAAGTGGCTAAAGCATGGCTGTCAAAATTGGAGCAAGTGTATAAACGGGCAGAGATAACTATGAGTAGCCAACCGGAATTCGTTCAAATAAAAGCAATTTATGAAAAGACTGTGCAAGAAGTGCATATGAAAAACACATGGAAAAACATGGTGCTCGTTCTTCCAATTGTGCTTTTTGCGTTGATTGTATTAATATTTATATTAAAAATATCATCGGACTTGTTGCCTTTAATCGCGTTACCCGTTTTTGCAATTTTTGTTGTTTTAGTTGCGTTTGTGTTGGATAAGAAATAAGTTTTTGGAGGAAGAAAAATGCCTTTTTTTACTTCAGATAAGAGAACTGGCGGTCTGATGGATGAAATACGCTGTGATCAATCCGATTATTTAATTTGGAAATGGCATCCGTCTGGAACTTTGCCAGGAAAAAACAGAAGAGAAAACGCTATCCGTATGGGTTCATCACTGCGTGTAAAAGACGGGGAAATGGCAATCTTTGTCTATAACCAAGGCGATGGATTAAATCAAGATATATTTTTAGGACCGTGCGATCAGATCCTTGATACTGACAACTTGCCAGTGCTTTCATCTATAATTGGTCTTGCATATGAGGGTGGAACGCCGTTCCCGGCGGAGATATATTTTATAAACCTTGCTCAAATAGTACAGGTGCGATTTGCGGTTCCCTTTTTTGATGTTTTTGACCCGCGATTTCCAGATTATGGGGTCCCTGTTGCTGTCAGAGGAACTATAAGTTTTAAGATAAGTGACTATTATGATTTTATACAGAAGCATCAGTTGAGCACATTTAATGTGGAGGATTTTCAACGCCAGATCAAGGACGTAGTTTGCCGATATGTGAAAGATACAGTTGCTAATGCCCCGGCAGAGCATAATATTCCGCTTGTACAAATAGAATCAAAGATTTCTCAAATTAATGATATTGTTGAATACGATTTGGGAGAAAGACTCCATGATGATTTTGGAGTAACGGTTTCTGGAATAGACATTGGCGCAATAGAGCTTGATAAATCCAGTGATGCATACCGCCTGTTGATGAGCGTATCCAGAGATTTAGCAGGGGCAGCAGCAAGAGCTGAGGCTGAGACTAAAATTAAAAATATTTCGGACAAACAGAGAATTGAAGCGGAAAACTATCAGGAAACGCTGCGTGTCCAACGGGAAGAAAACCAGTATGCCCAGCGAAAAGCGACACAATCTCTCCATTTCGCAGCGTATCAGGTGGAAAAACAGGCAGAGGTAGGAAAAGCTGCCGCCGATGCATTGGAAAATATGGGGAAAAGCGGAGCTGCGTCGATAAGTATGGGAGGAACAGAAGGCGCTTTTAGTCCCGCGGCCATGATGGCGAGTATGGCTGTTGGGAACGCAGTCGGTCAAAATATGGCAGGGACAATGAACGATATCCTTGGCAGCACAAATCAGTCAGGAATAGTTCCTCCGCCTATACCGTCAACGGTGTTCTATGTAGCGATTTATGGACAAGCAACAGGCCCATATGATTTTCAAACGCTTGAAAAAATGGTTAAAACAGGGGAACTCAAATCGGAAAGCCTGCTCTGGAGGCCAGGAATGGCAACGTGGGAAGCGGCGGCCTCTATAGAAGGGATAAAATCTCTCTTTAATAAGGAAGTTCCACCAGTCCCTACAAAATAAGAATGAATAAGAATGAAAGGAGATAATATAATGGTATGCCCGAATTGTGGTGCTACATTGACCGATGATGCGAAGTTCTGCTCATATTGTGGAGTTAAAATTGAATTGAAGACAGAAGTGGAAACGGCAGACCCAGTTAAAGAAAATACGGCGGATTTTGAAGATGAAACAACCTATGAGGAACCTATAGTATCGGATGTGCCAAAAAAGCCGAGCCTGTCAGATAAAATCAAGAGCGCCATTCTATGCTTCTGGGGAAAACTGAATATTTATGAAAAGACTATAACGATAGCCTTAATAGTTTTCATCATCGCTGGCCTTGTTGCGCTTCTGTTCGGAAGAACTTACGCAGCAGGAATAGTTCTTGTCCAAATCATTTTGACGATTGCAATTCTGTTGATGGAAAAGCAAAAGATAAGAGTGAAAGTCTGGGTACCAGTTGCTACGCTTGCGCTTATTGTTGTTTTGATCGGTCCTTTTTCGTTCTTGTTTAGAGAAAACTATGAAAACGCCGAACGTTTTACTTGGTCGGACATAGAACTGAATGAAATAATCCCCAAGCCTTCATCTTCCTGGGGGGAGATAGAGATAAATACAACCACTGATCTTTACCTGAGTGTTGAAAAGTTTAGTAGCAGAAAATATAATGACTATACAAACGCCTGTATCAAGAAAGGGTTTACTGTTGATCAGGAGATTGCTGATGACCTGTTTACAGCATACAATGAAGAGGGATATAGACTGATTTTGGAATATGATATATCTTATAACTCGCTTGAAATAATGCTGTCTGCAGCGCCAGAATATGAAACGATAGAATGGCCAAGCGGAATTCTGCCCAGTTTGATACCTATGCCCCAGTCTTTAACAGGCGAGGTGATCCAAGACGACGGCATAACTTTTAGCGTTCGGATAAGCCATACTCCAATTGAAACAATGAAAGAGTATATTACTGCGTGCTCAGAGTCTGGTTTTACCAAAGAAGCGGCCGAAACGGAAAAAACATACACAGCAAAAAATGCAGAGGGCTATCAGCTTTCAATTTATTACGAAGGAAATAATACAATTATTATCACTGTTAAAATCCCTGAATATGCTGTCGACTTAAAAGTAAAGTGTGACCAAAATCTGATGTTCAGTCAATATGATGTAGATGTTTATTTAGATGACCAGTATCTGGGAACTGTATCACACGGTAAAGAACGGACTTTTTCAGAATCAACCTATCAAGGCATACATCAATTGAGATTTGAAAAATGGGATGATGAAGCAATAACAGGAGAAGCGCAGATTGATATTCAACAGGCCGGGGCTCTCAGTATTTCAATTCATTGTTTTAATGTGGGAATAAGTGTAGAGGGCGATATTGTGAAAGCGGAAGAAACGAACACTCCAGTGCCGTCACCATCTCAGGAAGCAGAGCTGTCCCAGGAGCCGGAGCGGGACAAAGAAGAGACCGTTTCCATGCCGAAGAACTCTGAAGAGTACAAGAATTTGAATTATGAAGAAGTGCAAAAGGAATTAGAAGAACTGGGATTTGTCAATATAGAGCTTGAGGAAAACAAGACAACCGATCCTCATGTGGATGGAGCGGTCACTTCGGTTACAGTGAATGGCAACGCTTTTAGTTCGGGAGAAATATTTAAAACAGACACACCCATAGTGATCGCCTATTGGAAAGTAGATGTGCCTGTCTCAAAATATGAACTTGCCTTTGTCAGTGAGACGACAAATTACAGCCTTTACTATATGTTTGACTTTGACGACCGGACCGTCGTAAACTTCGGAACAAATGATACCTCAATAAGTGAAGGAAACTATACGGGAGAATTTAACTCTGGAGTGACTATTACATGGGAGCACGGAGAGTGGACAGAACAGTTCTTTTATGAAGATGGAAGCAGCACAGGAAAACTGATTGATGGAACCGGGTTCGACTGGGAATATGAGCTTTGTGATTTGGGCGAGGCTCAATCGGTGTTGGACACGCTTAATAGAGAAATTTCAGTTACAACTATGGAACCTGCGGTTACCGGCAATATCACTATTGATAACGACAGTGATTTTTCCGCATTGATGCAGATAACCGATCAGACAGATGCTGTTACCATCAAGCGATATGTCGATGCGCATGAGGGCGATGTTATCGAATTTGATGGATGTGTTGCTTTTATGATGAAACATAAAAACTATAATACTCGTTTTGATGTCCTTTTAGTCGGTGGTGATTATAATGCCGAGAGAGTTTACGGACCGCTGTTTGCGTTTGAGGATGTAAATTTTAACGACATGAACGTTTCGGGGGCAGATACTGTCGCCGGAGGCATGAATTTCCATTTCATTGCTGAGATTGAAGATTTCAGCGATGAAGGAGGGTACATAGTTCTGGAGCCTGTATCTATGAAATCCCGATAGAACGGTATAGATAGCTATAAATTATAGGACATCGTAGCGAATTCAATAGCAAAAATCCGGGTGGAAGTGGTGGTCTCTGCTGGCGTTGGCGTTGAGGGTATAACTGGGTATAACAAACTTAAGATCAAAAGAGACCAGTAAAGAAGCCAGGTCTGCTTCCCAAAATGACCTTGCTTACCTCACAAATCACGAAAAAGCAAGTTCGAGTAGAAAGAAATCGCACGAAAAAGCAAGTTTATGATCCCAAGTGAGGCCGTCTCTAAAATGTCGGGACGACTTCGCGGCTGATATATTGCCATCCGACAGCGTAAAAACTGCGGGACAAAAGACAAAGAAATTGAGTTAACTTAGTAAGCCCTCGCGACGATTTCCATCGTGAGGGCTTAGTTTCGCAACAAACTATTTGATCTTCCCACCCAAAATGACCCCGCTTAAACAAAAAGAAGCAGACGAGCAGCGGGCTAATGCTGCTGCCCGTTCCAAAGCATTTTTGAATATGAAAAATCCGTCAAAATCGTCGATTTTGACGGATTTTTGGTCCGAGTGGCGCGACTCGAACGCGCGGCTTCCACATCCCAAATGTGGCGCCCTACCAACTGGGCTACACC
>CANQRR010000068.1 GCA_947626285.1 uncultured Lachnospiraceae bacterium
CTGTTGCACTTTCCTTGGAGTCGCCTCCACCGGACGTTATCCGGCATCCCTGCCCTGTGAAGCCCGGACTTTCCTCGTCTGGCGCCTTTCGGCCTGCCAGCCGCGACCATTTATCCTACTTACGCGGGTCATTCTAGCACAGTTTCGCTGTTCTGTAAACCGTACGCAGGCTATACCAGCCGCAAATATTCATATGGTTCAAGCAAGATCTGCGATTCGTCTGGGATCCATGCTAACCGGCCATGCCGCGGTACATGTCCGCGTAGCGGCCGTTCATCGCAAGCAGCTCGCTGTGCGTGCCGACCTCCTTGATGTCGCCGTTTTCCATGTATATGATCTTATCCGCGTTCTGGATCGTGTACAGCCGGTGCGCGATGATGAACGTGGTGCGGCCGTTCATGAGCCGCTCCATCGCCCGGGTGATCATCGCCTCGGTCCGGGTGTCCACCTGCGACGTAGCCTCGTCGAGGATCAGGATCCGCGGATCTGAGATCACCGCGCGGGCGATGGTGAGCAGCTGCTTCTCGCCCACCGAAAGCGCCGAATTCTCGTCGGATAAATGTGTCTCATATCCGTTTGGAAGTTTTTCTACAAACGAATCGCACTGCACGGCCTGCGCGGCCTCGGCGACGTCCGCCTCCGACGCCGAAGGCTTGCCGTACGCTATGTTCTCCCTCACCGTACCGTCGAATATCCAGGTATCCTGGAGCACCATTCCGAAAGCGCTGCGAAGCTCCTCTTTGGAAAGTTCGTATGCGTCAACGCCGTCGACGTATATATGACCGTCCCAGATATCATAAAAGCGCATCAGAAGGTTTATGAGCGTCGTCTTGCCTGCGCCGGACGGCCCGACAATGGCGACCGTCATGCCCGGCTCAGCCGTAAAGGATACATCCTCCATGAGCGGAGAACCCTTTTTGTAGCCGAAGCGGACGTTCCTGAACTCGATCTTCCCTTTCAGGCTCGCCGGAAGCGTTTTGGTCGGATTTTCCGCCGGCTCCTCCTCCTCGTCGAGCAGCTCGAAGATCCGTTCCGCGGACGAGAGAGCCGTCTGGATATTGTTCATGGAGCTCGACAGCTGCGAGAGCGGGGTCCCGATCATGTTTCCGTAAAACAGGAAGGCAGTGAATTCACCGAGCGTAAGATTTCCGTGTATCATCAAGATTCCGCCCATCACGCAGAGCGCCACATACGAGATGTTGATCAGTATTCCGCTGATCGGGAGAGCCAGGCCCGACAAAAAGCGCGCGCTCACATAGCTGCGGTAAAAATCACCGTTAAGCGTCTCAAACCGTTTCCCTTTTTCCTCCTCGCAGGTATACGCCTTCACGACCGTGTGGTTGGAGTAGGTGTCGGAGACCTCCTCCGTCAGCCTGCCGAGCGCCTCGTTCATCTGCCGGAACTGTTTTCCCGTAAATTTGGTCACGAGGCCGATCAAAAGCATGTTGAGCGGAAGCGAGATCAGATAGATCAGGGCAAGCTTCCACTGTGTCACCAGCATCATGATGATGATACCCACAAGCAGCACCGCCTGGCCGATCAACGACGAGGCTGTGGATTCCAGTCCGTTCGACATGTTGAGCATATCCACCGTCGCCCTCGACAGCACGTCGCCCGTCGCGTGGGTGTCCATATAGTTGATCGGAACAGCGTTCAACTTCTTTTCAATGCGGTCGCGGTATTTCCTCGAAAGCCCCTGGGAGATGCGTATGATCTGTTTGTTCACAAAACCGTCCGATCCGCAGCCGATAAAGTACAGCACAGCCAGAAGTATGCTGTTTTTGTAGATAAAGCCCAGGCCCGAGGCAAACCCGTTTCCGACGGATCCCTGCAGGAAATCCACCATCCGCTGCGTGATAACGGGCGCTGCCGTCAGACAGCATTTCGACAGTGCGATAATGATAAAGGCGGCGATAAAGCGGAAACGGTTCTTCCCCATGTCCGCAAAAAGACGTTTTATCACAACCGAATACGAATATTTTTTCTTTTCCATATTATTTTTTTCAAGCTTTTTCATTCGAACTCACCGCCCCTTTCCGCGCTATCGCCGTGATCGAGATAATACTGTGTCTTGTAGATCTCGCGATAAGGCTCGCAGCTCTCAAGGAGCTCCGCGTGAGTGCCTATACCGACAATATGTCCTTTGTCCAGAACGATGATCTTGTCCGCGTCCATGATGGTGCTGATCTTCTGCGCGACCATGAGCGTCGTTTTGCCTTTCAGCCTTTCACTGATACGCTTGCGGGCAATGCTCTCCGTCTTCGCGTCCAGCGCCGAGAACGTGTCGTCAAAGATATAGATTTCCGCGTCTCTGGCAACCGCGCGGGCAAGGGACAGCCTCTGGCGCTGTCCGCCGGACAGGTTCGTTCCGCCGGGGCTCATCACCGTGTCAAACCCGTCGGGCAGCCCGTCAACGATCTCACTGAAGCATGCCGCGTCGCAGGCGGAGCGGATCTGCGCATCCGTCATGCGCTCATCAAATACGCAGATGTTGTTTTTGATCGTATCACAGAAAACCTGCGCGCGCTGTGTGGCGTAAGACATTTTGCTCCGAAGTTTTTCGGGGTCATATTTGCCGACAGGAACGCCGTCGATCAGGATCTCGCCAAAAGTAGGGCGATACAGCCCCTGGACCAGATTCATGATCGTCGTCTTGCCGCTGCCGGTCGCGCCGATAAACGCCGCCGTCTCTCCGCGTTCGATCTTAAACGAGACATTGGCGATCACATCCGTGGCGCCCGCGTAGCCGAAAATGACATTTCTCATCTCTACCGCGGGGGCGACGCCGCTTGGCGCCGCTTTTACCGCGCCGCTCTCAGCCGCGGCGGATTCGTATTCCAGCAGCTCATTGATCCGCTCGCTGGACACCGCCACCTTGGGCAGCATATTCACCAGAACCGGAACGATCCCCAGCGTCGCGATAAAATAGGAGATATACTGGAAGATCAGGATCAGGTCGCTGATCTGCGCCATGCCCGAGCGGAGCTGCGTCGAGCCGACGAGATAAATGACGACCACTACCCAGTTCATGATGATGAGCGAGACGGGCGAGAGGAAATTGATCTTGCTGTTGGCAAGTATCGCCGCGTCGAACGTATCCTGATCCGCGGCATACATTTTCTCCTCTTCCATCTTCTGGTTGCCGAAGGCGCGTATGGGACGGACGCCGGTCAGCTTTTCCTTGAACAGCGCGTTTAAGTGGTCGTTCTTTTCCTGCAGCTGATCAAAATAGAGCTTGGACTTCGCTCCGTTGTAGACCATATAGATGACCGTTATGACAAAAGAGACAAGCAAAATCCCGAACATCATGAGGTCGATGCGTGAGATCATGATCAGGAGACAGACGACGACGATGGGGACCGACAGACTGCTCCGCAGGAGATTGATGATAAAGGTACTCATCTGCGTGATGTCCGCCATCGTCCTGCTAAGCAGCGTGGACTCTCCGAAATGAGCGAAATCCTGCGTGGAAAACGAGGTCACCTTATTGTAGCAGTCGCTCCGGATCCTGCACGTGATGGCCGCCGTCACCCTCGCCGAAAGGTACGACGTGATCAGGGTAACGACAGCGATCGCAAGCGTGATCAGAAGCATCTTCCCGCCCGACTGCCAGATGAACGCCAGATCGCCGCGGGCGACGCCCTTGTCAAGGATGCGCTTGGATTCGGGCAGGAAAAGCCCCACCTGGATAAAAGTCGAAACGATGGTAAAAAATATGGTTCCGAATAATTCCCACTTAAAATCCTTAAGATATTTCTTTAATAATCGTATCATAATCATCACTCCAACAGTTCCGCAACAGAAAGCTCCAGCGGATTTTCAGCTTCAAGCAGTTTTTTCGCGATCTCGATGACAACGTCGGTGAACTCCCGGATCCGCTCTTCACTGTAGTATTTTTTGGAATACTGGAACATCGGATGCGCGCCGTCGGGACCTTCCACCACGACTGCCGTAAGTCTTCTGCTCGGGGCGGATTGTCCGCCGACCATGTCGCTGAAACGCTGGACCGGCGAAAGTCCCAGCTTGCTCAGCGCCCCTCCGTTCGCGATCGACGCCGTCTCGTAAACGCACAGGGCGGAGTCGTCGACAAAAACATTTGTGCGCTGCGCAAGCCATTCGCAGCGGCAGTTCGCGATCCCGTCCGCCATCTGCCGCCGGATCGTATCGCATATATCCGAAAACGAATGAAGCTCCTGGAGCCGCAGCCCCAAGGGAAGCGCCTGAACCACCAGCCCGGCGGCCGAGCGTTTCTGCTCGTCCACGCGATAGTGGAACGCCCATTCCAAAAGAACATCTGTCTTTTTGTTGTATTTCCCCAGAGCGAGCGCGACGATCACATCAAAAAGATTGCTCCTCGAGAAACCTGTCTTTTTTTCAAATTGCTCGAGCTGCTCGATCGTAATGCCAAACGGCCAGACGATCATGCCCGCGAGGTTCGCTCCGCTGTCCTGGTCCGGCTCCAGCGTATTGCTCCATTCGACATCCCCGTAAACACGCTCGAAATAGTCCATTTCCTTCCAGTATTCATCGGTCTGGCGGAAATCGGCTTTTTCGGCAAGGTAGCTGTAAAAGGTGTCAAGCTCCGGCTCTTCCCCCAAGCCGATGCGAAGCATGTTCGCCAGGAATACCTGCATGCCGGTGCCGTCTATCAGGCTGTGATGGATCTCTATGAACAGGTAGGAACACTTTTCAGTCTGGAAAATGCGCGCCGTAAACAGTGGCTTCTGAAGCAGCGCGGTCATTTTCACAAGACCCGGGCGGAGCTTTTCAAACTCCTCCTCCGTGACATGTTCGATCTCCACGACCGGGCACAGCTCCGGCGCGTAACGCTGCTGCAGATCGCAGTCTTCATTGAATTCATAGACCGTGGAGCAGACCGGATGGTTGCGTATGGTCTTGTTCACAACATCGCAAAGCCATTCCGTGCGGGACACGTCCTCCAGCTTGAAAAGCTGCATGACGCTCAGCATCGTATCCTTAGGGGTGGAAAGCTGCCAGTCGAACATCGCAAGCTGCGTTCCCATAAGCGGCTGCGGATGTCTGCGCGCCTCCGCCTCGATCTCTTCCGGGGTGCGCGAATCATTTTCCTTCATACGGTTCAGATAGATCTCAGCGATCTTCGCCGCCGTGCAGCCCTTAAAAATATCCATCGCGCTGAAATCATCCAGATCCGCCTCGACAAGCACCTGCATCGAGCGCAGGGAATCGCCGCCGAGCTGGTAAAAGTCGTCGTTCCTGCCGACCCGCTCAAGCTGAAGGACCTTGGCAAACGCGTCGCAGAGCCGTTTTTCCACCTCGTTCTGCGGGGCGGCATATTCCGACTCGTACATTTCCCGCTGCGGTTTCGGGAGCGCGCGGCGGTTCAGCTTTCCGTTGGGGAGCAGCGGCACATGCTCAATGCGTATATAGTACGCCGGGATCATGTAATACGGAAGCGACTTTTCGAGCTCCGCCTTCAGCTCCTCCTCGCTCATGGGCAGGTCATCCGTGTAATAAAGACACAGATAAGACTGGTTCGGCTCCTCAAAGCCTTTGACGGCGCACCAGTCAAGACCGGTCACACGCTTTGCCGTCGCCTCGATCTCTGCGGGCTCGATGCGGTTCCCGTTTATCTTGATCATGTCGTTCTTGCGCCCCAGCAGCACGATATTGCCGTCTGAGAGCCTTCTCGCCAGGTCGCCCGTGTGGTACAGTCCGTCTTTGAGCGCCTCGGCTGTCTGCTCGGGCAGGTTGATATAGCCGCGCATAAACGGATTTTCAAAGCAAAGCTCGCCGACCTCGCCCTCGAGAACGTCCTGGCCATTGTCTTCCAGAAGCCTCAGCTTTATGCCGTCGTAGGTCGGCTTGCCCACCGGCGTGACCTCGTACGGACGGTCTATGATGAATTTGGCGACGTTGAAAGCGCCTTCACTCATGGAGTAGGTATTCAGGATGTCAATTCCGTCTATGTAGATCCCGTTCGCCGGCTCGCTCCCGGTAAAGATGTGTTTCAGATACGGGCCGAGCTCTCCAATCACCCGGATCATGGACGGGGACAGAAAGGTGTCTGTGATGCGGTTGCCGCGGTAAAATTTCTTCAGCTTAATAGGATTTTTCACGATGTCATAGGGCACGATGTAAAGCGCGAAACCGTTGTATATCACCGAAAGCGCCATCTTGATCGAGGCGATGAAATTGAGCGGCGCGATCAGGGCGAAACGCGAATCCTCCGTGATCCTGCGCACGCCGTCCGGATTGCCGCCCGTGATCTGGTTCAGCTTGATATTGCCGTACTCATGCAACACGCCTTTGGGGAAGCCTGTCGTGCCGGACGTATACACGGCAAACGCCGCGTCGTGGGGCTCGGCTTTCTCATAGCCACTCAAGGGCTCCTCGGAGCAGATCTCCTCCCATGTTTTCATGTCGATGACCGCCTTGCAGCCGCAGTCCTTTTTGATATACTCGATGCGATCCGGCGCGTAGTTGTCCTCGACCACGGTGAAAGCCGCTCCGGCTTTCCATACTCCAAGCATCGCTATGATCGGCATGATCCCGCGCGGCAGGCAGATCAGTACAAAATCCTCCCTGCCTATCCCCTTTTGCTTCAGCCATGCGTACACCTGCGCGGACCTCTGGTCCATCATTTCCCTGCTGATGCCGCCGGTCCTCACTCCGTCCACCAGGACAATGCGCTGGGGATCGTTTTTTACATGCTCGCTCCAGCGCTCGCACAGATACGGCACTTTCTCCAAAAAATCGAGATTCATAAATTCACTATCCTTTCTCATTCCTCGTCAATAAGCTTGAAGAAATATTTTTCCTTAAATAAATTGTCGATCACCCGCACCGGCTTCAACTGGTTCTCGCTGGTGCCTTTCATGATCATCAGGTCGCGGTACAGAGCGTAGGTCTCCTGCTGCACAAATTTTAATTCCGTCGGCGCGAGGATTCCTTCCTTGACCTTCGCCCCGAAGGACGGATTCGCGATCGAAAGCTTTTCCTCTATGATCGTCCGGTACTCGCCATGCCGCTCTTTCGGGAGATGTCTGTGGGGCTCGATAAACATTACATACCGCCCCGGATTTGAGTCCGTGTCGGCATAGACGCTGTAGTCGTTCACCGGCATATTTATGGCTTTTGAAAACTCCTCCACCGCGTATTGCACCGCCGAGTCGTTGGTCTTCTCGCCGGCAATGCTTATCATCTGCTTTTTCCGGTATTTAAAGCAGATCTTCGGAGATTCCCCTTCATATCCGTTCACGGTGACCACGTCGCCGATCCGATATCGGTAAAAGCCCGAAAAGTTCGTGATAATGATCTCGTAGTCCTGTCCGACCTCAAGCTCATTGAGCTTCAGGGTCTGCGTCCTCAGAGCCATCTCATCGCCCTCGGCGTCCACGGGCAGGAACTCATAATAGCCGCCCTGCGGGATCAGCGTGTAATCCATCGACTCCACATCGGTGACAACACCCATCATCGCCTCCGAAGCCGCGTAGTTGCCAAAGGTCATGGGGGTGCTGCCGGTGTAGCGGCGCAGCTTGTTTGTATACACCACGAATCCGCCGGCGCCGATGGCGTTGATATATTCCATATTTTTCCATACCTTCGGCACAAACGGCTCTTCAAAGCCCTGCTCAAATATGGCGCGAAGCTCGTCCGCGCGCTCCGGATCCGGGCTGAGAGCAGCATTATACTTTGTCCGAAGCTCGTCCGGGATACTCACGCTCTCGTCCAGACGGCCATTGCGGATGTCTCTGACCAGATTCTGCCAGTTAAGCTCTATGTAATGCATAAGATCATAGAGAGCCGTCGTGAAAGGCCCCACCAGACATACGACATTCGGCTCTTTCAGGGCGTAAAAGCTCTTCAGATACTTAAAATCCATCTTGCCTGTGGTATAAAGCACCTCTTCGGGCGACGCGACAAGCTTTGTCATTATGTCTTTTGATTTCATATACATAGCGCCGGAGATCGGACCGCAGGAAGTGCCGTCCTCCACCGCTGTCTGCGAGACCACCGCCGTGATCACACGTTTTCCGTTTCTCATCTCCCTGTGTTCATGCGCGCGGATATAGTCCGAGATCAGCGCGGTGGCGACGTTGGACGTATACTGCGCGTACAGACTCATCGTCTGCTCGGACACGGGAATCCTCTTTGGATTTCCCACGCTGCCGGACGTCAGGGCATAGTGGACGATCGGATAAACGGTGAATATATTTTTCTCACCACGGGTCATCCTTTCGATCCCCTCGGCATAATTATCATACTCGGTAAACGGCATTTTCGCTTTGAAGTCTTCCACGCTGTTTATCTTTGAAAAATCATGCGCGACTCCGTATTCGGTGTTTTCATTGTCACGTACGATCTGCATCAAAAGCCGGTCCGAAAATTCACCGGCATGCGCGCAGTTCTCCTTCAGCACGGCGAGCGCCGCCCTGCCGGCCTCCGCCGGAGACATCTTTTTACTATCCATACGAAAAGTTCACCCCATTCCAAAAATGTAAAAATTCAATTGTATATTATATAATATGGCGTCAAAAAATACAACCCGATATACAGCTACGGCACGGAAAACATTTCCTTATACACCGGTTTTCCGTCCTTCAGCTCCGATTTCATCAGAGAGATCTTTTCCACATTCATGTCCAGCTTCGGCACCCTCACCATGTACGGGCGGGAGGCTTTCGCTTTGCGCAGAAGCGTGATGTGCGGGGTAAACTTCTTGCCGTCGAACGGGATACCCCGCTCGCGAAACTTCTTCTGAAGTTCGTTCACATATCCCTTGAGCTTCTGGTTTCCTTTCACCCCGATCCACTGCGTGTCCCCGAAATTCCCTGCCTCCGTCAGCGCGATCCGAAACGGCTGGAATCCGATCTCGCTCATGATCTCCTGTATCTCCTGCCGCCTGTCCGTCTCCCCGATAAAGCTGAGCGTCATGTGCAGATTCTGCTTTGGGACAAAGCTTCCGCTCACTCCCTGATTCTTCATATCGTGCATGACGTCCACCAATGCATTCTTCATCGGCTCCGATAACGGAACCGCCACAAAAAGCCTCACAGCATCCACCTCTTTTCTTTTGTCACTACACATCAAAGCATCCGCCGCCGATGAACTCGCGGATCAGCGAGCTGTTCGGAATGTCGTCGGCCGGAATCGGCAGGAAATAGTCGAGGAATTTGAGCAGACGCTTGGCCTCGTCGTACTCCGGCTCTCCCTGCTCCACCGAGAACAGCAGCGGCTCCGCGTACTGCTTCAGCACGGCCAGCTCGTAGATCAAAGCGGAATTGAACATGATGTCCGCCTGTTCCTGGTATGGAAAGATATTGTTCTCCTCGCCCCGGCGTACAGAAGCCCACATGCCGATCGTGCGCTTCGCGTCCGCCCCGCGCGTCCTGGCGTCGCGCACCAGACGGCGCAGCAGCCGCCCGTCCGTCGTCGGGATACGGTTGTGCTCGTCGACATTGAGCTGCGTCAGCGCGCTGATGTAGATCTTGAATTTGCTTTCCGCCGGGAGGTCGCGCGTCAGCCGATCGTTCAGGCAGTGGATGCCCTCGATGATCAGGATGTCGTCCTTGCCGAGCGTCTTGAAATTCCCTTTGTACTCTCTTTTTCCGGTCTTAAAATTGAAGGTCGGCAGCTCCACCGTCTCGCCCGCCAAGAGCGCAAGCATATCCTTGTTCAGCTGGATCGTGTCGATCGCGTCGATGTGCTCGAAGTCCAGCTTTCCATCCTCGTCGAGCGGCGTGAACTCGCGGTCCACAAAATAATCGTCCGCAGCGATCGGATGCGGCTTCAATCCATAGACGGCAAGCTGGGTGGACAGGCGGTGGGAAAATGTCGTCTTGCCCGATGAGGACGGTCCCGCGATCAGGATGATCTTCTTCTCGGGCGCCGCAGCGATCTGCGCCGCCATCTCCGCGATCTTCTTCTCGTGGTACGCCTCCTGTATCATGATCAGGTCCTTTAGCCTGTGACTGACGATATAACTGTTCAGCGCGCCGACCGTCGGGATGCCCAGCTTCGCGCCCCACTCCATCGCATCCTTCTGCACATGGAAGATCTTCTGCTCCGGCGCGAACTCCGGCAGCTTCTCCGGTTCCTCCTTCGTCGGGAACATCAGCACGAAGCCGTCGTCGAACAGCCGCAGGTCGAAATATTTCAGATAGGACGTATCCGGCAGCATGTAACCGTAGAAGTAGTCCTCGAATCCCTCCAATGAGTAGAGATTGACGCGCGACGCGCGGCGGTAGCGAAACAGCTCCTCCTTGTCGTACATCCGGTACTCCTTAAATTTCCTGCGCGCCTTGTAGGTCGCCATATTCTTTTTCCCGATCGGCAGCCCCCGATCCGCCATATCCTTCATGGCCTTCTTCACGTCATCCAGAAACTGCTGCGTGAGCTCCGTCTTTCCCTGCAGCGTGCAGTAATAGCCGTCGCTCACGACGAAGTGCACGCAGACCCGGTCGATGTTGCTGTTGTCGCCCACAACATGGTACATCGCCTTGAGCATCAAAAGGACCAGGCTGCGCACGTATGTATTGTGCCCGGCGCTGCTGCGCAGCGTCAGGAATTCGATCTCGCTGCCGTCCTCCGCCTTCTTGGCAAGCTCCCGCAGCCGCCCGTCCGCCCGCGCCAGCACGATCGCGCTGTCCGCCTCTTCCTGATGCCGCTTCGCGATCTCCAGGTAGGTCGTCCCCATCGGGTACGCCTCCTCCGCCCCGCGGATCTTTACCGTTATCATCTGCTCCATCTCATCCCGCCTCCCCCTGCGATATTCCATATGAGCCGCGCCCTCATCTGCATCTGTCCGCCACAGCGCGCTTTGCCGCTAAGTCCGACGTCGCCCCGCCAAGAAGCAACCGGGAACGTCCGGGCACGGCTCACTGTTTTCGCGAATATCTTACCATATATTTTTCCGACTTTACAACAGTTTTTTGCCGGCTCTCGCGCGCTCGACTCTCCCGCGCCCAGATAAAGGCCAGCGCCACCCAGGCCGCAAAAAATGCCGGGGCAAGGATCTGCAGGTTGTAGGCGCGGTAAAACACGACCGCAGTGAACGCGTCGGCAAAACCGACGGTCAGCACATAGAGCAGCAGCACGACAAACCGCCACCCGGTGCGCTCCCAGCGTTCCCGACTCTCCCGAAATTCCTGGCCTCCCTGGCATTCCCGGCTTTCCCATCGCTCCTGTCTTTCCAGGCATTCCCAGCTCTCCCTGCTTTCCCGGCTCTCCCTGCTTTCCCGGCTCTCCCTGCTTTCCCGGCTCTCCCTGCTTTCCCGGAGCGTCCGGCCACGATAAAATTCCACACCCGCCTGATACAGGTACTCATAGATCGTCCACACGCAGCGGATGCCAGCGACCGTGACAAAAAAGAGCGCGGCCAGACAGAGCAGCGCCGGCACGATCCCCATGCGCCCCAGAGCGATTCCCGGAAACACCTCGTCCGGCCTCCCAGGATACGCCGTGCCGTCGGACATCCCGATCGGCGCCCCGGCTCCCGCGACCCACACGAAAGCTGCCGCCAGGACAAACAGAGCAGTCTCTGCATACCTGCCCGCACGGGCATAGAATCTCTGTCCTTTCCTGAGGTAGATCAGCCCGGCCAGGATCGGCAGCATGCAAAGAACCGGCATCCGGCCTCCCCGCGCCAGACTTGCCTCCAGCAGTTCCGCCCAGAGCCGCGCGAAGACCGCCGTGTGCGCCAGAAAGTACCAGAGGCCTGCCGTGTAAAGGGCGGGGCGGATGTATTTGTCGTATCTATTCATCTACTAATTCCTCGTTTTCTATAATTTTCGTGTTTAGTGTATCGCAGGCGTAGAACAGGAACCGCAGGGATTTCCGGAACTTTTCCGGCACAAACTGAAAAAAGAAAATCTTCCGTTTCCCAACATGTATCTACAGTTTTGCCGGGAAAGTTCCAAGGAAGGGTACCGTGCGGTTCCGTCCGGATAAATTACATATAGTTCACTAAACACAAAAAGGGATATCGCCCGATATCCCTTAGTATAGCCACACTTCTTCTCTTTATTCCCGCCCGCCGAGCATCCGGATGAAGTACTCTTTCTGGCATTCGATGTGTTTCGTCGTCATGCGGATCGCCAACTCCGCGTCCCGGCTCTCGAGCGCCCGCAGGATCTCGTCGTGCTCCTCGATCAGATTTTTGTGGGAGCGGCGGTCCTTCAGATACTCCATGCGGTAACGGTACATCTGCTCCCGCAGGTTGTTGAGGATCTGCACCAGACGGCTGTTCCCCGTGGCCGCGTAGATCGCCTCGTGAAATTTCATGTCCGCCTGCGCGCAGGCCGCGATGTCGTCGCCCGAGAGCGCCTTTCGGAACTCCTCGGCATAGCGCCTGATCTCCGATAACTGCTCCTGCGTGACGCTCCTGCAGGCGTGCTTGACCGCAAGCTCCTCGAGCGCCATGCGCACCTCGAGCACATCCTCGAGATCCGATACCGTGATCTCCGCGACGACCGCGCCCTTGCGCGGGATCATCAGCACCAGCCCCTCCAGCTCCAGCTTGCGGATCGCCTCCCGCACCGGGGTCCGGCTGACGCCGAGCCGCTGCGCCAGGTGGATCTCCATCAGACGCTCGCCCGGCTTCAGCTCGCCGCGCAGGATCGCCTGCCGCAGTGTCTGAAACACCACGTCCCTCAGCGGAAGATATTCGTTCATTTGCAGTTGAATCGTCTCCAGCATAATTCAGTCAGCCTCTTTATCCCTTTTCCCGGTTGTGGAAAAATCCCGTGAGAAATACATTTCCGGCCAGGTCTCCCCGGCTCAGCTCCTCATATGATCTTCTCGCCTTTTCTTCCTCTTCAAACAGTCCGAACACCGTCGGGCCGCTGCCGCTCATCATCGCGTTCAGTGCCCCCGCGCGCAGCATCCGCTCCTTGATCTGCGCGATCACCGGGCAGGCGGGTATCGTGACCGTCTCCAGCACGTTTCCCATCAGCTCTGCCATCCGGCGCGCGTCCCCAGCCCGGATCGCCTGTACCTGCGCGTCAATATCCGGGTGGACGGCAAGCTTGTCGGCCTTCAGATTTCCGTACACAAAAGCGGTCGACACGGCAATCGGCGGCTTGGCGAGGACCACGTGCAGATCCGGCGCGTCCGGGAGCACGGTGAGCCGATCTCCGATGCCCTCCGCAAGCGCCGTCCCGCGCATCACACAGTAGGGAACGTCCGCCCCGATCTTCACCGCGCGCGCCATCAGCTCCTCCTGAGAGAACCCCAGCGCGAACATGCGGTTGACGCCGACGAGCACCGCCGCCGCGTCCGAGCTGCCACCGGCAAGTCCCGCAGCGACCGGAATGTGCTTTTCAAGCCCGATCCGCAGGCCCTCCCCGACCCGACATTCCTCCATCAGAAGCTTTGCCGCGCGGTATGCAAGATTGCCCTCATCGACCGGCAGATCGCCCAGATTCGTCTGCAAAGTGATGCCGGCGGAATCCATCCGCTCAAGCGTGATCCGGTCGTGCAGACGGATGCTCTGCATGATCATCCGCAGCTCATGATACCCGTCTTCGCGCCTGCGCAGAACATCCAGTCCCAGATTGACCTTGGCCACTGCTTGCAATTCCAGCTTCCGCTCTTCCATCCTTTGCACCTCTATGCATTTTGTATACAATCTGCTTTCATTTTACATTTTTTGCCTTTCCCTGTCAACAGGCGCGGACATTTTTCATCAGGATCAGACAGTCCCCTCTTTTCAGATTCTCCGACTCCAGATCATTCATCTCCATGATCTGCGCCGGCGTCATGTAGTACTGCTTCGCGATGTCCCAGAGCGTCTCGCCGCCCTGCACGATGTACCCGGTGATGCCGGGAACGGCTTCGAGCTGCTCCGGCTCATACTCCTTCTCGCGGATCTCATGAATACACTGCTGCCGCTGCGGGCGGGCCACAAAAATGTCCAGTCCCACCGTGGCTTTCACCTCGATCTCTTCGCTGTCCGCCATCGTGGCCGAGAGCTGGTCCATGCCCGTCGTCAAGGTGTAGCGGCAGCTCTCGTCGATGCCGGGAACGCGCGCCAGATGCGAAAACGGAACCGTCCCCTCGAGCACCGCGAAAGGCATCGCGTCGTCCGAAGAGATGTAAAGAATCGACACCGGAATGGCGCCTTCAATCTGAATCCCGTCCTCCTCGATCTGCGTCCTGTCGATCCGTATGCTCCCACTGCTGCTGCAGATCTGCAGGATCCTCGGCTTCGCGCCCTGAATCCTTATCTTGCCCGCGCACCTGCATTTCGATTCGTTTTTCATGACGAGGCTCTCATAGTTCTCCTCGCTTGCCACAAGCTCCAGATCCTTCTCCGGAGAATAAACGTCCTCGAGGATCTCTGCCTCCTCCGTCCCGTACAGGCGAATCTCAAGCTCCAGGACACCTTCCATATGAAAAAGCCTCAGCTCCCCGTCGTTGTCTTCCCTGGCTGTCAGCTCCGCCTGCGCAAGCGAAACGCCGACGTCCGGGATCAGCTCCGGCGCGCAGCCCCCGCAGCGGATCTCTCCTTCAAAGGGCAGCATCTGCTCCATCCACTGCACAGTCTGCGCATCGTCCTCCGCGCGGTACAGGACGAACAGAAACAGACTTCCCTGCGCGAAAAGAGCGCCATCCCGCAGGGAGATCCGGCAACTGCGCAGCTGGATGTTGTCCCAGAGTACTTCCCGGATGTTCGGCTTATTGGAAGGCAGCTGGATCTCTTCCTTCAACCGCAGGATGTCCTTGTTCTGTACCTCGAGCTGCATCAGCTCCAGCTTTTTGCGGCGCTCGCACAGCTCGATCGGCGATTGGGTCTCCACTGCCGCCGACATGTCGTAGATCTCGTCAACGGACGCCTCGAAGCTTAAGAGGCTGCGAATCGCCAGCTTCCGCGAATTGATCAGGGCGACGCTCAAGTCCTCCGTCTCATGGCGGACGCGCACGCTGTCCCCCGCCTCCAGTCCGTCCATGCTGACCGCCTCGTCAAAGGGAAGCTTCGTGTCCAGTCGATGGATCTGCCGCTCCTTCGTGTCATCCATGTAGAGCACGCTGACCTCCAGGTATCCGTCAAGGAACAGCCGCCCCGCCTCCGCGCGCACATGTTCAAGCGTCACGTGCTCCCGGCTCTGAATGATGCTCTCCACATCCGGCTTTACATCCGGGACGTTTAGATCCTCGTCCAGCGTGATCTGCGTGCCCGCGTGCTTTGCCTGCCTGCACATATGTATGTTCTTCATCAAAAGCTC
>CANQRR010000069.1 GCA_947626285.1 uncultured Lachnospiraceae bacterium
CGTCTGTTACCCATGCCCGCTTCCGGCGGGCTTTTTTCGTTCAGGATTTCTCCGTTAGGAGAAATTTCCTATTGTATTAAAAAGGACTGCCGAAGCAGTCCCCCATCGTCTCCGTACGGATAATTTACGCAATCGCATACTTATCCAATACCTTATCAAAAAAGTGATCTTCCGGTGAATACTTAACCGTCAGAGGCTTTGTCAGATCCATACTCATGACCCCAAGCAGCGACTTGGCGTCCACAATGATCCTGTTATAGAAAATGTCCACATCGAATTCACACTTCGCAGCCTCATTGACAAACTCCCTGACATCGTTAATTGTTTTCAGACGGATTCTCTTATCCAGCATACATGATCCCTCCTATCCGTTCCACATTTTCAGGTTATGTGTTTGATTCCAATGTGTTTAATTTTTGACATTATGGCACGAGTTTATTCATTCGTCAAGAAATCATTTCGCTTATATTTTTTCCCCGCTGATACGTTTTTTCTATGTTTTGCCCAATGACATTTCCGGCTTTAGGCAAATAGTCAAAAAAAGAGACTGCAGGCGCAGTCCCTTTCACCGATCAGACGCTTATTTCTCCATTGCTTCCAGAAACGCGTTCAGCCTGGCAAGCAGCACGTCCGTCTCGATCCCGTGCACCACTGCCGCTTCCTCCAGCGTCTCCATCTGCGAAGACGGACAGCCCACGCAATGCATGCCTCCCGCCATCAGAACCGGAGCGAGTCCCTGATTGATCTGCAGGATCTCTCCGATCGTCATGTCCTTGGTAATCTTCGTCGCCACTTTCTATCCCTCCTTCACCTCTGTAAGTGGGCAAAACAGTAACCCTAGGGGACATTATAATACGTTTCCCCGCATTATGCAACGGCAATCTTTCGGGCGGTTCCCAGTGTTTCCACAGAAATACATAGCAAAATTTGTATTTTTGCTTGTGTATTTTGCGGTTTTGTATTAGAATAGAGCAAAGATTCCGTTCGGGATCCGATCATTCGTAATCAAAAAAGGAGGATTCGGCTATGGCATATGTAATTTCTGACGAATGCGTAGCTTGCGGTACCTGCGCAGGCGAGTGCCCAGCAGACGCGATCTCTGAGGGAGACGGAAAGTACGTGATCGACGCTGATGTCTGTCTCGAGTGCGGCACATGCGAAGCTGCCTGCCCGACAGGCGCTATCTCCGCAGAATAAAAGAATCTGCTTACATAGCGGCAGCGCACGGTGCGCCGGTAGATACGCGGCGCGGAAGGACTGCCCGGATTGCCTCTTTTCTCTGATAGAAAGGACGCTCCGGCGCAGTCCTTGCTTTTTGTCATCTCCTCTTCAGCAGCCTTCCGAGCGCGCGCCTCAGTCTCCCGATCCGCTTATCCTCCTCTTCCAGAGTGACCGCCGCCTCATAAAAGCCTTCCAGCTCCTCTCTGACCCGCTTTGTGATCGCCTCCTCCAGCTTCTCATTCTGCTCCGAGACGACTTCCTGCATCAGGCGCCGCAGGATCTGCTCAAACTGCTGCATCGGCTCCGGCCTTTCCGCCGGGACGATCTCTCCGCACAGCGCTTCCGCCTTGTCGTCCGTCCGGTCCGCCTCATCGGCGAGATCCTCTCCGGCCAGTTCCCTGACCTGCTGCGCGAATCCGTCCGCTCCCGATGCTTCAAAGCTCAGGCCTCCCTGCTTATCCAGCAAAAGGCGGATCGCCTTGAGCTGCAACCCCTTCTCCTTCAGCTCTCTGACGCGCCGAAACAATGCTATGTCCTCTTCGCTGTATACGCGGTGTCCCTGCGGGTTCCTGCGGATCCCGACCTGCAGTTCCTCCTCCCAGTAACGCAAAACGTGCGACTCAACACCCACGAGCCGCACTGCTTCCGAAACCGGATATTCCTTTTTATCCATACGATTCTCCCTCTGCGTGCGAGCGCTCCTAATGGCCTGTCCGCCATCGGGACACGTCTGCGCTCCTGCTTCCCGCGCATTCCTGTCCTTCTATCAGTATATGGCGCGGCAACGCAAAAAAGAACCGTTACTTTTTCATGTTGGCAAATTTTGTGAAACGCGGCAGCCACGCCAGCTCCACCGTCCCGACCGGACCGTTCCTCTGCTTGGCGATGATGACCTCCGCGACATCCTTCCGCTCCGTCTCGTGATTGTAATAATCCTCGCGGTACAGAAACATCACGACGTCCGCATCCTGCTCGATCGCGCCGGACTCTCGCAGATCCGAGAGCATCGGACGATGATCCGGACGCTGCTCCACCGCGCGGGAGAGCTGTGAGAGCGCCACCACCGGGACCTGCAGCTCGCGCGCAATCTCCTTGAGAGAACGCGAGATGTCTGAGATCTCTTGCTGCCTGGATTCCGAGCGCCGGCTTCCCTGCATGAGCTGAAGATAGTCGATCATGATGATGTCAAGATTGTGCTCCAGTTTGTATTTCCTGCACCTGCTGCGCAGCTCCGACACCGAGAGCCCCGGAGTATCGTCAATGATCAGATTCGAGCGTCCGATCGTCCCCGCCGCCTCGATCAGGCTCGACCAGTCGTTGTCGCTCAAATTACCCGTCCGCAGGGCCTGGGAATCCACGCGGGACTCCAACGAAAAGAGACGGTTCATCAGCTGTTCCTTTGACATTTCCAGACTGAATACCGCCACGTTGAGATCGTTCCGAAACGCCATGTACTCCGCAATGTTCAGCACGAGCGCCGTCTTTCCCATAGACGGCCTGGCCGCGATCAGGATCAGATCCGAGGGCTGAAATCCGGAGGTCTTGTAGTCCAGATCGATAAATCCGGTCGCCAGCCCCGTCACGCTGCCCTTCGCCCGGCTCGCCGCCTCGATCTTGTCCAGCGCGTTCAGCACGATCTCCTTGATCGGCGTGAAGCCGTCCAGAGATTTTTTCTGCAGGACCTGGAAGATCTTCTTCTCCGTGTCCTCCATGATGTCGCTGACGCTATCCTTGTCCGCGTAGCATGCGGCCGCAACCTCCTCGTTCACCCGGATCAGCCTGCGAAGCTGCGCCTTGTCCGAGACGATCTGCGCGTAGTACCTCACATTCGCGGAGGTCGGAACCGCGGTCACCATGTCTCCCACAAACTCCAGGCTGCTGATCTCCGGCGGCACGTCCTTCGCCCGCAGGCGGTTCTGCAGCGTCACCAGGTCGATCGGCGTATCCTCATGGTAGAGCTCCGCCATCGCGTCGAAAAGGATTCCATACTGTTTCTGGTAGAAGTCTTCCGCTGTCAGCATTTCCGTGGCAATGGTGACGGCGTCGCGATCCATGATCATTGCTCCGATCACAGACTGCTCTGCTTCCGCGCTATGCGGCATGACCCGCTTCAGCAACGATTCCTCCACAATATCTCTCCTTCCCCTTTTCCTGTGTATCTTCCAGTCTTACAGCGCGGTGACATTCACCTTGATCTCTGTCGTCACCTTCGGGTGCAGCTTGATCGAAATTCCGCACACTCCGAGCGTCTTAATGGGAGCGTCCAGAAGGATCTTCTTCTTGTCCACCTCATGCCCGAGCTGCTTTTTGATCTCCTCCGCGATCTCCTTTGAGGACACCGATCCGAATACCCGGCCGCCGTCCCCGGCCTTCACCGCGACTTTGATCTCCTTCCCGGAAAGCTCCTTTCCAAGCGCCTCCGCGGCCTCCTGCGTCTCCCGGGCGACCTTCTCCGCGTTCGCCTTCTGAAGCTTGAGATCGTTCATATTTCCGCTCGTGGCCTCCTTGCCCATGCCTTTCTTGAGCAGCATATTGCGGGCGTAGCCCTCGCTGACCTCCACCACGTCGCCCTTTTTTCCGAGCGCCTTCACATCCTGCAACAAAATAACCTTCATGATCAAATCGCTCCTTCTTTTGTCATCTGCGTCAGTACTTCCTTCAGCTGCGCGCGGGCCTCCTCAATGCTCACGCCCTCAAGCTGCGCGCCCGCGATGTTCATATGTCCTCCGCCGCCCAGGCGCTCCATGATGATCTGCACGTTTACCTCGTCGATCGCTCGGGCGCTGATGTAGATCTTCCGGTTGAACTCTGTCAGGACAAAGGACGCCTTTACCCCGATGATGTTCAGCAGTTCATTCGCCGCCTGCGCGCCGATCACCGTCGGACTCTCCAATCCTTCACCCGGGCAGACGCTGATCGCGTAGCAGCCCATGAACGCTTCCGCGTGCCGCACAGCCTCCGCGCGCGCCTTGTACGTGTCCATATCGTTGCGGAAATACTTGCGCACCCGCGTCATATCAGCGCCTTTCCTTCGCAGGAACGCGGCGGCCTCAAAGGTACGCATCCCCGTCTTCGCCATGAAGTTATCGGTGTCGACAATGATGCCGGCGTAAATGCTGTCCGCCTCGATTGGTTTCAGCCGGATCTCTTCGTCGTAGTACTGCAGGATCTCCGCGATCATCTCGCACGCCGAGGAGGCGGAAGGCTCAATGTACGACAGCGCCGCGTTCTCGATCTTCTCCGTCCCCTGTCTGTGATGATCCAGCACGACGATCGTCTTCGTCAGATAGAGCAGTTCCTCACACTCCACCATCGCCGGACGGTTCGTGTCCACGACGACCACCGCCGTGTTTGAGTTCGTCATCTCAACCGCCTGCTCGTGATCCAGAAACAGCTTCTCCTCATGCCCGTCGCTCTCAAGCGCCGAGACCCACGGCTGAATATTGCTGTTGATCTCGCCCAGCACGATGTGCGCCGGTTTGCCGGCCTCCTGTGCCGCCCGACAGACCCCGACGCTCGCTCCGAGCGAATCAATGTCGGTGATCTTATGACCCATGACAATCACGCGTTCCTTTGTGTTGATCAGCTCGCGCAGCGCCTGTGCCTTCACACGGGCGCGCACCCGCGTATTCCGCTCGGCTCTCTGCGTCTTTCCGCCGAAGAAGGTCAGCTTCTCGTGGTCCTTGACGACCACCTGATCGCCGCCGCGCGCCAGAGCCATCTCCATCGCGCTGCGCGCCGCCTCATAGTTCTGCGGGTAGTCCGGATTGTTTACGCCGACGCCTATGCTGATCGTCATGCTGATCGAATTGCCGATGTTCACCGTCTTCACATCCTCAAGGATAGAAAAGCGATCCTCCTCCATCGCTGAAAGCCCCTTCTGGTGCATCACCAGAAGGTATTTGTCCTTCTCAAGCTTTTTCGTCAGGCCGCCCATCGCAGAGGCGTACTTTGTGATCCTCCGGTCGATCAGCGCTTCCAGCATGGAACGCCTGACGTCCTCCACGCTGTCCGCAACCTCGTCATAATTGTCCATATAGATCAGGCCGACGATTGGCTTCTGTTCGAAATTCTCCTTCTTGAGCGCATTCAGCTCCGTGATGTCGAAAAAGCAGAGCTCCACCACACTGCTCCCGTCCGCTGCCTCTACGCCAGAAAGCTCCTGCAGCATCTCATCCAGCGAGATCCGGCGCATACTGACGTTGTAGATCCTGTCATTGTGCGTGATCTCCACATTGCCCCCGTCCTCCCCGGGCGGCAGGCAGGCCATGTCAAGCTGCGGGAACAGGGCGGTGATATTCCTGTGCCCGGCCTCCTTCTTCCCTGCAAGCTCCGTGAGCCTGTCGTTCATCCAGAGGATCCTGCCGTCCGTCTGCACCAAGCCGTGCGGAATCACAAAGCGCTTCAGCATCTCGTGCTCTGCGCTGTGGTACTGATTCGCGAAATCCACAAGCTCTGTCAATACACGCGGCCGATAATACAGATCCAGGATCACAAGCGTCAGCAGAGCCGCGATGGTAAATCCGCCGACGATCAGTCCCGCCTTTGTATCCACGTAAAGCACCACAGCCGTGAGACCCAGCAGAAGGAGCGGCAGAAGTACGCACCAGTACCAATGCCGCATCAGCTTCCCACTGTATTTCAGATGCATTTTATTTGTCGCCTTGTCCTCTTTCATAACGGTCTCCGAAATGCATATGTGCTTTTTTACCATGTTGAGTATAGCACATCAGACCGCATTATGAAAGTCTTTTCTTTCTCCTCCGCACAGACGCCAGGGTCAAAACCAGGAAGCCGGACATGGCCATCGCCATTTCCGGAAGGAGAAGATCCGTGTCGTCTCCCGTTTTCGGGGCCTCCTCTGTCTTCGCCGGCGCCCTTTCGTCTTTCATCGTGACTTTCTGCACTCTTCCGGTGTCTCCCACCTTGAAGCGGATCTCCTCCGCGACCACATAGCCGTCCGGAGCGGATTCCTCGCGGAGCGTGTAAGCTTTTCCGGCCTCCAGCCCTCGGATCATATGCGGTTTGGTCTTTGATGTCCAGCGGTCGACCACGTTCCCCTGCGCGTCTCTCAGCTCAAGCTTTGCACCCGGCAGTTCTTTGCCGGACGTGATATCTGTCTTGGAGATGCGGACTTTCGTGGGCTTGTTTTTAAAGACAAAATCGAACGATACCTCTTTCGTCTGCTCCCCGGCGTACGCAAACGTAAACTCCCGGATCTCATCGCTCGTCACATATCCGGCGGGAGCCTTTACCTCCTTCACATAGTAGGAGCCGCCGACCGGCAGGTCCGCCGCAAACACAAGTCCTCCGTCCGCGCCGGTCGCCCGTTGTTCTATGATAGCGTCCGCCTTCAGCAGAACGTTCCCATCCGCTCCCACGATATCCGTGCGCGCGCACAGTGCGAAAACTCCACCCGCAAGCAGCTGCCCGCTGCCTTTCTCTTTTTTCTGCACCGTCACACGAACCTTCTGCCGGCTGTTCTGCCATGCTTCATCGTAAGTCACGATCGGAGTATCCTGATCCCGGTAGGTAAGATCGATCTCCCGCGGTTTGTCGTCCAGGACAAAGCCAACCGCCGTTTTTTTCTCCACCACATAATATTTCCCCAGCGGCAGATTTTCCGCCCGCGCATACCCCAGCGCGTCGGTCGTGATGGTGGCGACAAGCTCGTCCTTCTGATAGTAGTTGGCGCTCACGCCGTCGGCCGCTCGGATATCTTCCGCCGCGTACACTTCAAAGACAACTTCCTTCAGTGAACCGGATACATAGCCAAAGATGTTTTCCAGCGTTCCCGTCACCATCTGATTCCACGTCACCGAACCAACAAACTCTCCGGTCTTGCTGATGATGATCCTGCCGACCGGCACTGCATCCTCCATCTTCACCTTCTGCGGCTCCTCGGTCCCCTCGACCGTGAATTTCACTTCCTCCGCCCGTAGATATCCGTACGGGGCAAATTCCTCGCGGAGCACATAAGTCTCTCCCACATGCAGACAACGGATCGCGTGCGGTTTTCCCTTTTCGGAAACCCAGGAATCCACCACATTTCCGTCCCTGTCCAGAACGCTTAAGGTCGCTCCCTCCAGCTCTTCACCCGTCGTGAGATCCGACTTCGTGAACTCCACGCGCGTCGGCTTATCCGCAAAAGCGCTCTCAAGCTGCACGATTGCCGTTTCCTGCCCTTCGTACGAAGCAGTCAGCTCCACCTTCTCTTCCGATGGAAGATAGCCCTCCGGGGCACGAAGCTCTCTGACATAATAGCTGCCAAACGGAAGGTCCTGCGCGAACACCGCTCTCCCGTCCTCACCCGTCTTTGCCGTGGCAAGCTGCGTATCGACTTCCACCACTGTCTCTCCGCCTGCCTTGATTTCTTCCTTCGCGAACAATCCGAACTCTGCCCCGGCAAGCAAAGCCTCATTCTCCGCATCTTTCTTGACCGCAGCGATCTCCACCTTCTGCCGTTCATTGACAAAGCAAAGCTCCACCGTCACAACAGGCGTATCCTGATCGGCATAGACGAATTCAGCGTATTGCTCTTCCGCATTCAGCACATAGCCTTCCGGAGCGGTCTTTTCCACGACCCGATATCTTCCCAGCGGCAGATCCCGCATCACGCCCACGCCGTTTTCTTCCGTAGTCAGCTCACCCACTTTCGCACCTTCCGCGTATTCCAGTATACGATTTCCCTCCGCATCCTTCTGGTGATCCGCTGTATAAATGTCCTCCGCAGCATACACCTCGTACACAGCCCCGGAGAGCGGCGTCTCCTCATAGTGGAAATCGTCTTTGTACTCCTTGAGAACCTCGCCTTTCTTCACCACACGAAGCTCTCCCTTCACCGGATGATTGGATGCCACCACCTCGATGATCGCCTCGTTGGTGCTCTCATTCATCCGGTACGCCACATTGCTGTCCACATTCACCTGCACTGCCGTCGTCCCGACTGTGTATCCCTCCGGCGCGGTGACTTCCTCGATCCGATAACGTCCGCGCGGCAGAGTATCCGGCAGGATCAGGAATCCATCCTCATCGGTAAAATAGGAGCGATGTTTTTCCTCTTTTGGATAGGTTGTCACCTGCTCGACGTACGCCCCTGCGTCCAGATCATACACCTTGAATTCCGTATTTGCCTCGAGCACATTCTGATATGTCTCATCATCGCTCTTTATGATCTTCAGCTTTGCCTCAAATTCCCTGTCGACCAGCACTCTCCACACCTGCGGCTTGGTGGGGTTGTTCTCAGTGATCCTGACTTCGAAATTCTCGACGGGCGTATGCCCCGGCGGAACTGTCGTCTCCCGCACCACATAGGTGCCGAACGGAAGCGCCGCAGAGACGGCATAGCCATCCTTGTCCGTAAAGATCTCTGTCTCTCCGTTCTTTCCGAGCGCTACCGGCTTTGCCGACGCAAAATCATAGGAACCGTTCGCTTTCTTTTTCAGAGAGCTCACAAGATACGCGGTAAAGCCGGCTCCCGCCAACAGTTTTGAATCGGTATTCTTACCCCCTGAGATCTTGATCAGCTGAAACGGCTGCCGGATCACTGTCTCCCCGGATACGCATTCCTTTTCTATGACGGCAACGCTTCCATCGCCTGCCTCAAACGTAATGTCGTACTCCTTCTCGTCGATCAGGTATCCGGTCGAGGGGCTGATCTCCTTCACATAATACTGCCCCAGATAGAGGCGCTCCAGAGAAGCTTTTCCGCCCGCATCGGTCGTCATGGTCGCGACCTGATCTCCGGCATGAAACAATACGCCGGTCGATCCATCCGGATGTACGATATCCTTCCGGGCATACAGCCCGTAAACTGCGCCCTTCAGCACGGCGTCTCCCTGCGCGGTTCCCGTTTCCGCATCCTTTTTTGTCAGATGGAGGCTTGCCGTGATCCGTCTGTTTGTGAAGGAAAAATTCCCCTGACCCGCCGGTTCCAGCGCGCTTAAGCTGACCGGCTGCACCTGCGTGTTATGCACATACCCCGCGCGCTCCTTTGTTTCTGCCAGATATACGACATCCTGCGTCCGGTACACGATCGCGGACGTTTCGCCCTGCGCATCCGTCACCGGAAAATCCGCGAGAGCCGTCTGACACCCCGGATCAGCAAACACCTTAAATGCAACGCCCGCAAGACCCTTGCCTGTCTCCGCATCTGTCTTTCTGATCGCGAGGTTGATCGGTTTCAGCCACCTGACTGAAAGACCAGCGACAGCTTCGCTTTCAACCCCATCGCCAAACACCAGCGCCAGATCCTGCGTCGAAGAACCCGTCTTGATCTTGTATGCAGAAAAATCCTTCGTGAGACTGCCATACAGTGTGGTCGACCATATCTCTCCCGTACTGAGCGCCTGCGTGATCGGAGCCGTCAGGTAGAATGAGGTTCCGCCTGTGATCGTCATGGAACCTCCGGGAGCACTGTCTGTTCCGGTCGACAGATCGTGCAGCACCACTCCAGCAGGAAGGGTGAACGTGACCGTCTGCGCGCTGTCCGCCAAAAACGTGATCACCTCGGTCCTCTGTGTGCCCGGAAGTGTTCCGGCATCCACATAAGCCGCCACGCTTGGCGCAGAAAACGCCATGTCGACATCCGGGATATCCGGCTGCGCGGCACAATAGTTATACAACTCTCTAGCCAGATTCTGGGCCGTCTCGTTTGCCCCTGCAAAAGCGTCCTCACTTTCGTTCGCGAGCGCTGCCGCCAGATGTGTGATAATGAATTTCTGCCCCTCACTGAAATCCGGATGCATCGTTGCGAAAAAGCCATCCGCGCCAGCGGCTTTGGTCCCGTAATAGCAGACCTTCGCAAGCAGCTTTGCACCCTTCATCTTTTTTACCGTATAACTGCTTCCGCTGTCCGGCGTGCCGCGGGAAGGCTGGATGCAGTACGCTGTAGCCGTGATGTCGTTGAAAGATACCGTGTACTTGTATGTCTGGAATGTGCCGTATCCGTAGTCCGCATATTTATAAGGCTCAGCAGCTCGCGTCACGGTGACCGCTGTAACTTCCTTTGCCGCCAGCAGCATGATGCCGCTTTCCTCCTCTTCCCCATCAATCGCCGCGTAAAACGTCAGCGATTCGCCCGGAGCAAGTCCGAAGAAATCGATGTTCTGCCTCTGCGCCTCCTCCAGCACCTCCTCCAGCATGGACTCCGTATTTTCCTCCGTTTCCGGTTCCGGCAGTTCCTCCGGCGGCGCTTCCATTCCACCGTCCGTCTGCTGTGTCCCGACAGTCTCCGGCGCCGGATCATTTCCCGCATCCGTCTGCCCGGCAGTCTCCGGCACAGTTTCTGTCTCCGTCTGTCCAGTGCTCTCCGGCACGGTTTCCATCTCTGTCTGCTCCGCGCCTTCCGATACGGTTTCCGTCTCTGTCTGTTCTGAGCTCTCCGATACGGCTGCCGTCTCCGTCTGCTTCTCATTCTCTGACACTGGTTCTGTCTCTGTCCCAATATCAGACTCCAACGTCTGTCCTTCCGTCCCGGATTCTGTCTCCACACTGCCTGTCGTCTCAGGGTCCGTCCCCTGCTCCGCGCCAGTTTCCAGGCCGGGAGAACCCGACGCCTCCGAAAGCATTCCGCCCGTCTGCGGCTCCTCGCTCGCCTGCAGATACGCATTGGCGGAAAACAGTGCAAAAATCACACAGGCAAGCCCACACGCGGCTGCCCTCCTGAACCATTTGAACTTTTCCATAGCCTCTCCTTTGCCTACAATTACTTTCTTTTCTTTCTTTTCCTTCTTTTCATCAGAAAACATAAACAGGGAATGGTCGGCGAATGCCGTTAGGTCTTCAGATGTTATTGACATGATAACACAGTTTAAGTGATATTGCAATACTGTTTTGTGATTTATTTTCTGACATAATGTGACAAAACAAAAAAAGTCCTCAGACAACCGGGCTCCGGTATCTGAGGACTTTCTGCCATTCACGCTATCGATTTTGCTCAATCCTGAACATACGGCATAAGCGCCACGTGACGCGCTCTCTTGATCGCGACGGTCAGCGCGCGCTGATGCTTCGCGCAGTTGCCTGTGATTCTTCTCGGAAGGATCTTGCCTCTCTCGGACACATATCTCTTGAGCTTGTTCACGTCCTTGTAATCGATCTCATTGTTCTCCTTGCCACAGAAAACACAGACTTTCTTTCTTCTGCGAATGCCGCCTTTTCTCCTCATCGGCGCATCGCTTCTATCTTTACTGAATGCCATGCTGATTTTTCCTCCTTTACGCACAATCTCTGCTTTTCGCGCATTAAGCTGATCTTACCATGGGAGTTCTTCGTCGATTCCTTCCGGAATATTGATGAATCCGTCCGCCGAAGAAGCGTCTCCCGGCGCCGGCATCGTCGGCGCAGCCGCCTTCGGTTCCGCCTGGCGCGTCATGCCGCCTCCGCCGCCGGATGCAGCCTTGCTCTCGGCAAACTCCTGATCCTCCACTACCACATCGGTCGTGTAGACTTTCTGTCCGTCGCGGTTCGTATAGCTGCCGGTCTGGATGCGGCCGGTCACACAGATCTTTGTCCCCTGACGGAGATATTTCTCTGCGAACTCCGCGCTCCTGCCGAACGCGACACATCCGATAAAGTCAGCCGTCTGGTCGCTCCCCTCGCGGCGAAATCTGCGATCGACCGCCAGCGTATATCTGGCGACCGCTGTCGAACTCTCGCCCGCGGAATAGCGCACCTCCGGATCTCTCGTCAAACGTCCCATTAAAATAACTTTGTTCATTGAATCTCCTCTTTTCTATTTATGCATCCTGTCTCACGCACAAATATCTGATGACATCTTCCATGATCCGGACACGTCTCTCGACTTCCGCCGGACATGAAGCATCAGCCTCAAAGCGAACAAAGTAGTAAAAGCCTTCGCGCATCTTCTGGATCTCGTAAGCGAGTCTCTTCTTGCCCCACTCTTCTACTTCCGTGACAGTACCGCCGAAACGGGTGATATGCTCTTTCACCTTTTCGATCACTGCGGCTCTGTCTTCGTCTTCGAGCTTTGCGCTGACAACTACTGCTAATTCATACTTGTTCATGCTGCTCGCACCTCCTTATGGTCTCTGGCCCCTTTTCGCCGAAAGGAGCAAGGAAATAATATATCACGGTTGTTTATACTAACATAAAATTCTTCCAAATTCAAGTATTTTTTACACCTCAATGCGCGTTTTCACACTTCGGTCCGCGCCGCGCGCTTTTCCAGGAACCGCCGCAGAAACTCCCTCGTCCGGAAGATTCCCTGTGCCGCCACCAGAAGCATAACCGGAACGATAGACAACAGGTAACGGCTGTTGCACTCCCAGATAAGCAGAAAGATCGTATGACCCAGGATCGTCAGTCGGCCCACGTCGAAGACCGAGGTCTCCGCCGTCTTTTTCCTCAGCGCCGCGATCGCGGAAAACAGGATCCCGAGCAGGATCAGCATGTAATACGGCCAGGTAAAGATCAGGAGGATCCAGTGGTATTTCCCCTTCAGTGAAAGAAATTCCCAAAGTATCGTCTGATGGACCGGATATCTCGTCGCGTAATCGTTTCCCGCCAGACAGCTGTTTCCCCAGGTATAACGCATTTTTCTCCCGACCAGATGCTCCAGCAGCCCTGCCGGGCCAAGCTTCTTTAATCTCCTGCGGATCACCCGAAGATTGTATGCCACTCTCTCCTCGTAGGTCTCATGTTTTTTCGTGTTCTGTACTTCCTTGTCGCTGTAGCCGCCTTTGCCCTTGAGTCCCATCATCACAAAGTGCGTGATCGGAAACTCATAGCGCTCCAGCATCTCATCGCTGATGACGACCGTCTTTTTCGTGATAAGATTCGCGCAGGAGGCAGCCAGAAACAGGGCAGCTCCAACGATCAGCACTCCCAGAAAAAAATCTTTTCCCTTCCTGGTCGTGAGCGCCTCCTCGATTAGAATCGCGATCAGCAGGATCGCAATGATCACTTTGATCTTAAAAACAAAACCAACCGTCAGGCCGAGCAGGATCAGGAGCAGCTTTTCTCTCTTACGATCCCGTTTCAGCTTCACATAGAAGAAAAAGGCCAACGCTATGCCGAACATTCCCGGCACGTCCGTGTACGCGTGCTGTGCATACAGATAAAACGGCAGAAACAGCGCCCCAAAGAGACCGGTCAGAAACGCTCTTCTCTCGTCGAAGAGCTTTCTCGCCGTCCAATAGACCAGCCAGATCGTAAGCTGCGTCATCGTACCGCTGAGCAGCATGGACAACCATTTGTACTGCTGCAGCTCTGTCATGGACGGACATAGCTTGTGCGCAACTCGGAATAGCCAGATCAGACATGCCAACCAGAAGCGATTGTTTGAGTTGACCGCAAAATAGCGCAGATTATCGCTCACATCGAGTCCCATGGTGTACTGATACGCTGTTTCGATCAGAAGTCTCCAGTCCCAGGAAAGCTTCAGCTCCATCACATACATTTCCGCCAGCATCAGCGCCAGCGAAACACACTGGACCGCAATCCAGCACTTTGTATAAGAAAAACTGCGGGAAGAGCGCCTGCCCGGCCGGATCAGAAAAAACAGCGCCAGAAACGGAATCAAAACCCCCGCTGCCAGCTTCGACTGATCCGCCATCGCCATGATCGCGCGCACCGTCACCACAGTAAAGATCAACAGAAATAATACCTGATATGTTTTTTTCAATGCTGCTCGCATCCGTATGTCCTCCTCGCTGAACACAGCGCATCCTGCGTCCGGATTTATTCAATCATAGTTCTTCATATCCGCTTTCAGTCTCGAAAAGTCGCGAAGCGCTCTCCGGCCGATCTGAATGATCTTTGGGATATTGATTGAATTCGTCCCGCCCTGTCTCGGTTTAAACGTGATCTCCTGAAAGTCCAGATTCTCTTTGTAATATGAAAAATACATCGTCAGCATGACATTCGGCAGATTAAAATCGTCCTCAAACCGATCAATGTATTTTTCAAGAACATCTGCTTTCATCAACCGAAACGGCGCGTTCGCATCAGGAACACTGACGCCGAAATACAGTTTCAACAAAAGACATACCACGCGTTCTACAAACGCTCTCTGTTTTCCATCACCTCGCTTCCTCCTGTATCCCAGGACAATATCATACTGTTCTCTCTTGTCCCAGAACGTCTGGAACTCATTCGGATCTGTCTGTCCGTCCGAATCCGTCTGAAATATGTAGCCTACCCCCCCC
>CANQRR010000070.1 GCA_947626285.1 uncultured Lachnospiraceae bacterium
ACCCTGACGGTCACGGCAAAGAAGGGGGCATTTACATACCAGCCGAATGTAGACAGCGTTTCAACAGATATCACCGTTAATGCCCCGAGTGGGACAGTGACGGCGAAACTGAACGGAGAACTGACAGCTGGCACAGACGTGGGCGACGCGACGATCACGCTGACGGCTGACGAGCTTATCTTTGCGGACAGCATCAACAAGGGAATGTTTCAATTAGACGGCCTTGATGGTGTGACGGTCGAGAGTGCATCAGGGAGTGAGAACACAGTGACCCTGACACTGGGAGACATATCTGCCGCAGGGGGAGAGCAGACGTATACAGTCACGATCGACAAAACCGCTTTTAAGTACCAGCCGGAGGGGGCAGTCCTTGCGAAAGAAAAGATCAATGTAAAATATCCTGAGATCACCCTGAGCGTAAGCCCAAACACTATGATAGCGGGAAAGGAGACTACAGTTGATCTTACAGCGGAGAATGGGGTATTTGACAAAGAAAATGCTGAGGGAAACATCAGTTTTTCGGGTGTAGCTTTAGAGGAGGATTCTGTCAGCGTGGCAGATGATGGTTCCAAAGTCACACTGACACTAAAGGCATCAGGTACGGGTACCCTGACGGTCACGGCAAAGAAGGGGGCATTTACATACCAGCCGAATGTAGACAGCGTTTCAACAGATATCACCGTCGTTGCCCCAACTGTGACGCTTACGGCGGATACTACGTTGGTCGCAGGCACGGCGGGCGGCACGATTACGCTCACGGCAGCAGAAGAAGACTTCTTGGAAAGTCCGGACTCATCACTGTTTACGCTTTCTGGCGCGGACGGCATAGCAAAGGGACTAACTGTGGCGGTAGCAACGAAAGGCAAGAAGGCGACGCTGACGGTCAGTGGGACGCCGGTCATGGCTGGTACGCTGACGGTTACAGTGGATAAGAAAGCCTTTATGTATGAAGCAGCAGAAAATACTACAGCGGAGGTCACCATTGGCTATCCTACAATCACCATGACTGCGGATCCGAATAAACTCACGGAAGGTATTGAAACGACGGTCATGCTTATGGCTAAAGGCGGAGTATTTAATGAAATCAGTGATAATAGTGGAAACCTCTTCTCGATTGAAGGTGGCGAGGCAACAATAAGCTCTGTCAGTGCGGACGACGGAGCAACGGCGGCTACGGTTACGCTGACGGCGACATCCATAACAAAGACCCTGACGATTAAGGCGCAACCAGAAGCCTTCAAGTACCAGCCGAAAGATCCTGTCACCACAGACAATATAATCGTCAGACGTCCGATTGTAGAGCTTGAGGCGAATGCCGCGCTCACCGCGGGCACAGAGGGCGGCACGATCACGCTCAAGGAGAACGGAGATGAGTTTGCAGAGTCTCCGAAACCGGAGTTGTTTACGCTCTCCAGTGAAGACGGCTGTGCAGAAGGTTTGATCGTGACCGCGGTGGAAGTAAGCGGCAACACGGTGACGCTGACGATCAGCGGGACGCCGGTCAAGGCGGGTACGCTGACGGTTACAGTGGATATGACAGCCTTTGAATATCCGCCGGCGAATCATGCCACAGTGGAAGTCACCGTCGGCTATCCGATCATCACGATGTCCATGAATCCGGAACAAATCACAGAAGGCGAGGAGTCCACAGTCACGCTTACGACTGATGGGGTCTTTGCGGCAACTGCCGTTACCGATAATTTTTCTGTCGCCGGTATCGAAGGTGTGACGGTGGAATCTGTTACAGTGGCAGAAGATGGAAAAACTGCCGAATTGACGCTGAGCGCGCCGACTGCGACAGGCACGCTGACGATTACAGCGCAGCCGGCTGCTTTCAAGTACCAGCCGGAAGCGGCTGTCGCCGCAGACGACAGCATCACTGTCGTCTCCCCGAGCGTAACGATCGCGAAGGCAAGCACTACGCTGGTCGCGGGCACGGCGGGCGGTACGATCACGCTGGTCGTGGAAGGGGAAGATTTCGCGGCGAAACCGGACACATCGCTGTTCACGCTTTCCAGTAAGAACGGTTCTGCGGAAGGACTGACAGTGAGCGAGGTAAAAGTGGATGGCAAGACAGCGACATTGACGATCAGCGGGACGCCGGTCAAAGCGGGTACGCTGACCGTCGCGGTGAGCAAGAATGCCTTTACCTATCCGGCGGCAGCGGACGTTTCTGCGGACGTCACAGTCGGCTATCCGACCATCACGATGTCCGCGAGCCCGGCTGAGATCACGGAAGGCATAAAAGCGACTGTCACGCTGACTGCGGTCGGCGGAGTCTTTGCGGCGAACCCTGCTGCAGCTGATTTCTCCATTGCCGGTATCAAGGGCGTGTCAGTGGAATCTGTCAAAGTGGCAGAGGGAGGCAAGACTGTGGAGCTCGCGCTGAGCGCGCCGACTGCGACAGGCACGCTGACGATCACGGCGCAGCCGTCTGCCTTCAAGTATCAGCCGGAGGCGGCTGTCACCATAGGCAACAGCGTCACGGTCGTATCTCCGACGGTATCGCTCACGGCGAGCGGCGTCCTGACGACGGGCGTGGCGGGCGGCACGATCACGCTGACCGTGGAGGGAGAGAGCTTTGCGGCGAATCCGGACGTATCGCTGTTCCGGCTTTCCGGCGACGCTGGACTGATTGAGGGATTGTCCGTAAGCGCGGTGACGGTGAACGGAAATACCGCGACGCTGACGATCAGCGGGACGCCTGCCAAAGCGGGGGTTCTGACGATTCTGGTCGACAAAGCGGCCTTTGCCTACAGCACGGCCGGAAACGCAGCGGCATCGATTACTATCGAAGCGGGAAACAAGGGCAGCATCGACGCGAAGAGCGAGAGCGACGCGGGCGTGAGCTTGGGATCGTCGGTTTCCGAGCTGGCGGACGCCGTCCTGACGAAGAAGGAGCGGGAAGCGCTGAAGAATGGGGCGGACATACAGATTGTCCTGATCGGCAACGAGATCAGCAGTGATAGTGTCAGCGCAGCGGATAAGGCGGCCGTGGAATCCATCGCCGGGTCTTACAGTGTCGGCGTGTATCTGGATCTGGAGCTGATCAAGACGATCAATGGCGCCAGAAAACAGGTGAAAGAGACCAACCGCCCGATTCGCGTGGTGCTTGCGGTTCCGGAAAGCCTGCGCGGCGTTGCGGGGAGAAGATTCGCGATCGCGCGCGTGCATGGAGGCTCTGCTACGGTGCTCAAGGATATCGACGATTCTCCGGACACCATTACGATTGAGACAGACCGCTTCTCTACCTACGCGATCCTCTACGACGATTCGGGGGAAGAGGAGGAGAAGGAGACGGATCAGGCTGTGCCAGGCGAGGCGCTCAGGACTGGGGACCATACGCCGTTCACGCTCTGGATCACAGTGCTGGCGGCATCTCTGATGACGCTTCTGACAACGGCGGCATGGAAGAGAAGAAGATTTTTCCGCCGTTAAATCTGAGTAATTTATATTTTATCGAGGGCGTCCCTCAGGTCATTTCATGACTTCCGGGACGCCCTCCCTTTTGCCTGCAGGCTGAGCAGGGCAGTCATCCTGCTTTTTTCATGTACCGGAGAGGGCGCTTCGTGCAGCAGAATTGTTTTCGGATTTTTCATGTGCTACAATAAACTGATTTTTTATTGTTCAATTTCAGGAGGAAGCGCTTATGTACGAGATCGAGAGGGATGCGGAGCGGAAATTTTTGCGCATGTACAGTTTTCTGACGGAGTTTGCGTTTGTCATCGGATTTCTGATCGTGCGGGTGTTCCTGATCTCTGTGCCCATGCTGATCTGTCTGCCCGTGTTCTGGATCTTTTATCTGAAGGATCATTTCACGCATCAGAAACGGGTGGTGATCATGACGGCGGTGATGGACATTTTTCTGCTGATCTATGGTATGATCACGCCGTACTTTGCAAATATGCTGATCCTGTCCTGTCTGCTGATCGTGATGATCAGCCTTCTGAATGACGCTCTCAGCCTGTGGAGCAATCTTCTGGCGGTCGCGCTGCTTGCGGTCTATCACATTTTTGTGCAGCGCACGGTGAACTTTTCGAGCGAGCAGGATATCACGAACATTCTGCTTGGCTTTTTCTGCGTCGGCAGCATTCTCTATTTTTCCCTGCAGTCAGTGAAAAAAACGATCAATATGAACAACGAGCTGCTCCGTACGATCGACGATCTGAAGCAGGCGGAGCACAGCAAAGACGAGTTCATGGCAAATATTTCGCACGAGATCCGGACGCCGCTGAATACGATCAACGGCATGAGTGAGCTTGTCCTTAGGGAGGAGCTATCCCCGGAGGTCAGACAGGAGATGTTCCATATCCAGACAGCGTCCCGGATGCTGCTGGCTATCGTCAGCGACGTTCTGGATTTCTCTGAGCTGCAGACCGGCGTGTTGTCCCTGAATGAGGAGAATTACAATTTCGCCTCTGTCATCAACGACGTCATCAATATGACGATGGCGCAGAACGACGAAAAGGGGCTGGAGCTGATCGTGAACTGTGATCCGCAGATTCCGTGTGAGCTTTGGGGAGACAGGGAAAAGATCTGCCGCGTCATGTCCAACCTGGTGTCGAATTCCATCAAGTTTACAAAGAAGGGCGGCGTTGTGATCACGGTGTCGGCCAGAAAAGAAAGCTATGGGATAAATTTGAGCGTTTCGGTCCGTGATACCGGCATCGGGATGCGCCCGGAGGAGATTGAAAGTCTCTGTAAGGGACTCTACCAGGCGGACACGAAGAAGAACCGGGAGCAGACCGGCGTCGGTCTGGGAATTGCCATCTCCAGAAAGCTTCTGGCTTTGATGAACGGTTTTCTGCAGATCGAGAGCGAGCCGGGAAGGGGAAGCGAGTTCCGTTTCGTGGTGCCTCAGCAGGTCAGAAACGAGAAACCGATGGTCAGCCTGAAAGAAAAGGAAAAGATTCGTATCATTTCCTACATTGATCCGGAAAGCTTTTCCGGGGTGGAGATCCGTGATCATTTCACCAGAAATATCAGCAGTATGGCGGAGCAGCTGGAGGTGGTGCTGAAGCAGACCAGGACGCTCACGGAATTGAAGAGACAATTGGAAAAAGGCAGATATTCACATCTGCTGATCACCGGGAGAGAGTACCGCGAAGATCAGGCATTCTTTGAGGAGCTTTCCGGAAAGATCACGATGATCCTTGTGCTGGATCGCAACGACAGTCTGAAGGTGAGCGGAAAGATCCATGTCGTGTACAAGCCGTTTTATGTGTTGTCGCTGGCGGAGATCCTGAACGGGGAACACCATCAGCAGCGCAGGGACCGCGGACATTCTCTGTTGCACCGTTTCACTGCGCCCGAGGCCAGTGTGCTGGTGGTGGACGACAGCATCATGAATCTGAAGGTGATGGAAGGTCTGCTTCGCCCGTATAAACTGAAATTTTATACGGCCATGAGCGGAGCCGAGGCGATAAAACTGGTGGAACGTCTGCACTATGACCTGATCTTCATGGATCATATGATGCCGGAGATGGACGGCGTGGAGGCCATGCATCGGATCCGCGGCATACCGGGCGCGTACTGCAAGAGTGTTCCGATCGTGGCGCTGACGGCGAACGCGATCGGCGGCGCAAGGGAAATGTTCCTGTCCGAGGGTTTCACAGATTTCGTGGCGAAGCCGGTGGAACTGTCGAATCTGGAGCGGGTGCTGAAGCAGTATCTGCCGCCGGCTCTGCTGCGTGAAAATGAAGAAGAGGAATCAGAAGCGGTGGCCGGTGATGAGGCGGAGGAAGCGAAAAAGACAGAAGAAGTCCGCGATGAAATGAATGAGGCGGAGGAGGTCTGCTCCGACGAGATTGATATGCAGCAGGGGATCACGTACTGCGGCGACGATGAGGAGGGATTCTTTGAGATCGTCAGCATTTACTATGAAACGGGCGAGGAGACCAGAGAAAAGCTGGAGCGTTTGTTTGCGCAGCAGGACTGGAAGAACTATACGATCGAGGTGCATTCTCTGAAAAGCTCCTCCAAAATGATCGGGGCCAACGCGCTCTACGAGATGGCGCTGGAGCAGGAGATGGCCGGGAAGGAAAACAATTCGGAAAAGCTGTTGAAAAACCATGAAGCGCTGATGAAAAAATATGGGAAGATCCTGGATGAGATCGACAGAAGGTGGGGTGAGGCGAATCATGCTTAGGGACAGGATCACGGATAAACTCAGACAGATTTTTGATATCAATCACAATGAAACTGATCTGCGCGCCCGGACGCTGAATATCGTTCTGATCGGAAGTATTGCGGTCTCTTTCGCCGGGATGCTGAATTCCATCGTCACGCGGGCGGCATGGAGCGGCATCGCGCTTAGTCTGCTCGTTTTTGCGGCGTCTCTGATCGTGGGCGCACTGTTCAAATTTCAGATCATGGTGTACAAGAAGGAACGTGAAAACGGCATGCGCCAGAAAGAGGAGCTGGAGCGGGCCAATCAGGCGAAGGATAGTTTTCTTGCCAATGTGAGCCATGAGATCCGCACGCCGATCAACACGATCATCGGTTTGAACGAGATGAATCTGCGGGAACAGGTCTCCGCGGAAGTCGAAGAGAACTGCATCAGTATTCAGAATGCCAGCCGTTTGCTGCTGGCGCTGATCAACGATATCCTGGATCTGTCGAAGATAGAGTCCGGAAAGATGGATCTGGTGGAACAGCAGTACGACATGGGAGCTATGCTGAGTGAGCTTGTGAGCATTCACTGGGCCCGGGCGCACGAGAAGAATCTGCAGTTTATCCTGGATATCTCACCGTCGCTGCCGTCCATGCTCTACGGAGACGACATTCGGCTGCGGCAGATCATCACCAATATTCTGACCAACGCGATCAAGTATACGGAGAAGGGAAGCGTTACCCTGCACGTCGGCTGTGAGCGGACAGGGGAAAACCGTGTGCAGCTGAATATATCGGTCGCCGACACGGGAATCGGGATCCGCAAGACGGATCTAGCGCATTTGTTTGATGTATTTCAGCGCGTGGATGAGAAGAAGACGCATGCGATCGAGGGAACCGGCCTGGGGCTTGCGATCTGCAAAAATCTTGTGGAGATAATGGGCGGGGAGATCCGTGTGGACAGCGTGTACCAGAAGGGTTCCGTGTTTACTGTGTCCCTGGAACAGAGGATCGTAAACGCGGCGCCGATCGGCGGGATCTCCGATACACACGTCCATTTCGGGGAGCGAAAGCTCTATCATCAGAGCTTTGAGGCGCCGGAGGCGCATGTGCTGGTGGTGGACGACAACGAGATGAACCGCACGGTTGCCAAAAAGCTTCTGCGCGACACAAAAGTGCAGGTGGATCTGGCCGGGAGCGGGGCGCAGTGTCTGGAGCTCACCAGAGAGCATTATTATCATGTGATCTTCATGGATCACCTGATGCCGCAGATGGACGGCGTGGAGACTCTGCAGCAGCTGCGGAAACAGGAGAACGGACTGTGCCGGGAGACGCCGGTGGTCGCGCTGACGGCAAATGTATTCAACGGGGCGCAGCAGACATACCAGAGAATGGGATTCCAGGGATACCTTGTGAAACCGGTAAACAGCATGCTCTTTGAGCGCATGCTTTTGCAGCTGTTGCCGGAGGATCTGGTGGAGAAGCGCAGCGGGGACGATCCGGCTTTCGATCAGATGCAGGGAGAGGCGCTGCAGGACGGCGGGGCCACACTGTTTTGGAATGCCTACGGAAACAAAAAATCCGTCTGCGTCACGACGGACAGCATCTGCGATCTGCCGACTGAGATCCTGGAGCGGTACGAGATAAAATATACATACTACTACGTGAAAACTGAAAAAGGGCGCTTCTGCGACGGAGCTGAGGTCTCCGCGGGCAATCTGCTGGAATATGTCGGAAGCGGAGAGGGAAGCGCGCGTTCGGAGGCTCCTTCGGTGGAGGAATATGAGACTTTTTTCGCGGAGCGGCTTAAGGAGGCGGAGCAGGTGATCCACATCAGCGCCGGGGACGGCGTCGGAAAAGGCTACCGCAACGCGCTTCACGCGGCGGAGGGTTTTGACAACGTGTATGTGGCGGATTCCGGCCATCTCTCAAGCGGCATGGGAATCCTGGTTCTCTTTGCGGCGGAATATGCCAGGCAGGGCAAAACGGTGCGGGAGATCATTGACGCGCTGCCCGGCATCAGTGAAAGGATCTCTACGACCTTTGTGGTCCCGACCGCCGACATGATGCACCAGTCGGGAAGGATCAGCGGTGTGAGATCTCTGTGCGACGTCTTTGACCTGCACCCGATGCTCAGCATGAAGAGAAGCAAGATCACCTGCACAGGGATCTTCGCCGGCGCATGGGAGCGCGCGTTCCGGTCCTATGTGCGCCAATGCGTGCGAAGGAAGCGCGATATAGATACCAGACTGCTTTTTATCACGCATGCGGGCTGTTCTCAGAGTATGATCGAGGAGATTCGAAAGGAAGTCGAGAAATATCAGAAATTTGAATCTGTTATTGTGCAGCAGGCGTCTGCGGCCATCAGCAGCAACTGCGGCGAGGGAACGTTCGGACTGATCTATCTGCGTTCCGGTGGCAGGACAGAGAGAGGGAAGGGGTAAATTTCTCTGGATGAGCGGGATCTCGGACAAAAAAATGGAAATTTTTATAAAAATATATTGAAAACTTGCATAACATGTCTTGCATTTTTTTTTCCTTTCCAATATACTAATATTGCAAGTTTCTTATGTTAATGCGCGAAACTGAATATGAGGAGAGACGGAATGAAGAAATGGAAGTTCCTGGCTGCGGGATTTTTATTTTTAAGTCTGTTGTCCGTGGCTTCCTTTACGATGGTTTTTGCCGATGAGGAACAGGAGACGGAGGAACCGGTTCCGATCTCTTATCCGATAGAGACGAATGAAATACCAGGCTGGCCGCAGGGTCCGGCGACAGAGTCGGCGACGGCGGCAGTGATGGATATCGATACAGGCACATTTTTGTATTGCAAGGGTGCGACGGAGAAGATGTATCCGGCGAGCACCACGAAGATCATGACGGCGCTGCTTCTGGTCGAGAACTGCGATCTGGACGACGAGATCACCTTTTCCGAGATCGTCTACGATCTGGAGGAGGGAAGTTCGCATCTGGGGATACAGCCGGGTGAGAAGATGAAGCTTGAGGATGCGGCGTACGGTCTGATGCTGGCGTCCGCGAACGACATCGCGAACGGCGTCGCGGAGTATATAGGAGGCAGTATAAGCGGATTCGCCGATCTGATGAACGAAAAGGCGGCGGAGCTTGGATGCGTCAACACCCATTTTGCGAATCCTCACGGATTGTATCAGGACGACCACTATACCTGTGCGCACGACATGGCGCTGATTGCGGCCGCCGCGTACCGGAATCCGATCTTCCGGAAGATCGTCACCACGCATGAGTACACGATTCCGGAGACGAACATGACGGAGGAGGAGCGCTCCTTTCTGAATCATCACAAGATGATGCATGAGGACGAGGAGTTCTACCGTGACTGGTGCACCGGGGGAAAGACGGGGTATACGTCGCAATGCCTGAATACACTTGTGACTTATGGCGAGAAGGACGGAGAGAGTCTTGTCTCAGTCGTCTTCCGGGCAGAGGGTTCGGAAATCGCATACAGCGATTCGATCAAACTGCTGGAATATGGATTTGACGAGTTTTCACCTGTTCATTTCGAAAGTGATGAATCTGAAAAAAGCTTTTACGATATTATGAAGCTTGGATATTTAGGGAGGGCATCCGGGTTTCAGTCGCCGGTGTGGAAGCGGGCCCCGGTCGCGTATGCGGGTGGGTGGCTGATGCTGCCGGACACGGCGGATCCTGCGGAGGTGACGCACGAAGTCGCCGGACGCAACGGGAGCCGGACAACACTTTCCTGTAAATACAATGACTGGCCGGTCGGCGTTTTCGAGGGAGACGTCCGAACCATCTTTGCACCGGCACAGATGGTTTTTGAAAAGGACGTGAAAATGCCTGTCGTGCAGTCGGATTCATCCGGTGATCATATTCAGATGGAGAGTCTGGATGAGGTACTGTCCCAGACGACCACGATTTTTGAGACCGGATACCAAAAGGTAATGGAGTACACGCAGGGACACTTTTTGACGGTGCTGGTTGGCGGGACGATCATCCTGGTGATCTTGATCGTGCTGATCATCATATTCATTTTCCGGTGTACTTCGGAATCAAGAATACGAAGGCGCAGAAAACAAGAAGAAAAAGAACGAATGAAGAGGGAGGAAGAGATTGACAAGATGACCACCGCTGAGATCGAGGCAGAGCTCAGGGCGGTAATGGAGCAGGAGCGGCTGAAAAGGGAACAGGAAGCGCTTGCTCAGACTGAGGCAGAGAGGGCTGCCGAGGAAGCCAGGATCATGGAGGAGAAGGCTCACGAGACAGAGATGCTGATTGAGGAGCTGGAGAGGGAGCGTCAGGAACGCCTGGCGGCAAAAGACAAAGGGAATGTATAAGTAGTTAATGCAGAAGAAGGGACGGGTAAAAGTATGAACTGGGTTGCGCCAATCAAAGACGATGAAACATTGGAAAAATTCAAAGCGAAGCTGAGAGAGATGGACGATAAATACTACATCATGTTTGAAATCGGTGTGGGGACAGGGCTTCAGCTTCAGGAGATATTGAAATTTAAAAATAAAGACATCAGAGGAAAGGACAGCATCGAGGCCAATATCGGCACAAAAAATATCAAGAGAACGTTTATGATCCCGCCTGAGCTTAAGGAGATCATAAATAAATTTACGGAGGGAAAGGATCCGGACGCATACCTGATCCTTGGACATGCCAGTTCTCCGGCGGCGCTGTCGAGAGAGCAGGCTTATCGTGCGCTCAAGAGCGCGGGCAAGAGCATGGGGCTGACGTCGATCGGCGCGCAGACCATGCGCAAGACGTTTGCGTGGCGTTATTATAAGACGACGGGAGACATCTACTATCTGCAGAATCTTCTGAATCACGCGTCGCCGTCGATCACCTACCGCTACATCGGCGAGAAGCCGAACGTGGAGGTCTATCTCCGCAAGATGACGCCGGAGGAGAACGAGCGCAGCCGTTATATCTTATATAAGAATGGGAACGGCAAGAAGCGCATCGCGGCTCTGACGAAAGTGTTGGACGAGATCAGCGCAGAGATGGACAATCCGCTGAACAATGACGCCTACTTTGGCAAGGTGGACTGTCTGCTCAAAGAGATGGAGGATCTTGTCGAGAATTTCAAACGGACAAAATAAAACGGATATCATATCGATAATTGTCGAACAGTGATGAAAAACCAGGGCTGTCAGAAAAGGGTTCGTCCGGATGTATCGAACGAGCTGTTTTCCGACAGCCCTGGTTTATGTCACAGCGTTTTATCGTTGTTGAATTTTCGCCTCAGCCTGCGCTTGAGTCTCAGAACTTCTTTTTTCTCCCGTATCTCATAGGCTTCTTCGGGAGAGATCGCCTTCACGGTCTTGATCGCGTAGCAGAGGTTGTCTTTCCGGTGGCGAAGCCGGATCTTTCCTTTCATATATCCGTGTTCCGGACAGTGGGCAAGACAGAAATAATTGCTCCCGCCGACCGGGAACCAGCGGATTCGCTTCTGCGCGTTTTTCCTGCATTTGCAGCAGGGCGTGGATATGACGACGCGGTCCTTCATCGCCTGGATCTTGTCCCGGAACGGCCGTGAGACGAACTTGCTGTAAGTCTCATAGGACAGATAGATCTCCTGCCGGCGGTTTTCGGGCGTTTGATAGTAGTCGACGGACGAGTTCGCGAGAATCTGTCCGGGCGTCAGCCGCTGCATGACCAGGGAAGTGTAGTGCGCGTCGCTCAAGGCGCTGTGAAATGCGATGCTTTTTGGAATGTTCAGATAATCCACCGCGTATTCCAGCGATCGCCTTGACTTGCGGTCCTCATAGAAGATGCTGAATATTTTCTGTATATCGTAGTAGAGCAGAGGAAACAGGAACGGGGACGGCATTTTATAGTAGGCCAGGTTGTTCTGAAGTTCGTTCAGGTCCGCGCTGCCCCAGGTGCAGAAGACGGCGTCCTCCCCGCACCAGGCAAAGAAGTCCCGTGCGACGTCGGGAAAGCTGCGTGCGCCTTTGAAATCGATGGCGCGCAGAGAGACGATTTCCTTTGTCTTGTAATGCAGTTCGCGATAGACCTGCGGCCGGATGATCTCCCGGAAACGGTCGGTCTCCGCAAGGGTCTCATTCAGTTTGACGGCCCCGATCTCGATGATCTCAAAGCGGAGCAGGGCGTTTTCCGCGGCTTTTCCCGCCGGGCATTGGTTCCATTCCAGGTCCAGAACGATATAATTCATTTGTAGTCACCCGTCATTCCGGCAGACGGAAACGCTGCCGCATTGTTATGTTAAAGTTTACAGAAAAGACAGTGTTTCGTCAAGCTGTACAAGAAAAATAAAAAAATTCGTCATTGTGCCAATATCGATTTGAATCGGAAAAAAATATAAGCAGAAGTAACGAGTAGTTTCGGAAAAGTTTGTACAGTTCGGGTATGGTGCAGAAATCGGATTTTGGATATACTTGATACATCTTAAATTCTTATTTTGGGAGGAATAGAAAATGGCAAGTTTATCATTGTCTCACATTAACAAAACGTATCCGAACGGTTTTGAAGCAGTTAAGGATTTCAATCTGGAGATCGAGGACAAAGAGTTCATTATCTTCGTAGGCCCGTCCGGATGTGGTAAGTCCACCACGCTTCGTATGATCGCAGGTCTTGAGGAGATCACCAGCGGCACGCTGAAGATTGGCGACAAGGTTGTGAACGACGTAGAGCCGAAGGACAGAGATATCGCAATGGTATTCCAGAGCTACGCTCTGTATCCGCATATGACTGTATACGATAACATGGCATTCAGCCTTAAGCTTCGCAAGGTTCCGAAGGCTGAGATCGACAAGATGGTAAGAGAAGCAGCTAAGATCCTTGATCTGGAGAAGCTCCTTGACCGTAAGCCGAAGGCTCTTTCCGGTGGTCAGAGACAGCGTGTTGCCATGGGTCGTGCGATCGTCCGTGAGCCGAAGGTATTCCTGATGGACGAGCCGCTGTCCAACCTGGACGCAAAGCTTCGTGTACAGATGAGAACCGAGATCTCCAAGCTGCATCAGAGACTGGGCGCTACGATCATCTACGTTACGCATGACCAGACCGAGGCTATGACGCTTGGTACCAGGATCGTCGTTATGAAGGACGGCGTGGTTCAGCAGGTAGATACTCCGCAGAACCTTTACAATGCACCGGGCAACCTGTTTGTGGCAGGATTCATCGGATCCCCGCAGATGAACATGGTAGATGCGAAGGTTGACGTTCAGGGCAGCGATGTATTCCTGAAGGTTGGCGCTACCAGCATCAAGCTTCCGGCAGCGAAGGCTGAGAAAGTAAAAGCATACAACGGCAAGACCGTTATCATGGGTATCCGTCCGGAGGATATGAGCGACGACGCTGACAGAGTTGCAGCGGCAGGCGTAGGCGCGATCGATGCGAAGATCGAGGTTTACGAGCTGCTCGGCGCAGAAGTGTTCCTGTACTTCACGGTTGAGGGCGCGAACTTCACCGCACGCGTGAATCCGCGTACGACAACGAGAACCGGCGACACTGTTAAGTTCGCGGTTGACGTTGACAAGATTCACGTATTCGACAAGGAGACGGAGCTTACGATCACCAACTAGTATCAGCTGGTACAGATCAGAAACGCATGATAGGGGGATCGCCGAAAGGCGGTCCCCTTTATTTCCCCAAATTTTGTGTATTGGGAAGCGCCCCTCCACCACATCTGGGAATGCCGAAAAAAGCCCGAAAATAACGAAAAAAATTAATTGACAAACAGATTTGCCGTAGGTATAATAATAAATGCGCCGCGAAAGCGCGACACGCAAAACTTCATATATAATAGGTAAATTCAGAATTTTGGAGAAATACTCAAGAGGCTGAAGAGGCGCCCCTGCTAAGGGTGTAGGTCGTTAACGCGGCGCGAGGGTTCAAATCCCTCTTTCTCCGCTTTTCATCTTCCGAAAAAACATTTGATCGGAAATGAAAAATGTTGTTGACAGATGCGGGAAACTGTGATATCATGTCAAAGTTGCTCCGCACAGGAGATAACAAAGCAGAACCTTGATAACTGAACAGTGGAACAACCTTGAAAATTCTAAAAGAAGTTTTATTTTTAAGGGAACTGACCT
>CANQRR010000071.1 GCA_947626285.1 uncultured Lachnospiraceae bacterium
GATCAGCCCTTCACGGCTCCGCTCGTCATACCTGCCACCAGATAGCGGTTGAAGATCAGGTAGATGATGAGGATCGGGATGATACCGAACATGGAACCTGCGATCAGCAGATCGTAGTTGTTGCCGTACGGTGTCAGCAGCGTGTTCAGACCGATCTGAAGCGTGAACTTGTTCGTGTCACGGAACACGAGCATCGGCCACAGCATGTTGTTCCAGGAACCCATCGCGCAGAGGATCGCCATGGAAGCGAAAGCCGGCTTCGTGATCGGCATCATGATCCTCACGGAGATGCCATACTCGGTACAGCCGTCCACGCGCGCCGCGTCGAGCAGCTCCTTCGGCAGGCCAGTCATGTATTGCCGGAAGAAGAAGATCGTGGCGGCGGCACACAGGCCGGGCAGGAATACGCCGGCGTTTGTGTTGATGAGGCCGATCGTCGTGACCTCCTGGTACAGCGGGAGCATCAGGATCTCGAACGGCACAGACATCGTCGCGATGACCATGAAGAACAGGAAGTTGCCGAGCTTCGTCTTGTACATCGTCATGCCGTATGCGATGAAGTAGCAGACGAGCAGCGTCAGGACGACCGTCGTGATCGTCAGGATCAGGCTGTTCTTGTACCACATGAAGTACTTGTTCGAGTCGGCGATCGCCACCGAGTCGGAAGTCTTCGGGTTGATGAATTTCGTGAACAGATACGCGTAGTTATGTAAGCTCCACTCCTTGACCTTCAGGTTCAGAGACATACCGTTCTGGAAGATCTCACGCGCCGGGCGGAACGAAGCCGTCAGGCCGGCGAGCAGCGGGAAAGCGATGATCGCGGAGACAAACACAAACAGCAGGGTTGCGAAGAAGGACGCCACTTTATGGTTTGATTCCATTGTCCTTGGAGCATTTGAATTTTTCGCCATAGTCTTAATCCTCCTTCTTCTTGAATCCGATCGTGCCGGTCACAAAGAGCTGGATGAAATTGATGATCAGGGCGATCACCATCAGCACCACGCCGACTGCGCACGCGTAGCCGAGCTCGTTCGTCTCAATGCCGCGCTTATACAGGTAACCGACGATCGTCAGACCGATGTTCTTCGGCGAGGAGTTGCCGTTCCACAGCATGAAGCTCTCAAGGAACATGGACAGTCCCGCGAAGACGGAGATCGTGATAACATATACGGTGGTCGGCTTCAGCAGCGGAAGCGTGATGTACCACAGCTTCTGCTTCGCGTTCGCGCCGTCGATATCCGCCGACTCGTACAGCGTGCCGTCGATGCCGTTTAAGCCGGATACGAAGTACAGCATGTTGACGCCGGTCCATCTCCACATACAGAGCAGAAGCAGCGCCACCCAACCGGTGCCTTTTGCCTTCAGCCACGGGATCGGCGCCTGGCCGAGCCACTGCATGAGCTGGTTCATCTGGCCGCCCGCGCCCTCGGAGAACATCAGGCGGAACAGCATACCGGAGATAACCACGGAGGTCAGAGCCGGGATATACATGATGACTTTCCACAAGCCTCTCGCCTTCGTGATACGGCTCTCAATGAGCACTGCGAGCAGCATCGGGATCGGGACGAGCAGCAAAAGTGTCAGCGCCATGTATTCGATACTGTTCAGCACGGCCGTCTTGAAGAACGGGTCCTTGGCAAGCTTCGCGTAGTGCGAGACGCCGACCCACTGGGTAACACCGAAGTCCACCGTCTGGAAGCTCATCAGGATACCGGTTACCAGCGGATACAGCCAGAAGACCAGCAGGCTGATGACGAACGGAAGACAGAAGACGAACGGTGCGATTTTCTGAGAATACAACAGTTTTTTTGCCTTATTCACTCAGTATTCCTCCTTTCCCCATACAGGCACCCACACTGTGCCGGTATGTAAAAGGAGGCTCGGGAATGCGATTTCCCGGGCCTCCCTGAAATTCTAGAAACTATGCTTTATTCGTGCCGCAGGGCTTACATGATAGCAAAACTGATGTAATCCTGAGCCTCCTGCAGAGCCTCGTCTACGTCCATGCCTTCCTCGAGGACCTCATTGAGGGTCGTGGTGCAGAAGTAGTCGTTGATCGTCGGAGATGCAGAGGTAGAGTAGATTCTGCCGATCTCGTCGTTCTCAGCCAGCTCGTTCAGGATCTCGTACGGCTTCACAAGGAAGAACGTGTTGTAGTAGTTGCTCTCGTCGTAGGCAAACTCCTCGTCCGACCAGTAAGCTGTGTTACAAACGTCGAATCCAAGCTCGTTCCAGATGTATTTCTCACCTTCCTCAGAAAGCTTCGCCCATGCAAGCCACTCAGCAGCCAGCTCCGGATTCTCGCACTGGTTCGTTACGACCGTACCGGTTCCGCCGATACCAACGGAAGACGGCTGACCCTCTTCGAATACCGGGATCTTGGTGATGTCATACTTGCCTTCCATCTCAGGCATGTAATCTTTGAAACGGCTCATGTACCACATAGCCTTCGGGAAGGATGCGATCTTGCCGTCCATGATGTTCTTGAAACCAGCCTCAAGGTCAACGTGTCCGTCGGTGGAGATCATCGCGATGCCGTCGTTCAGCCACTGCTGCTGCATCGTGAGCATCTTCTTCACGGAGTCAAGCTGTACGTTCACTTCTCCGTCCGGGCCGCCGGTCCAGTCTTCGCCGTACTGAGCCATCGCGATCCACAGCCAGTCAACGCTGCCCGTATCGCAGGAGGTCAGGAACACTTCGCCGTTGGAAGCTTCCTTGAGCTCCTCGCCGAGTTTGGTGTAGTCGTCCCAGGTCTTCACGGACTTGTAGTCAAGGCCGTACTCATCAAAGATCTCAGAGTTCCAGTACATAACAGCTGCGCCTACGTGCGTCGGAACGCCAACGCGAACGCCGTCGTTTCTGGAGTAGATGTCCAGTCTGGACTGAACCACGCTGTCCTCGTACGGAGCAAGCGCGTCGGTCAGATCGTACAGCGGGCAGTTCTCACCGGTGTAGTTTGGGAACTGGCCGATCTCGATGTCGCACATGTCAGGAGCGCCTGAGCCTGCCTGCAGGGACATCATCAGTTTGTTGTGGTGATCCGCATACGGATAGGTGCTGAACGTGATCTGGATCGTGCGATCCGGATTCTGCTCGTTCCAGAGATCCACCATCTTGCCGTAGAACTCATTGTGCAGGTCAACGAACGACCAGAGTTCATACTTTGCTGTGGCGTCATCCGGACCTACTGTCGTGACAGCGGTGGGAGCCGCCTCGGTCTCGGCTTCTTCAGCCATTACCATGGTGCCCATGGAGAGAACCATAGCTGCGGAGAGAAGAGCTGCTAACCATTTCTTCTTCATACTTAATTCCTCCTTGTGAAATATGTTTTATTTCGGGTTTTCTGATAAAAGATCGATGCGTGACGGAACTGAATATGAATGAAAGAAATTTTACATATTTTTCCGTCAAATTACACAAAGACCAGATATCCGTAGCCCGTGTATGATGTAATATTACTATTAATTGTGTTATTTTGTCAATGAATATTTTCGTTTAATTTACTAATCGTTTAGGGTAAACTAAAATACTATCCATTAATTAAAAGCATTTTTTTGGTTGATTTGCGGTGTTTTTGCTTGACATATCCGGCGATTTTAATATAATGAAAAATATTATTTCGGAAAAATCAAAATTAATTTCTTTCGCAAAGATGAGCAGAAAAGAGGGGTGCTTTATGGCTGATACGACTTCGCTCGACGCGCAGCTCGACGTCTTTCAGACGCTGGGTTCCGACCTGCGCATCGGGATACTGAAAGAGATCCTCGCGAACCGCGGGACCAATCTCCGTCAGATCGCGCAGAAGCTCGATATGTCTATGAGTACGCTCAGCCCGCACATTGCAAAGCTGGAGGAGTGCGGGCTGATCCGGATCGTCGACATGCCGGCGTCGCACGGGGTACAGAAGTGCTGTTATCCGGCGATGGAGCGGATCGTCATAGACTTTACCGGGGACGCCGCGCGGCAGTCCAGATTGTACCAGGCTGAGATACCGGTTGGCGGCTACTCGGATTTCGCGGTGACGCCAACCTGCGGGCTGGCGACTGAGAGCGCTTTTCTCGGCCGGCTGGACGAACCGCGGCTGTTCACGCATCCGGACCGACGGCGGGCGCGTATTCTCTGGTTCACGACAGGGTATGTAGAGTATCTGCTGCCCAATTTTATTCCGGGGGAGGGCGTGATCGACTCCCTGAGCCTGAGCTTTGAGGTTTCATCTGAGGCGCCGCAGCACAACAATAACTGGCCCTCGACGATTGAGTTTTCTCTGAACGGAACGGCGCTCGGCTCGTGGGTCTGTCCGGGGGATTTCGGAGATCGCCGCGGTCTGTTCAATCCGGAGTGGTGGTACGATTTTTTGAATCAGTACGGTCTGATGAAGAAACTGACGATCAATACGGAGGGGACGTTTCTGGATGAGGAACCACTCTCGGATGTCACCGTGCGGGATCTCGGGCTGAATGGACAGTCGGTGATGAAGCTGCGCTTCGCAGTGCCTGAGGGACTGGCTACTTCGCGCGGGCTTACGCTCTACGGGCAGGGCTTCGGGGATTACAATCAGGACATCCGGCTGGCGATCCGCTATCACATGGAAAAACAATGACCGTTCTGACATGTTCTGGGTCAAAACGGTCACTGCGGATATCTGAGAAAATAATACTCCGGTTCTATGCGTCATAAGAGAAGATCGGCCTGCCGCTCTCGGGATCAAATTTCAGACGCATCAGCATCGCGTGGCGGTTCGGGTTGTATAAGGGATTGCCAATGATCTTTTCCTCGGTGCGCGCGTGGTAGACCATGATCGGATTCCCATCTTCGTCGACCGTGAAGCTGTTGTGCCCCGGGCCGTAGATGCCCCTCGACGGGTCGCTCGTAAGCACCGGATAGCGCTCTTTTGTCCAGGAACGCGGGTCGAGCAGATCGGAGTCCTCATCCGCCGTGAGCATGCCCATGCAGTAAGCCGGGCCGGTCTCGGAGGCGGAGTAGGTGAGGTAGATCTTGCCGGCGTTGTGTATAACGGCAGGTCCCTCGTCGACCCAGAAGCCGACGCGCTCCCAGTCGTAGTCCGGGGTCGTCAAAAGCACCTGTACCGTCTTCAGGCTGCAGGGCGTCTCCATCTCCGCGATGTAGAGGTTGGAGATCTGCGGATAGACGCTGACCTTTTCAGCCCAGACATAGTAACGTCTGCCTTTGTTCTCGAAAACGGTTGCGTCGAGCGAGAACGCCTCGAAGGAGAACACGTCGCCGTCGGCGCGCTTCATCTTGCCTTTTTCCACCCAGGGATCCGCGAGCGGATCCTGACCCTGGCATTCGAGGACATATGGGCGGATCTCCCAGATATCGTCGACGTCGCCGCCGGAGTAGTAGACGTACCATTTTCCGTCGAGGTAGTGGAGCTCCGGCGCCCAGATGTGCTTGCTCATGATGCCGCGCTCGTGCTTGTGCCAGATCTCGGTCTCCGGCGCGTTCGCGAGGCCGGCAAGCGTCTCACAGCGGCGCAGCACGATCCCGTCGTAGGCCGGGACGGATGCGGTGAAATAGTACATGCCGTCCGTGTGACGGTACACATACGGGTCCGCGCGCTGCGGGATCCACGGTTCGTTGAATTTCAGTTTTGTCGATTCGCTCATGACGATCCTCCTGTGAGAGAAAAAAATTGTGGAAATTGCGTTTGTTTTTTTGTATAATTGTTTCAATATAAAAATCTGCAGAATACAATAAAGGAAGTATCCCAAATGCTCTACATAAAAAATATCGACGACGGCGCGGCGATCTTCAAGGCGCTCGGATCGGAGCTCCGTATCCGGATCATCAAGACCCTGCTCGAGAACAGGGAGATGAATATGGGCGAGCTGGCGGCGGCGCTCGGCATCACGAACGGCGCGCTCACAAGCCATGTCAAAAAGCTCGAGGAGAGCGGAATTGTCACGATTCTCAGCGAATATTCCGGACACGGCAACCAAAAAGTCTGCCGCATGAACATCGATAAGATCCTGATCGACATCGCCTCGAAAGACGCGGATCCCGATATCGACAGCTACACGATCGATATTCCGGTCGGGAATTATTTCAACTACGTCGTTTTCCCGACCTGCGGCCTGTCCACCGTGAAGAACCTGATCGGTACCGTGGACGATCCGCGTTATTTTGCGCACCCCAGCCATGTGGATGCGCAGATTCTCTGGTTCGCGAAGGGGCATATCGATTATCTGATCCCGAACATGCTCCCTGCGGGGCAGAAGATCGACCGGATCACGATCTCGTTTGAGATCAGCAGCGAGGCGCCCGGCGTCAACAGCGACTGGCCATCGGACATCGCATTCTTCTTAAACGGCGTCCGGCTCGGCATGTGGACGAGCCCCGGCGATTTCGGAGATGTACACGGGATGTTCACCCCGAGCTGGTGGTTCCCCAACTGGAACCAGTACGGTCTGCTGAAGATGCTGGTGATCAACCAACAGGGCACCTTCATCGACGGACTGCAGATCTCGAATGTCACGACGACGCAGCTTGCGCTTGACTCGCAGAACGACCTGCGCTTCCGTTTCCAGGTGCAGGAGCCTGCGGGAAACGTCGGCGGACTCACCCTGTTCGGCAAGGGCTTCGGCAATTACAACCAGGACATCCGCGTCCGGGTCAACTACAGCCCGAAGGAGTAGAGCCTTACCATTTTCGCACGATGTCCGGACAGCGCCGCACACGCAGCGCGGCGCGCAGCTCCACATAGCAGCCGCAGAGGACGCACATGCCATCCGTCAGATGAGGGCAGCGCGCGCAGATTTGAAGACGCGACTCATAGGTCTCCTGGTCCGTGCGGTCTTCCTCGTCCAGGTTGGCGATGTAGGCTTCCAGTTTTTGAAAGAATTCTTCACGGCTCTCCGTGTACAGCAGGCATTTCCTGCAGACACGGAGGCCTTCTTTTTGTTCACTCATGCATCTTTCTTTACGCTCAGGTGCAGGACGCTGCGCGGCGGGAGCGTGAGGGAGAGATTGCCGTTCTCGATGCGGTAGTCAGTAAATTTCTCCGCTTTCACGCACTCCGGTTCCTCGAAAGTGTTCTTCGCGTTCATCGCGCCGCAGACGATCTCGCCCTGCGCCTCGGCGGCTTTGCACCCTGCGATCTCCACGTCGATCGGGCAGCTGTCCGTGAGCGAAGCGTTCGTGAGCGTGATATGTAAGACGCCGTCTGCATCCTCCGACACGGATTCTGTGATCCACGGCAGATGGTATTCTGTCTCCATGCCGATCGCGCCGGTGTCGATGGAGCTCTCCAGAAGCGTGCCGTCCTGGTGCTCCTTGTAGAGGTCGAACACGTGGTAGGTCGGCGTCAGGATCATATCCGCGCCCTCCGTCAGGATGACGGATTGGAGCACGTTGATCGTCTGCGCCAGGTTCGCCATGCGCACGCGGTCCGCGTGTTTGTTGAAGACGTTTAGCGTGATGCCCGCCACGAGCGCGTCGCGGATCGTGTTCTGCTGATAGAGGAAGCCCGGGTTCGTCCCCGGCTCCACCGTGTACCAGGCGCCCCATTCGTCGACCACGAGCGAGATGACGCGTTCCGGATCGTATTCGTCCATGATCGCGGCGTGGTTTCGAATCAGTTCGTCCATGTAGTACGCCTTGGAGAGCGTCTTGTACCAGACCTTGTCGCCAAAGTCCGTCGCGCTGCCCTTGATCTGCCAGCCCTCCGGGTGCACATAATAATGAAGAGAGAGCCCGTCCAGATTTCCATGGAAGCGGGACTCACAGTGGCGGAAGCAGGTCTTCAGGACGCCGCTCGTCCACTCGTAGTCGTCCACGTTCGGTCCGCAGCAGATCTTCTGAATACTCGCGGGGCCGTCGTGGTCCGGGTTCTTGTAATCGCGCACGTAGGTCTGGTAGCGCCGGTATTCGTTCGCGTAGTACTCCGGCGTCATGTTGCCGCCGCAGCCCCAGTTCTCATTGCCGACGCCGAAGTAGGGCAGGTTCCACGCGTGCTCGTGCCCGTCCTCGCGGCGCAGGTTCGCCATCGGGGAAACACCCTCAAAGGTGATGTACTCCACCCACTCGGACATCTCCTGTACCGTGCCGCTGCCGAGGTTGCCATTGACGTAAGCCTCGCAGTCGAGCTGGTCGCAGAGTTCGAAATATTCATGCGTGCCGAAGCTGTTGTCCTCCGTGACGCCGCCCCAGTGCGTGTTGATCATTTTTTTACGGTTCGCCTTTGGGCCGATGCCGTCCATCCAGTGGTACTCGTCCGCGAAGCAGCCGCCTGGCCAACGCAGCACCGGGATCCGGATCTTGCGCAGCGCCTCGACCACATCGGTGCGCATGCCGCGTACGTTTGGAATCGGAGAGTCCTCCCCGACGAAAAATCCCCCGTAAATGCACCTTCCGAGGTGCTCGGAAAAATGCCCGTATATCTCCTTGTGAATCTTGCTGATCTGCTTATTCGGCTGAATTTTTAACTTTGCCATACGCTTCTCCTTTATCTCTGCCATAGATTTCTGCGTTCAGTACAACTATTATATCGAATAATTGAAAAATAGCAATCCTTATTTTGGGTTTGAAATTTAAAAATTTATGAAATATTTTTTATTTATAAAAAATAAATTTTGGCATTCCATTGAATTTCTATTGAAATTGGATGGTATTCTGTATAAAATAGAGGCGAAAGAAAACGGGGCAGGACGTTTGAAGGGTGCCGCCCCGGATCAAAGGAAAGGGGGCAGGCGCACGCTCAGGAGGAGGCGCTGCGCGGATGAAAAGATGAAGAAAAGACAGTGTTGCAGGGTGTTGGCGGTCATGATGGCGGCTGCGCTGACAGCGGGGATGACGATATCGGCCGCCGCCGAGGAGCCGCAGGATGGGGAGGCAGCTGTGGAAGTGATCGGCGGCGCGGACGAAGCGACGGAGATTATCGTGACAGACGATGCGGACGCGCAGGAGATCATCGTGACGGATGATTCTGCGGACGAAGCGGAAGAAACGGGAGCGGATATGGAGAGTACGGAGACACCTGAAGAGGCTGATGCGGAGGTCGTCCTGACGGGCGTGGAGGCGCTTCCGGAGGCGGCGCCCGTGGAAGTGCCGGCGCCGGAGGAGAAGCTGGAGGTCAAACACGTGACGGTGCACGATCCGTCGATCGTCCGCACGAACGACGGCGTTTACTATGTGGTCGGTTCCCACACCGCGATCGCGAAGTCCGCGGATCTGGCGGCATGGGAACAGGTGAATTTCGACTACGGCGACACGAAGAACGCGCCAATCTACGGCAATCTGCAGGAGAATTTCGCGGAGCCTTTCGAGTGGGCGGGCTATGACGACGGCGACTGCACAGGCGGCTACGCGATCTGGGCGCCGGACGCGATCTGGAATCCGCAGTATGTCTGGGACGACGGAAGCACGGGCGCGTACATGCTGTACTGCTGCACCTCTTCGACCTGGCGCAGATCCTGCATCTGCTATCTGGTCGCGAAAGAGTTCGAGGGGCCGTACACCTACGTGGACACGATCGTCTACTCCGGCTTTACGCAGAACGGCGCGCCGGACGGAAACAGCTCCCGCGATACAAAGTGGGATAATGATTATCTGAACCTGAACGAGCTGATCGAGAAGGGTTCGGCGAACGGCGGCATCGACGAGGTCAGCGACAAGTGGTTCGCGGCGAACGGCGATTGGGACAACACCTACGCGCCGAACGCGATCGACCCGAACCTCTTCTTCGACGCGGCGGGCGAGCATCTGTATATGTCCTACGGCTCCTGGTCGGGCGGCCTGTTCATCCTGGAGCTTGACCCGGCGACCGGCGAGGCGATCTATCCGGGCGTGGATTCGGTGGACGAGGCCTCTGGGAATTTTGTGGACCGCTACTTCGGCGTGCACATCGCGGGCGGCAACCATCAGTCCGGCGAGGGCCCGTACATCCGCTACGACGCGGAGACTGGTTACTATTATATGTATGAAACCTACGGTGGGCTGACGGCGGAGGGCGGCTACAACATGCGCCTGTTCCGCTCCGAGAATCCGTACGGCCCATATCTGGACGCGAAGGGCGGCAACGCGGCGGACAACGGGGAGAACAACGACAACTACGGCATTAAGCTGATCGGCAACTACAGCTTCTACAACCAGATCGGCAAGCGCGCGGCGGGGCACAATTCGATGCTGATCGACGCGGACGGTTCGCGCTATCTGGTCTACCATCAGCGCTTCGACATCCAGCCGCAGCTTGAGGGACATGAGGTGCGCGTGCACCAGCAGTTCCTGAACGAAGACCTCTGGCCGGTGCCGGCGGTCTATGAGTACTGCGGCGAGCAGCCGGTGAACTACGCGGACGACGAAGTGGTCGGTTCTTATGAATTCATCTGTCACGGCAATTCGACGACCGGAGAGATGGAGCCGACGCAGATGCTGACGCTGAACGCGGACGGCACGGCGGACGGCGCGAAGGTCGGTACCTGGACAAAGACGGATTCCGGCAGGGGTTACGACTATGTGACGTTTGAATTCAACGACGGCACAGTCTATAAGGGATATTTCTTCCGCCAGCACAAGGAGAACACGGAGGAGAATGCGGTAATGACGTTCTCCGCGATCGGAAACGACAACATGAGCATCTGGGGCAGCATGATCAATATGGAAGACACCGCGATGGTGGCGGACATGGCCGCCGTGGCGCTGGAGCAGATGATCCCGGCCTCCACGAAGGAGAGCTTTGAGCTCCCGGCTGAGGTGATGGGCGCGCAGATGACGTGGACCAGTTCGGACCCGACGGTGATCAGCGAGACCGGCGAGGTGACGCCGCAGCAGGAGGACGTGCGTGTGGAGCTGACCGCGCAGGTGACCTGCGGGGAGACAACGGTCGAGAAGAGCTGCAAGGTCGCGGTGCGCGGACTCTCCGTGCTGATCTGCGGCTACGATTTCGAGGAAGGCTCCGTGAGCGGGACGTCGATCGCCCCGGTGGAGGGTTCCACGCTGGAGGAGAACGCGGAGCTGATCGGAGAGGCGTCTGTCGTTCAGGACGAGGAGCGCGGCAGCGTGCTTTCCGTGACGAACGAGGCGGGCGCGAAGGGCGTCAACTACCTGCTGCTGCCGGAGGATACCCTGCAGCCGGTCGGACCGTCCGGCTACTCCGTGGCGATGTGGGTGAAGATCGGAGAGGAGACTTTTGAGCACAGCGCGCTGTTCGAGGCGGATGCGAACGCAGACTATCCGCTGACGCGCATCGGGGCGAACCTGATCGCCCGCATCAACGCAAACAACTACAGCGACGTGCAGGGTTCCCTGCTTTCGACGAGCGGCGAGCGCGGCGTCTGGGAGCATGTGGCCTATACGGTAGACCCGAACGGCATCAAGGTCTACCTGAACGGCGAGCTGGTCGGCGAGGAGAAGAAGGACATCAGCGACTGCTTCCGCAAGAACAAGACCGGCATCTCACAGGCGAAGGACGTCATGGTCGGCAGCGGCCACATCTGGGATGATGAGGACTGCCGGAACGCACTGTTTGACGATGTCTGCGTCTACGACGGTGTGTTGACGGCGTCGGAAGTGCAGGGACTGTGCGCGCAGTAAAGGCAGAGTGATCCGCCGGAATGCCCCGCGTCGGAAACAGTGACGTGGGACTGTGCAGTATAGTAAAGGCAGAGGAAGATTGCGGCGCGTTTTCAGCGGATGAGAAGCGCGCCGGGATAAGATAAGAAGATCAAACGCAGGGGCGATCAGCCGGAACGGGCTGGTCGCTTTTGTTTTATATGCGCAGCCCCGCGTAAAACCATCCCTGCTCGATTAGGCTTTGGCCTGTTGAATATGTCGGGACTTTTCGTGTTTTTAAAAAATTTACAATAGGACTTGACAATCTGTTTTTACTGTATATAATGAATATATACAGTAAAAGCAGTAAATACATGTAGCAGCTGTGTATACAGAAAATTCCGGAAAACAGAAATACAATGTACATTGGAGGGAACGAAGTTTGAACATTATCATCAGCAATTCCAGCGGTCAGCCGATCTACGACCAGATCAGCGCGCAGATCAAGTCGAAGATCATCTCCGGGGAGCTGAAGGAGGGGGACGCCCTTCCGTCGATCCGCTTTCTGGCGAAGGAGTTGCGCATCAGCGTGATCACGACGAAGCGCGCGTACGAGGAGCTTGAGCGGGACGGTTTTCTCGTGTCGGTGCCCGGCAAGGGCAGCTATGTGGCGGGAAAGAACCTGGAGTTCGTGCGGGAGGAGCAGCTGCGCAGGATCGAGGAGCGGATGCAGGAGATCGTCGAGCTTGCCGCCGGATGCAGGCTGAGCCTTGGGGAGCTGCAGGATATGCTGGAGCTGATCTACAGTGAGAAGTAGCCGAAGATCGCTTGCAGCGGGGAGAACGCTGCCGACTGGAGAGAGAAGCATATGCAGAGATAAGCTGCAGAAGCGATATCAGGAGGGATATGGAATATGGGAAACATCTTGGAATTGAAGCATGTGACGAAGCGCTATCCGGGGTTTGCGCTGGAGGATCTGAGCCTTGCGCTCCCGTCCGGCTGCGTCATGGGCTTTATCGGGGAAAACGGAGCGGGCAAGAGCACCACGATCAAGCTGATCCTGGACCTGCTGAAAAAGGATGCGGGAGAGATCTCCATCTTCGGTGAGAATACGGAAGGGAGCCTTGCGCAGAGGAATGAGCAGATCGGAGTCGTCATGGACGAGTGCAATTTCCCGGAGGCGATGACAGCGGACAACATCGCGAAGATGATGTCGAAATGTTACCGCAGCTGGGACGGCGCGCGATTTGCGCAGTATCTTGGGAAGTTCGATCTTCCGCGCGACAAGAAGATCAAGGATTATTCGCGCGGCATGAAGATGAAGCTGATGCTTGCGGTAGCGCTCTCGCACGACAGCCGGCTTCTGCTGCTCGACGAAGCGACGAGCGGACTGGACCCGATCGTGCGCGACGAGATCCTGGACATTTTTCTGGACTTCATGCAGGACGAGAGCCATGGGATCTTTGTCTCATCGCACATTCTGAGCGATCTTGAGAAGATCTGCGATTACGTGGCGTTTTTGCACAAGGGGAAGCTTGTGTTCTGTGAGGAGAAGAGTTCCCTGCTGGAAAAATATGCGGTGGTGAAGTGCACGCGGCAGGAGCTGGACGCTCTTGACCGCTCCGCGATCGTCGGCGTGCGGGAGAACAGCTTCGGCGCGGAGGCGTTGGCGCTGCGCGACAGGATCCCTGCCGGTCTGGTTTGCGACCCGGCGAGCATTGAGGACATCATGCTGTACCATGTGAAGGAGGAGACGAGATGAGCGGATTGGTATATAAAGACCTGATCAATCTGAAACAGCAGTGGAGATCCTACCTGCTGATCCTGGTGTTCTGGGGCGGACTGAGTGTGATGCAGAAGAGCGCATACTTTTTCGGCGGGATGTTTTCAATTTATATGTCGATCGTCCTGCTGACTGCGTGCGGATACGATGAGAAGGCGGGCTGGGACAAATATGCGCTGACGATGCCGGTCTCCCGGAGCAGGATCGTATTGTCGAAGTACATGCTTGCTTTGCTCCTGGACATTCTGGGATTTGTGACTACTGCAATTTTCTTCGCGGTGTCGGGAACCGTCCTACTGGAGATAATAACGGGACAGTGCATTTTCCAGACGATCAGTCTGTCTCTGCTCGCGATTCAGCTTCCGATCACGTTCAAATTCGGCGTGGAGAAAGCGCGGACCAGCGTGGCGATCGTGATGCTGGCTCCGATTCTGATCGGATATATGCTGATACAGTCAGGAATCTGGCATCCGGAACTTGACTTCAGACAGATGATGCGCCTGCTGTACGCGGGGCCGGTCGTGGGACTCTGCCTGCTCGCGCTATCGGCGATGGTGAGTATTCGGATCTATAAAGGGAAGGAATTTTGAACAGGGAGAAAACGTAGAAAGAAGAAAACAAAAAAGCAAAGAACAGAAAGAAAAGAATGGGAAGCAAAAGCAGAAAGCAAAATGCAGAAAGCAGCGGGCTGACTTTGATGGAGACGGGAGTCTTGGAAAGAGGGCAGCGGCCTTGAAAAAGGGGGTGTCGCAAAATCATCAAAATTAGATGATTGAGCGACACCTTCACTTATTATAACCCAAAAATCCGGAGA
>CANQRR010000072.1 GCA_947626285.1 uncultured Lachnospiraceae bacterium
TTCCACCATAATTCAGCGGTATGCAGCAGTTCATCCTCTGTCTTTTCATATGGATGCGCTACATATCTTGGACATGCAGAGCAATCGTTTCCGCAGGCAGCTATGATCCTGTTTGCCGCTTTCTTTCTACCCATATCCATATCTCCTTCGAAAAAAAAGCTATGCGTTTCCGCATAGCCATCTTGTAGCAACTCCATTAGAGCCACTAACGCTTTTAGCAGTCCACTTTGCGGTAGGCCTCACCACTAGTAGCATAATAACACATTCTTCAATATAGTCAACAAATTCTGAGAAATATATATGTTTGCGGGTTTAACTTTTCCCCCGCCCTGTACTACAATCATACCGTGAATGATTCCAAAACAAGTACGAACATTAAAGTATGATACTTACCAAAAGGAACGTGATGCTATGCGCACGGACTGCAGCTTTCTTCCTATTTCTTTCTCGTATCCGTCATCCCATACGCCCGCAGCTCCGCATGAAAAGAGGAGTGCCTGGGAAATTTCGCCCTATAGCCCAACAAAATTCTGTCCTTCGCGAATAATTCCCCTCTCGATTCCTTCACCTCTCCCAATGCTGCGGCCAGCGCTGCGACACTGCCGTAATGTCTTCGATGCTGTCCGGATACGATCGCCTTTACTCTCATATCGATCAGCCGTTCCAACTGAACAAGATACTTTTCTGCCTGACCCGCAGATACAGTCTGACGCGCTTTCCATTTTGAAAAAACCTTTTCCAGACTATCCGCGCCCTCATATTCGACAGATTTTTCCTGTGATCCGGCTTCTTTGTAAAGCCCTTTCTCATAGTCTTCCTTCCGAAATCCCATTTCAAAGGCCAGCGTCCCCAACTGTTCTCTGCATCCGACTGGCAGCGTACCGCTTTGAAGCAGCAGCAGGAGAAACAGCGGAATCCCACACTGGACCACATGACCCGTCCAGCCCAGCCCTTTTTTCACCTTGGCGCATTCTTCCATTGCCGCGTCAAAATCCCCGCTCAGAAAACACAGGAGAAACCCTCCTCTTTCATCCATGAAGTTTCTGCTCATTTCCCGATAAGAGTCAAACCTGTTTCCATAATCGCTGTTCTGACCACAGCTATCGTTGGAAAAAGCCTGGCAGCTATGGATTGCCTGCATCAGTTCCTTCCGGTACAGTTCGGGCTCCTCACACTCTGCCGCAATCCGAAGATAGTTCACCGCGGTGGTGTCTGATCTGAACGCCTCCAGCCAGCATTGCTCAGCCAATTTCCTTTCGCCTGTTTTCAGCGCCGCTTCTGCCGCTGCCAGGGCTATGCTCCCGCGTATTTTATAAGTCTCGTCAATCTCATTCAGAGCGGTTCTTCCGGTATCCAAGGCACAGGCCGCGTCATTTTCCGCAAGCTTTTCTACAACGGCCAGATACAGACCGGGATGCAGGGATGCCGCCTTATGCGCTGCCTCAATCATTTCCTCCCTTGTGCACTGGAACAGAACAGCCTCCTCCAAGTACCTTCCTGCTGTATCTCCAGGTTTATCTGCCAGCAACCGAATCCAGGATCTCCAGAACGTTTCCTGTCCTTCCAGTTCTTCCCGTCCGACACTCAGCATCGCCTCCAGGCGCGTACCTCTGAAAAAAGTACTGCTCAGATAATCGTACAGTTCCTCCGCCCTTTTATCGGGTTCCGTATTCTGATATACGGCGTAAAGTCCGTACGCGATGAGTCTCTCGCAGTCCACCGACGCTAAATGCTCCTGAACCAGATCTCTAAGATTGAGAAATATCCCGTCGCCTCCGTCATCGGCATAAACTTCTGTCTCCACCGCAAGGTCGAAGAGTTTTGCCGCTTCCTCATAGAACCCATCGTTCACACAGTGTTGTATCAGTTGATCCGCCTGTTCAAATATTTGTCCGATTTCTTCCGGATCTTCATATTCATAAACCCAGTCGGGATCCCAGTAGCCTGACGAATAATCCTCGTATCCATTCGCCTGAAGCACAAGAGTACATTTCTCCATCTCATGAAACTGTTCTTCCAGACGGGTAATCAGCGCATGGTTCTCCTTTCTGTCCCTCTCTCTTGCCAGAACGTCAATATTGCAGGCACCTTCCCCGTCCCCCGTTTCTTTTTTCCGTGCGCGCCTGATCAGATCCAGGAATTCTTCTCTCGCCTCCTCCGGCATCTTACGCACAAGACTGTGAACCAGAAGCCACAGTTCCTCCCTGTCCATCTCTTTTGTTTCCCTGTCCACAGTTTCTGTGAACTCCCTGAGATTCATCAGCATCGCTCGCATCTCCCATCTATTTTATCTGATAAACTGATACACGCATACTCCGCTTTAACGATACTTCGATGAGCCAAATAACAACTTTCATCACAATATGCATCATAGATTTGCACCTTTCTGATTCAAAGATGCATATCCTGCACTAAACAGAGTTGTATTTTTGCTGGCATCTAATTCTCCAATTCCTGCAAAATGTATGCATACACCGTCTGATCTGTAATCTCCTTCTCCTGTTTCTGCAATTCCCTCGTAACATCCCACCAGAAATAAGAAAACAGCGTTTCTCCCTCCTCATCCTTCACCAGACATTTCAGACAGCCGTCGTCCCAAAGCTCCGTTTCCTTAAAATAAAACTCCGTCAGCAGCTTTGCTGTTTCATCTGCATGGTCTTTCTCGCAGGTGAACAGGTAATCCTCCCACTCCGGTTCGTCGAGGCGATTCCCCTTTTCCTGCCTGTATGGGCTCAGGTCAAATTGATTGTCGAAGCTTTCCTCTATGCAAAGCTGCCCGTAAGTATCATCAATATAATTGAAATAATCCGAAGCATGGAAGTTTCCGTCACCCTTTTCGACCAGACCATATAAGCGTTCATACGCCCGGAATTGTCTTCCCTGCTCATCCTGAAGCGCATAGGTCCACATATGTACGTATCCTGCTCCCTCTGTCCCGACCGCCTTTGTCTCAAACTCCGTCGACAGCAGTTCAAATTCCTGATGATACCTTTCACTCAGCGTATCCATTACCGCCTTCTGCGCATGAACGTTGTATTTATCATAGAAAAAATATCTTGACAGGAAAAGCCAGATTCCTCCGCAGCAAATGACGATTCCCACAAGAATGATCAGAATGATCGTCTTCTTTCTGCTCTTCATAATTGATCCTCCTCGACACAAGATCATAAAAAGCCAAATTTTCTATTGATTTTTTTCTCATTTCAGCATATACTAAATGTGTAGGAAACAATGATTTTACTTGGGCTGGTCAGATTGACCCGGGTCCAACCTAATCGGCGGGGAGACTCCCCGCCAACTTTTTTATAGAACAACATGAAAAATCTAAGTATCTTCGTAGACGAATCTGGTGATTTCGGAACATATAGTGTACATTCCCCTTTTTATATTATTACAATGGTGCTGCATGATCAATCAAAGGATATTTCCGCGGAAATTCAAAAGTTGAATAGCGAACTCGCTCTCCTTGGATTTAAAAATCATGTTGTGCATACAGAACCGCTAATTCGGCGAGAAGAAGACTATCGTTTTTTATCGCCAAACGAGCGCAGAAGCATTTTTACGAAATTGTATTATTTTACAACCAAGTGTGATATCCAGTATAAATCCTTCATTTTTCAAAAAAAGAATTATGAAAATACATTTAAGCTTGAAGGGCAAATGGCACGTGAGATTTCCTTATTTATCAAAGAAAATCTTACCTATTTTCAGTCTTTTGATCAAGTAATCTTATATTATGATAACGGTCAACACCAATTAAACCGTATTTTAAACACAGTTCTTGCGGCAGAACTGGCTGATTATGATGTTCGGAAAGTATTACCCAGCGATTACCGATTATTTCAGGCTGCTGATTTAATTTGTACACTGGAACTACTCCGTCAAAAAATAGAATCCAGAAATCTTAGCCGTTCGGAAATACTTATTTTTCATTCCATAAAGGATCTGAAAAAAGATTATTTAAAAGGAATACGAAAAAAGCTTTTCAATAATTCCCGAGGATTTTCATGTTGATGGCCTCCTCCCGAATGCCACGCAGCGCGTTCTTCACGGCGCTGTCGTTCAGGTTCCCGTCAAAGTCCACGAAAAAGCGGTACTCCCAGTTCTGTCCCGGGATCGGCCGCGACTCGATCTTGCTCATATTCACGTTGTTATAGATAAAGTGCGACAAAATGTTGTACAGCGCGCCGCTGTAATGCGGCACCTCAAAACAGATGCTGATCTTCTTCGCGTCGCGCCGGAAGATTCTCTGGTTCGTGACGATAATGAAGCGCGTCGAATTCGCCTTGTTGTAGTAGATATGATCCGCCAGCACTTCCAGTCCGAAATACTCCGCGGCGAAATGGCTCGCAACCGCCGCCTGCGTCGGGTCCTTGTCCTCGGCCACCTTCTTGGCCGCACGCGCCGTGTTGTCGAACGGAATCTGCTGCCACTCCCTGTGACGGTCCAGATATTCCTCGCATTGAGAAAGCGCTTGCTGATGCGAGTACACTTTTTTGATCTGCGAGAGTTCCGTCCCCGGCAGACCAAGCAGCGCATGCTCGCATTTGATGACCTGCTCCCCGACGATGTAATTCTCAAAATTCACCAGAAGGTCGTAATTGTCCGCGACGATACCTGCGGACGAATTCTCAATCGGCAGCACCGCATAGTCCGCCGCGCCCTCCGCGATCGCCTCCATCGCGTCACGCCACTTTCGCACGTGGAAACAGTTGACGTCCTTGCCGAAGTACTCGCGCATCGCCGCGTGGCTGTATGCGCCCTCCACGCCCTGATAGACGACGCGAATATTCTCTCGCTCAATGTCGTCCACCGCGATGAACGGCAGTCTCCCGGCCGCGCCCCGCTGCGCCAGAAGCTGATACTGCAGCTTGCGGCTCATGGACATGATCTGTTGGAACAGCTCCTGCACGCCGTGCTTGCTGAAATCGTCATGCACAAGCCCAGTCAATGTCCGGATCTTCTCATTCTCCCTGTCCTTGTCGAACACCTTTTTCCCATTGGCGATCTTGTACGCCGCGACGTCCTCGCTGATCTGCAGCCGCTCCTCGAACAGCTTCACGATCTGCGCGTCAATCGCGTCGATCTCTTCTCTCAATTCCAGTAAGTCCTTCATATATCCTCCTCATAACTTTGCACAGCCCGCTCTACCTCCGCCAGAAACGACAGCGACCCAAACGCAAGAATCACGTCGTCCGGCTCTGCCATCTGAAAGCTCCTGTGTACTGCCTCAGCGATGCTCTCTGCGGCTTCGACCGACGGATTCACTCGGCTGACTGCCTTCGCAAGCTCCCGTGCAGGTAATGCCCGCGGGTTGTCCGGCGTCTCCACCGCGAAGATATGCTCCGCGAGTCCGACGGTAATCTCTATGATTTTATCATATTCCTTGTCAGAAAACACTCCAAAAATATAATATTTTTTCCGATCCGGAAAATACTCCTCGATAGAGCGTCGCAGCACCGCCGCCGCGTCCGGATTGTGCGCCCCGTCGATGATCACGAGCGGATCCCTGTGTATCACGGAAAAACGCCCTTTCCACTCAGTTTTTCGCAGCCCCTCTTTCACAGCGGCATCGGATATCTCATAACCGGACTGCCGCAGAATTTCGACGCACTCCAAGGCAAGCGCCGCGTTCTCTCTCTGGTGCGGCCCCGCCAGCGCGATCTCTACACGCCCGAAGGGCTCGTATTTGAAACTCTGAAAACCGACCGGACATACATAATCCTTTTCGGATAATCTGCCCTCATTTCCATCCATGCCGCGCCGGCTGTCCTCTGCCCGTACACGAAGTTCGCCGAAAATATTCTCCTGCACATCCGCGATCTTCTCCGGACGCACGAACATACACGCACAGCCCTTCGCAGCCGCTTCCTCCCGGATCACCTGCTCCGCCTCCGGCAGCTGCCGCGCTGACGCCACCGGGACGCCCGGTTTCAGGATGCCGGCCTTGTTCCATGCGATCTCGGCAAGCGTATTCCCGAGGAACTCCATATGATCCATACTGATCGAAGCCAGCACTGTGAGCACCGGCGTGCGGATGATGTTTGTCGCGTCCAGTCTCCCGCCCATGCCGACCTCCAGAAGCACCAAGTCGCAGGCACGCTTCTTAAAGTATAACAGGGAAATCGCCGTCTCCACCTCAAAGACAGTCGGAAGCTTCATCCCCCGCTGCTGTATCCGGTCATATGCACCGGAAACCGCTGTGGTGCACTCGGCAAAATCCTCCCGGCTGATATATTCTTCCTCCAGGCTTTCCACCTGCCCGGCGCGTTCCATCCTCATCTGATTTCCACGATCCATATTCCGGATAGTTTTGCCCTCTCCCACCTGTATCCGTTCCCGGTACGAGAACAGCGTCGGCGAGATGTACCGCCCGACCGTATACCCTGCCTCCTGCAGCACGGTGTAGAGATAAGCCAGCACCGAACCTTTTCCGTTTGTCCCCGCGATATGAATGAATTTCAGCTCGTCCTGCGGATTTCCGAGCAATTCCAGCAGATTCGTGATCGTCTCCAGACCCAGCTCGGTGCCTTTCACAGATACCCGGTCAATAAATTGTCTTGCCTCTTTGTAGTTCATTCCATCCTCCATCGCTGTCAGTCGCCGGCGCCCGGACTGCAGTGGAATACATACATTTCGAGGACACCGCAGAACCGCGGCGTCCCCGTTTTCAATCACTTCTTCAATTGTTCCAACATCTGCTCCACTGTCATCCGGGTGATCGGATGACGCTTCCATGGAGCGATCTGCCGGAGCGGCTCAAGAACAAATTCCCGCAGGTGCATTTCCACATGCGGAAGGATCAGCTCCTCCGTCTCCATGATCAGATCGTCATACATCAGGATATCGAGGTCCAGCGTCCTCGGGCCCCAGCGGATCACACGCTCACGCCCGGCGTCCTGTTCTATCTCATGAAGCCGGTTCAGCAACTCCTGCGGGGTCAACAGAGTACGCAGGCTCAGGCACGCGTTCAGGAAATCGCCCTGCTCCACGCCGCCGTACGGTTTTGTACACAGATAATCCGACACACGAAGCAGCTCGCAGCCCTCCGTCCCGGAGATCGCCTCCACTGCGCCGTCCAGATACGCCTTCTTGTCCCCCATATTTGAGCCGAGCCCCAGATACGCGGTATGCCATCCGCGTGTAATCTTCACCGATACAGTCTCCAGCGGAAGCCCGACCGGTGCCCAGGGCTTCTTCAATTCGAGCGTCACCGCCTGCAGATGCTCCGTGTGAAGCAAAAGCTCCTTCGCAAGCTGCTCTGCCGCAGTCTCGATCAACCGATACGTGTTCTTTTGCAGAAACTCCGTGGCAACGCGGCTCACAGTCCCATAGTCGATCGACTGCGCAAGCTCGTCCGCCATCCCGGCTTTGCGCGTGTCCGTATAAAGCTCCGCCGTCAGCAGAAATTTCTGGCCGAGTTTGTTTTCCTCCGGATAGACGCCGTGTCTGGCGAACACCTCCAGATTTTGAATGGTAATCCTGTCAAATTGTTGCAGATCCATATTTTTCTCCGTAAATCTTGCTTTATTCTGCGGGCATGCCCTCCGCCATGACTGCCTGCGCCATTTTCACTGCCCGGTAGTTCTCTTTCACGTCATGTACCCGAATAAACGATGCTCCCTGCAGTACGCTGATCACCGTGATCGCCAGTGTACCCTCCAGGCGCTCCTCGGAAGGCAGGTCAAGCGTCAGCCCGATCACTGATTTGCGCGACGCAGCCATGAGCAGCGGATAACCCAGCTCTCTCAGCTCCTTCAGCCGATGGATCACGATGAGGTTGTGTTCATAGTTCTTGCCAAATCCCACGCCCGGATCCAACACGATCTGATCAGGGCGTACGCCAGCATCCAGCGCGATCCTCACGGACTCCCGCAGATCACTTTTCACATCCTCCATAAAGTTCCCATAGGCCGGCTCCCGGCGGTTGTGCATCAGACAGCAGGGAACGTGATAGTTCGCAGCGAGTTCCGCGACCCGACGGTCATATCGAAAGCCCCAGATATCGTTGACCATATCTGCTCCTGCCTCCAGCGCAGCCTCTACGACCTCGCTCTTATAGCTGTCGATGGATACCGGAATGTCAAAGTTTTCTTTTACCATCCGGATCACCGGTACCACGCGCGCGATCTCCTCCTTAGCCGAAATCCGGACATGTCCCGGCCTCGTCGATTCTCCTCCGATGTCAATGATCGCGGCCCCTTCCGCGATCATCTCTCCCACATGAGCCTTCGCACGCTCAATATCGGTCCACTTTCCCCCGTCCGAGAATGAGTCCGGCGTGACGTTCAGAATCCCCATGAGATAGCAGCCGCGCTCTGTGTCAAATACCCTGTTCCCTATTTTCATGTCCTGCTCCGTTCCTGCATATTCCACATTAGGCCATTTCCTTGCCCGTCCATATCGTCTTACATGCCCTGACGTGTTTTACCGTCACACGCGGCAGATCAGCTCTGTCCCATCAGCCGCGCAGCCTCATATTCTTTTTCGTCTGATCCCAGTTGCACTGCCCCTCAGCCGGACAGGCAAAACAGCAGCGCGAGCGCTTGTCCGCCCGGAAGATCAGCCCGGGCAGCCCATCGTCGTCCCGGATACCGGGGTTCCGATGAGCCAGAATCGCTTGCAGGATCTGATCCGTTTCGTCGGCGAAAAATCCACACTCCGGAAGAATCCTCTCTGCGAGACGCGCGCTCGCATCTTGATGAGGAAGCTGCTCTGTATATTGCAGATAGCGTCCGATATCGTGCAGCAATGCGGCGGCGTAGATCATATATTTGGGAATACCGGCCTCTGTCTCCAGATTCTCTATGAGGGCAAGGCGGGCAACGTCGAGCAGATGACTGTGATCATGTTTGCAAAAAATCCGATCCTGCTCCAGACGTGCATTCGCCCGAAGCCCCTCCTGAAACAGAGGATGATCCCAGATGCGCTGGATTCTCCTGTCGAGTCCCTCTTCCGCGCCCGTCTCCACCGGCTGCTCCCGAACCTCCTCACGCTCTGCCATACCGCTCACCCCTGCTGCCTGAGCATCCGGTAAAAAGTCGCCTGAAGAGCATCGTTTCCCTCAAAGACGCCGCGCGTCACTACTGTCACGGTCTTCGCTCCCGGCTTCTTCACCCCGCGCATCGTCATGCACATATGCTCAGCCTCGATCAGCACCATTACGCCCTTCGGCTTGAGCTCCTTCATAAAAACATCAGCGACCTGTGTCGTCAGCCTCTCCTGCAGCTGGAAGCGTCTCGCATAGACCTCCACGGTCCGCGCGATCTTGCTCAGCCCGACCACTTCGCCGTCCGGTATGTACGCGACAGCAGCATTCCCGTAAAACGGCAGCATATGATGCTCACAGAAGGAGTAAAAGCATATGTCCTTCTCCAGAACCATATCGTTGCTGTCGACGTGAAAGCGCTTCGCCAGATGTACCGCGGCATCCTCCGTATATCCGCCTGCCAGGTCACGGTACATCCGCGCGATCCTGTCCGGCGTCTCCAGAAGACCCTCGCGATTTACGTCCTCTCCGATCCCTTCCAGTATCAGGCGCACTCCCTGTTTGATCTTCTCCTCATCCATAGTAAACCTCCATAAGCTCTGAAACAAGCCAATCGCAAATGGTACGCCCGATGCTCTGTAAATTTCCGCATAACAAAACGCCTCCACAATGTGGCTCTGAACAATGGGCTGATAAATAATACTCCCTCCACATTATGAGACGCTCTCATACTGTAGCAACGGGTGCGGAAAATGTATCGCAAACCCAACTTCTGACGGGTTTTTCGGTTCAGGGCGACTCCCCAGCCGCTGACAACTTAACGCACAAATTCCTACTTCGCTATTATTTATTTAAGCTGATTATAGCATATCGCTTCTATATTGCAAGCAAAATATTTTAATCCGGGCGAATCCGAAAATAACTTTGGGAAACACTATGGAAAACGGAGCGAACGATCCGCATAGGTTCCTCCGAAATAATGATTCAATGAAAGGACCTTCCCATGAGACATCCTGCAAAACTCTCCTTAAAATATCCCCTGGAATCCAATTTTATCCGTTGCGGCATGTACGGCTGGTGCATTGAAGTGCTCTGGACCGGTCTGCACTCTCTCGCCAGCCACGATCCGAAACTGACGGGCTTCTCGTCCCTGCGGATGTTCCCAATCTACGGCATGGCATCCGTGATTGGCCCACTCTCAACACACCTGAAGCGCCTCGGCGCCGTCAGGCGCGGCCTCGTCTACATGCTTGGCATCTACGCTGTGGAATACAGCACAGGCTCTTATCTGAAAAAACGCGGCTGTTGTCCCTGGGACTACAGTGATTCTCCGTATCATGTGAACGGAGTGATCCGGCTCGACTACGCGCCGCTGTGGTTTTTAACCGGACTATTTTATGAAAGAACGATGACAGACTAAGCTATACCTCTGACACCAGATGCTCCGCCGTTACAGTTCACTATCACTTACTCACGGACTCAGCAGCGAGTGCTTCGCCCTGGGGCGGCCATCTGTCCTGAGTCAGCCATCTTCTCCGCCATTTGAGTCGCATCCCGGATAATACCCTCGTCGAAGCCCATCAGGGCAAGCAGGCGGATCGCATTGCGGGTCATCGCCCTGCCCTCGCGCAAGCGGTAATCGAAGCGGACTTCCTCGTCCGTGACCTCCTCCTCGAAATGACAGTTCCTGTAAATATCTTCCAGGATCCAGGTCAGCTCGATGTCGTGCGTCGCCGCCATGCACATCAGCTTCTTCCCGGCCATCCACTTCAGGATCTGTGACGAAGCGGAGACACGCTCGACTGTGTTCGTTCCGCGCAGCACTTCGTCCACACAGCAGAACACCGGCGGCTCCTCTCCAGCCGTGTCCAGGATCCGCTTGAGCGAACGGATCTCGACCATATAGTAACTCTCCTCGCTCATGATATCATCGCGCAGTGCCATCGACGTGAATACGCGAAAATATCGTCCCTCATACTCCTTCGCGAACACCGTGTGGATCGTCTGGGCGAGGAGCGCCTGCAACGCCGCGGTCTTCAGAAATGTGGACTTCCCGGACGCGTTGGAACCGGTCAGCAGGACACACTTCTCTGTGTCGATCGAGTTCGCGACCGGCTCATCGATCAGCGGATGGTACATCTCCACGGCGCGAAAGCGAATTTTGCCCTCCTCATGAAGCTCCGGGATCGTATGCTCCGGATACAGCTCACGGGTCGACGCGACCGCGATCGCGGCCTCGATCTGACCCATCTCTTCTACAAGGAACTCAAACCGCGAAAGCTTCTTCGCGATCTCCCCCACCACCGCATGGAACTGGATCACGTCAATGTGGAGCAGGTTGTTTAGATAGACAAACAGAAGGCTTTCAAGACCCGTGCCCTCACCCGCGAGCAGCATCCACATATTTCGGCGCAGTCTCCCGAACTCCCCGACATACGATCTGATCTCATCCTTTTGAAGACCCGGCACATCATACTTCACGATCCCCTCCGCCGCGCGCAGGATCTTCTCCAGCGCGATGCAGGATGTGATGTACGGGGCAACCGGGCGCTTATATTTTTCGTAGGTCCAGATGCTGAGGAGCAGCGCGAGGATCAGCAGAAGGATACCGGGCTGAGGCGCGACAAGAAGCACTCCGACCGATGCGATGATCAACACGATCATCGCGTAGTGGATCAGCGGACTTCCAAGCTGTACCGACGCCAGATTATAGATATAGTCAAAGATGGAACTCTTTCCGCTCCTGCCGAGCTTTGAAAAGAAATATTCCATCTCCTCGCGCTCCGCCGTGTGCACGCGAAACCACGAGACAAGCCGCTCAAATTTCTCAAGCGGTTCGCTTTTCATCCGCGGAGTGCGCAGCAGATAGTACAGATAACTCTCACCCAGAAACGAGCGCGTGTGATTCAGACAGAGGAATACCCGGTCCATGTCCAGATCGTTCCAGCTGATGTCATCGATCTGAAATTCATCCGTTTTTCGGTTGACATAATATCTTCCAATGTTCTCGAACTCCGCCAGCCCATACTCCTGCTCCGGCGGCTGACCCCACTCCCGGCGGATCTTCCGCATCATGTTCCTGTGATTTTTCCATCTGTAATAAAAATACAACACAAGATACGCCAAAAGAACGAAAAGGATCAGACCTGCCGCGTTCAGTAACGTGTGCATATCATAATTCGTGTAATCGCCCATCTGCATCATCCTCTTTCTCCTGTAAAATCAATGATCAGTTCAGCCTCATCCTCTTCTCATATCCTCTGTACACCGCAAACGACAAAGCCACCGTCAGCACGTCCGCCGCAGACTGTGACCACACGATGCCGTTGATGCCGATCAACCGGTTCAGCAGGAAAAGCATTGGGATATTAAACACCGCCCAGCGCATGACGCCGAGAAAGAGCGCGTAACCGCCCTTGCCAAAGCCGTTGAACAGATACACATGAAAGAAACTCAAAAACATCAGCGGCGTCGCGAGGACACGGATGCGAAGAAACACGGTGCCGAGCGCCACGGTCTGCGCGTCACCGATAAAAATATGCATGATCGGTCCCGCGAAGATCTCGTACAACACGACGCTCACCGCCGCGCAGATCAGGCCCAGTTTCATGGAGTAGCGCTTTGTCTCGTTCATGCGCTTGTAATTCTTCGCCGAATAATTGTAGGCGATGATCGGCATCATGCCCTGACAGATCCCGATGCCGACGTTCAGCGGCAGCCGCTCCACCTTCAGCACGATGCCGACGGCCGCAAGGGCGATGTCATTGTATCCGGACATCAGACGGTCGATCACGATATAGTCCAGATCGAACAGCAGTGTGGCGATCGCCGAGGGCAGGCCGACGCCGAAGACCTCCGCAATACTTCGCTTCGTCGGCAGCACAAGCGGTGCGTTCAGCCGCAGCACTGTATCCCTGCGCATCCGGAACAGCACGACGATAAAATAAATGCAGGCGATACAGTTGGACAGGAAGGTCGCCGCGCCCGCGCCGACGATCTCCATGCCGTCAGGCAACAGCACAAACATAAACAGCGGATCCAGCGCGATGTTGATCAGCCCGCCCATCGTGATGCCGAAACCCGCCTTCTTCGACTCCCCGACGCTGCGGATCAGCATGGACAGCGTGTTCGACAGCACCGTCGGCACGGCTCCGCAGACGATCACGAAAAACGCGTAGCTGCTCGCGTAGCGGTAGGTGTCCTCCCCTGCCCCGATCTGGATCATCAGCGGACGCATAAAAATCAGCACGCTAAGGGAAAACAGCGCGGACAGCGCCACGCTCAGGTAGACGCAGAAGCTGTATACCTTTCCCGCCTCCTCCGGCTGCTTTCTTCCGAGAAGCCGCGAGATCAGCGCGCCTCCGCCCGAGCCCGCAAGCCCGGCCAGCGACGCCGTGATATTGAAGATCGGCAGGATCAGCGACGCGCCCGCCACCATATACGGATCGTTTGTGCGCCCAACGTAGAACGTGTCCGCCATGTTGTAGATCAATACGATGAGCTGGCTAATGATCGTGGGGATCGCCATCGTCCGCACCGCCCGCGCGACCGGCATCCGCTCAAAAACATCTATGTTGTGATTGCTGTTTCCGTCCATTCCCGTTTTCCTCTTTCAAGTTCTTTTCTCTCTATCAAATCTTTTTTCTCTTTCGGGTTTTTTCGAGTCCTTTTCCCTCTTTCACATCCTGTGTCCCCGTGAAAAGCCGGAAACCCTGTCCGGGTTTCCGGTCGTCTCAAATGATCATCTGGGATTATAGCATACAGAGGAGAAAATGTACAGAGTCTGCTATTTTGCATATTTCTAGAAAAGCCCTTGTGATTTCTCCGTTTTCCTATATAACCTGTCTTTGGTATCAGACATTAAAAAATGGCGTTAACCATTGAAAAATGAAAGCTGTTGCAGTAGATTT
>CANQRR010000073.1 GCA_947626285.1 uncultured Lachnospiraceae bacterium
TTAGGGTTACTCATCATAGTTCTAGCTCTTGAAATCTGTGATTCTGTTAATCCACCAACAGTTTTAGGTGTTGCATGCGCTCTGACTGAATCCATGTTTGCATTGTTAAGTATCTCAGTTAACTTACTATGTGAAATAGCACCAGCTTGTATGGCTTCCCACTCTCTATCAGTAAACTTAACTCTTTCTTTGCCAGCGCCAATACGATTTCTAGCAGCAGTAAGAGCTTGTCCTTTTATTTTCTTTTGTTCATCTTTCTCCATGTCTGGATTTTCTTTCATACAAGACTTGAAGTATTCATTTGCATAGATTTGAGCAGCTCTTTCAAGAGGCGCATTTTTCTTGGCGGCGTTCAATTTAGCATTTAAGGACGCCACCTCATCCCCATACTTGACCCTGGCGTCGGGGCTATAGGACATGTTGCCAGTAGCTAAGTACTCCTTACGTGCTTCGTTAGCAAGGGCCTTCATTTTATTGGCATAGTCCGCATAGGCCACCTCCCTGGGGTCGGGCTTGGTGGATAGGAGTGTACGTGCGTCATTAGTAGCTGCCATCTTTGTGGTACGAGTAAGTCTTTGCTGGACCTTGCCGTTCTTATCGACGTAGGTATTCCCTGTAAACTCCAGTATCTTTTCACCAGTCTCAGGATTAGTGTTCTGCTTTGTTATACCCATGCGTTCTTTGACCTGGGGCATACTATAGTCCCCTTTTGCACGGGATACAAGGGTAGCAGCCCCTGCTTTCTTTCGACCCTGGTACTTTTCTTTAAGGTCGGCTATGTTATTGTCAATGGCGGACTGTCTCCAGTTAAGGTTGTGCTTCTCTGCATCAATGACTACCATACTATGTCTAACAGCACGGGCTATCTCTGATTCATTGGCACCCAGCAAAGTCATGTCAGTGATCAGGTTACTTACTTCACCCATCTCTCTTTGCTTATGAAAACCAGTACTCTTACCAACCTTAGGCATTCCCTCATAAGCACGATAGGAAACCTTAGGATCGAATCCATCAAGCTGAGCTAGAGGTTTAGAAGTCTTGATCGCCCCATTGTTGTTAGGTATTACAAGTACTGTATCCCCATCAAAGTCTGCGCCAGATAGCTGTTCGGCAACCTTACTATTAATACCAACTGCATCAACTGCATTCTTAATAAGGCTATTAGCTGTCTTGTGCTTATTGTTTACTGTAAGAGTAGGGATTTCAAATCTACCAGCATGGGGGAATCTGACAAGAACTACAGTGCTGCCATCTTCATAACCAGGTGCATAGATCTCATTCTCTTTCATATCAGGGAATGGGAGTATAACTTTGCTTGCTTGACCAGGCAGACCCTTCGCTTTAAGATGAACTGCGGCTGCATCACAGTCATCAGCAAAGCTCTCAAGAATCTTCTTCTTGACAGCAGGATTAGTTAATGACTTGATTTCATCAAACTCTGTCATCTTATCCTTATAGGTCTCATTCAATTGCTTCTCTACCAGTTGCTTAGACTGTTTAGAGAGGAACTGACTAGACAAAGTTTTACTCCACTTAGACCAGTCACCTTCAGCATTGACTATGTTTAGTGGGGATTGGTGCTGTTTACCATCACTACCTGTATAGTCGAACTGCCTAATGGTGGCACCAAATGGATTGTCGGGATCATCCTTCAATCCTTTTAGTACATCTTTCATTTCAGGTGCGTGCTCTCTTGTCTTGTTAGTATTGAACATAATGTCAACACCATCAGGGAGATTGTCGGAGTACATAGCCATGCCTTTTAAGTACATGTCATCTCCAACTTTAACACGAACCTGAGCATATCTGGCTTGACCAAGGTTAAGATCCTCAACACCACGCCGAAGTTGAATGACACCATCCATATCAATGCCACCTTCTTCAGCATAACGGACCTTAACACGAGAAGGATCAATGCTGACAGGATCCTTAATGTTTCTCATAGTCAATCCATTATCTTCAAACTGTACACCAAAAGGTAGACCAATCTTATCTTTGTTGTTCATTACATCTTTCCACTCAGTTCCTGGTGGGGCAAGAACTTTTATAGTGGTCTGATGATCAGTCCCAAGTTGATCTACCTTAATGTTAAATACCTGATAACCCTCGGTTTTCAAAGTATTAAGCGCAGAATCCAATTTAGTTTTTGATATACCCATATAAGATTCTACGCCTCTGCCTACATCCAGGAACTGCTTCTCACCAATCTGATCCTTAAGATAGTTGCTAACATTTTTAGTTGAATCTTCTTTAACCTGGTCATGGTACTTAAGAAGATTTCGAATGGAAGACTCTGGTTTACCCATAATCTGTCCGATCTTAACGTTAGAATAGCCCTTTTCCTTAAGTCGAATAGCCTGAGCAGAATCGGCAGCTCTTTGTTGCTCCCTGCCAGCAGTTATTACAGCTCTTAATTCACCAGTACTGATGCCACACAACTTAGCAATCTCAGTATCTTTTAAACCTTGAGCTCTTAAATCATCAACAACGTGCAATTTACTTCTTGGACCTGGTGCGCTTTGATATGGGTTCTCGCCAGATCCCCAGGGATAACGACCAGAATGTCTTGGGGTTCCATAATGTTCTAGATAGTCCTCTTCATAGACAACCATAGGGCATCAACCCCCTTTCAACTTTTCGATACGGCGATCAAATCTTATTATTGTTGTCATGATAGACTTAATAGTTTCTGGTTCTGCCATGTGAACCAATACTTCATCATTCTGATAGATCCTCAGCTCCATGGTAATCTTATCTGGTCTAATATGATACTCTAAACAGAATAACGCCGCATAAACTTCAAGCTGATGGATCGATGCTTTTGTAGTTCCTGTTTTTAAATCATGGATCCGCAGATAGTCATCCTGAAAAGATATAGCATCAGCAGTTCCATAACAATTTTCAGAATACCATAAAGGCTGTTCTGGTGTCATCCTAAAACCAATCGCATCATTGATATAATGATAGAGAGTCTTCTTAGATCTGGGCATACGAATCTTCAATCTAATTGCTTCGGCAGCAAATTCATGATACTTCGTGCCCATTTCTATGGCTCTCCATTTTACATAACTCTCATCAAGTTTCTCATCACTATAGTTAATCCAATGATACTTTGAGGCGCTTAGGAACGCGTGGCTTCCTTCGATCTCGGAATGCTTTGCGAAGACCATCTAGCACTTCCTCCTTATTCTCAGGATAGACAAAACTGGCATAAGACATATCATTCATCTTTTTAACATAGTAATCCTGATTAGGGCGATGACTGGCCTCTTCGCAATTCTTACATTCTAAGGCGGCCCAATACTTCTTATAGAGAACGAGCAAATCTGGAATACCCTGTAAATAGTTGCAATCATTCTTAAGGACGATGCAACCAGGATATAACTTCTTAATTTCTTTGATTAATTCGCTTTGAAATTTCGATTCTCGCTTCAAAATATCGGCCACCTTTCCGTTGCAAAAACAAAAGTGTGACACTTTTTTGTCACACTCCTTCTCCTATTATAGTCCGTGTAATTTTTGCGAGGTAAAGGCCAAATTAGTTCGGCTCAAACATTGATTCGTTAAATATCTTTTTCTTTTCTAAACAATTCCATATAGCTCTGTCAATACTTGAGTCTGACAAGATGTGATAACAATACAAATTGACAAATGGTGTATTAACTCTGTCTATTCTGCCAGCAGCTTGAGTCGCTATTTTATATGAATAATTAGGTGAATAAAATACAATTACATTTGTGTCTATGCAGTTCCAACCTTCTGCTCCTGCGGAGTACTGAACAAGGTAAACCCACTTATCCTTCTCTGTAAATATCGCTTCATGCTTCTGTCCATTCCACTCACTATACGGAACTCTGCAAATGTTAGTGCATATGAATCTTAATATCTCTAGTTCATAATTGAAATTATAAAAGACGATTAATTTTGGATTATTCCGAATCAAATCGACCATCTGTATTCGGCGTTCATCACACTCGTTAACAACTCTTCTTAAAGTCTGGCACAATGAACCAGCATCTTGGCAAGGCTCATTCTTATAAATGTTCCATCTTTCAGTTACGACATAATTGTAAATATCGCTAGGATAGCCGACTTTTAAAACTATATGATTCATAACCGTTTTCTTTTGATAATCCATATTGACAAGGATGGAGTCCCTTTCTCTTATCAACTTAGCTATACCTAAATATCGATCCACTTTTGGGTACTTCGCAAATCTGTTATATATTACATGCTCATTTATAAACTGAGTCTTGTTTTTATAGAATCCATTGGCAACAAACACAGAAATATAGTCCATCCATGTATCTCCTGGCGTAGCACTAAGAAGAATCCATTTATTTGATCTTGAAATTACAATAAAGGCTTTAGCCCATGTTCCATAACCAACCACTCTCTGTTCATCAAAAATAAAAAAAGCATTTGTAATTTCTGTGTATTTACCAATGGCATTCCAGCTATCAACGACAATCTTTACGTTGAATATCGGATCTTTCTCTTCATAAAGTAAAAATGGAACGCATTCTTTTTGCCATTCCAAAGTATCTCTTTTTCTGGCGGTTGTTATTATGTATAAGTCCATCGGTTCCTTCATTGGTGAAATATCGCTTCCTCCGTTTAAAGGAACCATACCTTTACACACAACGAACATGTAATAGGCAAGGGCGGTCCTAGACTTGCCAGAACCGACCCCGCCACAAAGAATCGAACCATTTTTAAGCCGCTTAACAGCGTCCATTTGATAGTCCGAGAGTCTAACCATTAGTTAGCAAATATCGCACTCTTAGCAGTATCAGGAACGTTCTGGTACTTCGAAGAGAACTCATCTTCGGCAATCGTAGCATACATGGTCTTGAGATAAGCCTTTACGCCACGACGACCGGTAAATTCATAGTTATAAGGCCGAATAATCAGATCGACATTCTCAAACTCAGCCCAATCTAAAATATCAACTGTATCTTCGTCAATCAGACTCTTCCGACCGTTTGAAATCATATAGATCTTCGGTGGGATCCGACCAAATGCTACAGTAACCTGCATATAAGGTTGCTCATTCTCGAAATCGTCACGAGGCTTGAGAAACTTTATATTCCAACCGTCGCCCTGAAGCTTCCGAACAAGATCCAGATCATCCAATAAAACACAAAAATTACGACGACCAGCCGGATTGAACTTTCCTTCTTTGCCAGAGAAGTTACGGAAAGTAATCCGAGCATGCTCAATGTTAATATTAGAAACTACTTTATTGGTCTTATCCATGGTTTACTCCTTTCAAATATCCCTTTTAAAAGGGAAGAGCATCACATTGATCATAAAACTCACACTTACTACAATCTTCTAAGAATGGACAGTAAGGTGGAATATTTTCAGTACAATCTCTAAACTTCTCAAAATCGCCAAACTGTTCAATTGCGGCTACAGCTTTGTCAACCAAATCTCTGTAATATCTAAGGTCTATCTTATCCTGTAATTCCAAAGTTTCTACAGTTTCGGATTCGAGCCATCTATATCCAGAAGTACCAGACACATGATTATACTTTCCAGTATTTGGATTGATGCGCATAAGCAACCCGCCATCGCATCCTTCCTGAATCGGAGTAAACAGACCAGTTCTACCCACAAACTGATAGTTATGCTCATCTTCAGGCAGAAACTCATTCAAATCCAGATACATAGCACCTGATGTAACTGACTTAACTTCCTGCATGTCTTTAAAAGTTATGAGCTCTTTAGAAAATAACGTCTTAAATACATAAGGCTGTGCAAACTGAGCTCCTGTAGCTTCCCATCCTGGTCCTTTTGGATCAGTTACGCTTCTATATGCAATATATACAGCATCATTAATCAGACAGAACTTGCGAAATACATGCTCAATCTCAAACGTATATCCATATTCCTTAGCCAGATCATTAATGAACTCAAATGTATCTGGCGCTGGATCCGCAACTTTAACAGAATCAGTCTTGATATGCACTACTTTCTCCCCACGTTCAGTAAGCGCATCTCTAAGAACTACCATAAATAAAGCGCCACGAAGCGCTACTATATTGTTAACATTACGGACATCTCGGCATGCATTCGGAAATGAGGCACTTGTAAGACCATACGTAGAGTTAAGGACGGTCTTAAGAGCATTACTAATATTCTTAGCATCCTCATCGCTCTCAATAACCCCATCCAAAGCTCCGTCAAGCAAGGTTTTTAATGCTTCATAATCCTTATGCTTAATGGCTATTCTGGCTTTGAGAATATCGGCATAACGACTTGTATGGTCGCCAAACAGATTCATAGCTATTATACTGGATGGATGATGACTTGCAGAATCATAACAAACTACATTATTATAAATTCCAGGAACTGAATATACATAGCCACCACGTCCAATATCTTCTCCACGAAACATATTCTTACCATTCTCATAAGTATAGCCAGGAAAGTCATTCCTCATAAAATATCACTTCTTTTCTGCATCATATGGACCTGGTTCTCCTGGACCGTATTGTTTACCTGTAGCTAAATCTGTATAAACTAAACCAGGCTTATCATTACCAAATATAAACTTGATAGTAAGGTTGTTAGTCGTTGTATTCTCACTGCATCCAGTAAGCCTTGCCAGTGTCTGTCTTGTCTTCCAGTCACCAGATAAATGATTAAATACGGCTTCTGTTGAAATAACGTCATTGTCGCAATACTCAGCGACCTTAGGCCACATGTCTTCTGGAACAGGTTGATCCCATGGTAATCCGAGTTCTTGGTGATGGATTCCAAGTTCTACTTCCCATTTCTTCAAAGATTTCTTGTTACCGGCCGAAGCGAAGTCGTAAACATCTGTAAATGAGATTCCATATGCCGAACCGAAGAATGCATCTCGCTTCTTTCCTATTATATCCTGACTCAACTTATAGAGTTCCGCATTAGAATATCCGATCCAACATGCATAAAGCATATGGTTATCATACCTTAAATTATTAAACCCTATGAGTTTATGTTTCATTAAAGCTTCAATCTCTATCGGGCTTGGATTAATAAGTCTGACAACTCTGTGTTTCTCGCCAGCATATTTCCAGTTCACTAAAAACAGATTTGGAAAAACCTCACAGTCAAAGAATACGTAAGGTTCATCTCCATCGAATTCTTCTTCCGGAATATCGTTGTCTGACTTAAATTTCATTTTATTAACCATCTTAAGACAGTACGCAGCATGATGAGTACTATGGGAAGCAAACACCATTACAGCCTGAGCCATATCACTTACATCATAAACTGCGCCTTTATCATATTGGGTTTTCAAAATATAGTATATGAAGTCAATGCTCGGTTTTGTACCTGGGTGAAATTCTTTATTAATGTTTCTAGTTATAAGCTCTCGTAATTTGTTTTCACTTAACGCCGCATCAAAGTTAAGCACATTTTTTGCCTCCTTTAAAGGTAAGCCGGAACTTATGTGTGCGATTTCATAGTTATTGCACTTGGTTAATTTACGTCTTAACGAACTAAGTCCAGTAAATATCTTAACTTCTATCCCATTACTAAATATTCGACTTAGTTTTGTAGTATCTCCATCATAAATATAGTGTAAATGAATTCCATTACCAGACTTACTGAGCTCTGCATATGTAGGTGGCCATTTCGAAGCTTCCTTTATATTAAGATTTAGATCTTTCTCACCCTCAGAATTTTTAAGATCGAAATCTATAACAATCTCGTTTTCACTTAAAAGTACGTAATGAGTCTTAGAAGTATCAATCTCGCTAAGTTTAGTCTTAACATCTGACCACCTGTAAGTTGGAGTCTCATTTTTATTCGCTAATTGTGCTGGACAATCGCCATAGGTCTTATCAAATATAGATTCCTGCTCTTCAAACTTCAAAAATTCTGGTATCTCCCCATTAACTTCCTCTTCAGGTTCAGTCTCTTCATATCCAAATTTGTCAGCTTTAAACCCCACATAGACACTTCGAATCTGTTTGCCATCTATTCTTGTTAAATTATAGTATTTATCGAAGTAATCTGCTAAAGCCTCTCTAAATAAATATCGTTTCATAAGTGAAGTAACGCCAGAATCTGAACAGTATTCCTTATATAGTTGCCAAGCTTGCTTCAAGGTGCAGTATTCCTGTTGGTGAAATATCGGATAGTTCTCTTCTACAAAGTTATAGAAGAAATCTGTCTTGTAAATCATTGATCTTGGTACATAAGGATCATAAAATGTTCTGCCAAGCTTCTCATATACATCTAGACAATGCTTCGCTATGGCTCCATGTTCAAACTTAATTCTTGACATCAAAATATCGTATTCTTCATGAGGAAGCTTGGCGCCTGACGGGCTAACATCAATAAGTCGTCTAATGATTCCAGACTTTGCGTCTGTGATGCGAACTGGTGAGTTTGTTCCTAAAAATAGCATTGCCATTGGGATAATTACATACTCAGACTTATACTTTTCATTAATCAACAATGGTTCATGAGATACTATCGAATTCAATTTGGTATTATCTTCAATTCTACTCAGATCACCATCGTGTTGAATGCATATAAGCGGATTAGTACGAAATATCCCAGTGGTGAATTGATTGTTGGAAGTTAATGCCTTAGCATCAAACGGCGAGCTATAAGGCTCAAACATATCCTGTAATATTTTGAGAAATGTACTTTTACCAGTTCCAGCAGCTCCATAAAGCACGAAGAATTTTTGAATACTAACACTATCACCTTTTACGATTGATCCTATGGCCCATTCTAGCTTCTGTAATTCGCTTTCTTCATATAGAGTTCCCATAAGCTTGTCCCATGCTGAATGATCCCCATCATTTAATGCGTAGTCAAGCTTTTTGCTACAATGATCATCCCTTGTCAAAATATCGTTTGAAAATTTGATCTTGCTGTCTAATGATTCGTATGTATCACCCATCCTTGACAGATAATCTCGAAACGTTTTCCATACTCCATTTGAATAGTTCGATACATCATTAACGATTACATCGTCACCATTTTGCTTCATTAGATCTCTTGTTTTATATAAATCTTTATTAATTAATCTGATCACATCATAAATATCAGTTGACCAGGTATTGTTCTCCTCATCATATATAGCATAGAACTCTTTACCCCTCACCATCAGATCTTTTGTTGGGTATACAATAAACTCCGGAGTAATTTTTGTAACCCCATTATGAGTGATGGCATTAATTCGGTAAAAATCCATAAAACGACCTCTTTTTGACCTCTAAAAAGGGTTTGTTACAAATGTTACACTTTTAAGGGGTCTTCCTTTAAATATATATAAAAAATTTATAAACTTTTTAGCCTTCAAAACTGTCACAACTGTAACACTTTTTATTTTTATACTATTTTTACCTTAAAATTGACCAAAAAAGGGGTAAAATTGACCAAAAAAGGGCTAAAATCGACCAATTCCGGGTCAAATTAGCCAAAAATTCTGTTACACTTTTTTTTCATTTTTGTCACACCTGTTACACTTTTTTGTCACATATTTTTCTCAAAATTTCGACTTCAGCCCTTTTCCGAAAAATTTCGACCAAAACCTCAAATTTTGTTACACTTTTTTGTAACATGTCACAAAAAGTGTAACACCATTTTTGTCACATTTACGACATAATCAAGTCACAATTAGGTAAATTTTTGATGAAGTTATCAATGAATGTTCTCCATTCATCAATCGGATGGTTCTGCCTTTGAGCATAAATATTCGCTAAAACTTCATAATTCATGTCAACAGTCCGCAATTGGTTATAGCTCATCGGCATAAGCTTCTGGATTTTACGTACCCAGACAATGTTCTTAGTTTCCTCATACTGATCGACATAGCGATTCAGATGATCAATGATTGGAACTAAATATCCGGTAATGTCTTTGGCATCCATCAGATCATAAGAGAAGTCTCCAAGTCTGAACTTTTTGTGACGAGCATGATAAATACTGCTTGTACTGTTGGCAGTAGTGCCGACCTTATACGTATCGAATTCTTTCCACCAATACAGTGGAGCAGTAATATCACACATCACATGGATCATTCTCATAAACTTCCGATGGCTCGGATTTCCAGCTCCAACTAAACTGGTCATTAACTTTTTATCATTAGGTCCAATGTCCAGACCTTCCGTATCGCTTTTATTCCAAGATTCCCTCGCGTTCCGCATTCCACGAATGGCGCCTTCTAATCCCCATACTTGAACTTTAGTTACAAATAGCATTAAAATATCACCTCAATGAGCACTGAAGTTTTCGACAAGCCAACACATAGCCTGTCCCCACAAATCTGAATCTCTCATATCGCTAGGCGGATACTCCACCGGGAAGAATCCGCCATGGCCACATTCATCAAAATCTCTACTCAATGCAGTTTGAAGGGTGTTAAATATCTTCAATCCATCGTTAATTCGATCTGATGAATTTGTACAATCATATAAACCAACATTTCTGATCATAGACCAAAACCACATCGGTGATCTGTCTCCAAGTTCATCTTCCTGCATTACATCATCTTCAATTCTCTGCGCTAATGCAAGAAGCACCTCAAATACAGAAATAGAATGAACATTGATAGCAACTCGAACCTTGGCATCGTTATTACAAGCCGCTAAATAGTCTTCTCTCAGCTTCATTCCATCCGCAGCGCGGTTTTCGTCCATACAATTGTCATAATGGTAATCCATATTGAACATAATGCTAAGCAGTTCGCTATGTTCTTTGCCGCCAGGTTCAACCATTCTGACAAGTGACCAGAAATATTGGTTCCTAAGTCTCGTAATCCATGGATCAGTCATCCTCAATAATCACCTCATACACATTCTCCAATTTCGTATTACAGAAATAGATGACCTCTTCAAAAATATAATTCTTCCAATCCCTGCCAAAGACTTCATAAGGATCAATTTCGTGACCGCTGTCTTCCATCATGATTTCAGATTTACTGTGATATGTACAGAAAACCTGGTCATAGTCTTCGAAATCATCTCCAAAATCGTCTTCAGTAATCGGGAAAATATCGGATTTCTTAAAGATAGGAAGGTTCCTAATGTACTCCATATATTCCTGATAGTTATGGTAAGGCGGCCCATTCGAAAGCTCAAGCTCATCTTTTCTACCATCCTTATCCTTTTCATCCTTCAAATATCCGAAACCTCGTACCATGCTGGCATAATCATTGAAAGTTTTCTCTTTACCAGTAGAGGTAACGGAAATATCCTTATCAACAGTGTGTACGCCAGTTGTATTCTCTTCAATCTTGGTTTCTTCCTTTACCTTATTCCGTACCCTTTCAATTTCTTTATTAAGCGTGGCGGTAAGCTCGCGTAGATCTTCCTCATGTTCTTCACGCCATGTTTTCTCAAATATCGCTTTGCAGAGTACTGAGCCGAAACCAACACCCAAAGCGAACGAAAGTAAGATTCTGAGTTTGGACATGATTCAATCACCCCCAATCTGTCCAAAACGTACTTATCAGCCTGCGTCGCTTTCACCGCCGAAGCCACGCTCAAGGTGGTCGATCGCATTATGAAGGCACTCATCGCACAGATCGAAGCGACGATGAAGCATGTTCTTATTGTCAAAGAAATATACGCCGAGTATATAGCGCTTGGAGGCATTTTCGTCATCCGGGCACATCTGCTCCAGCTTAAAGGCGTTTTTCTTATAGAATTTCTTGCAGCAATCGCACATTTTTCCAATAGCCATGGGTAAATATCGTCCTTTCAATTAAATTCAAATCTTGTTAGATCCTATCAATGCTAACGCATGACGCCAGTTTCTTTCAGATCTTGTCGGCGATGATCCCTTCAGCATTAAAATCGAGGAGGAACTCGCTAGGAGGTTCAGCGCTGAAAGCCTGAGGAGGAATAAAGGCAATAGACTCACGGTTGTTAATGCCAAAGTCTACCTGATGGTCCTCTCCAGGCTTATAAATCCATCCGCAAAGGGCTCCTGCCTCATCTCGATCCAATCCAAGAAGATCATAAACCTCATTAAGGAACAGATGACCATTTGCCCGAAGCTTATCATTGCAATAGCGCTCCTGTTGACGAAGGAATGCAAGGTTGGCATTAACATTCCTGGTCCATTCAACAGTAGTATCAGCGCTGAAGCACTTTACAAATGGGGAGTTCATTCTACACATTTTGTCATCACCACCTTCCGAAATATCCGACTCGTTGTGTAAAGCTTGTCGGTCCAAAGCAAGGCCATTTTCAGACCCGCGAATTTTCTCACGATACCTCATAAACTCATCGCTCAGGGCATTATAAGCACCAATCAAAGCAATATTACGCTTCTTCATGATGCCGTAAGAGCCCATGTAGCACCCAATCCCGAGTAAAATAAGGCCTGCTCCAGGCGCATAGAGCTTAGCAAGTCCTCCAGCAGTCTTGCAACGGAGTACGATAGAGTCACGAGCAGCGTCCTTATCCGTGTATTCAACTTCCGGATTGTTAAGCGCCTTCTCAATCTCATCCTTAAGTTCGATAGACTTGTCCAGAACCTCTTCGACCTTAAGGGTTGCCTTGCAGCAGAGAACTACACCGCCAACTACAGCAATTGTTCCAGCTACTGCAAGCATCTCAGGGCTGTGATACTTGGCCTTATAAGCCAGTTTATGCCCTAATCTGACGACAGCCTCGCCAAATGAACCGAACATTTGTGGTTTACCCCTTTCAATCTAAGCTATTATGGCATGCAAGCTTAGACATATAGTTAATGTTTTCTTTCTGGGTAGAAATATCGTTAACCAAAGACTGTACTTCATAGAATACATCGCTGTCTTCAGCTAACATTTGCTGGATGTGAAGGGCATGGGCATAAATTACGTCATTGGTAGCCTGCAAAAATGCCAGAATGGCAAGCAAATCGATAGCCTCCAAACCCTTAAACCTATCAATAATCTTATGCATGCTCATGACTGTTCTTCTTATCATAAATCCGTTTATTAAATCTGTTCAAAGTGTCTTTTGCAATCACATTATTAGGGAACAGGCAAATATCGCAGCAATACATCAGCAAGTGAGTCAGTTCCGTGATTACACGGCTTTCGCATTCGCTTTTAGAGATCCCAGCAGGGTTATCTCCGCGCAGAATACGACCCATTTTAGCCGCAGCAGATGCCAGTTCCGATGCTTCTTCAGAGATTCCTTCATAAATGGCAGCTTCGCCAATCTCTTCAACCATCATATTTATCACTCCTCTTATAATCTTCGCCAAATATAATTGTCAGGCATTCGTATGACTTTTTTGTAATATTGTTAACATTCTCTGTAATAGCATTAACATACCGTCCATTATAAGGATGGTCGCCTTCAATGCTGTCTAAAATATCGTGAGCCATCGAAAGGATACCAATCTCATTCTGCTCAATGTCTCTTGTGTTATTAATAAGCTGCATGAAAGCATCCATATTACCGTTTTCACGAACGTTTAGTGCGTTAAATATCTTTGCAACTTCACGATTAGCAGCCTTAATGTCATTACAGAACCCACAAATCTCTTTGAAGATACGAATGGCTTTCTTATTGTCACCTTTATTCATCTCCATTGAGATTTTGATGTTCTGAGCAACATAGGCTATAGTATTTAAACC
>CANQRR010000074.1 GCA_947626285.1 uncultured Lachnospiraceae bacterium
TTGCGATACGTTATGCTGCCCATCTTGGCCGCCGTGCAGAATACATAGTCCGGTCTGTTCGATTCAAAATATCGATCCACTTGTTCGCCGCACGTCAGATCCAGCTCTGAGTGGCGGGGCGTCAGGACGTGGGTAAATCCTTTTGCCGCGAGCGATCTTGCGATCGCTTTTCCAGCGACACCATTGCCGCCGGAAATCAGGATCGTATCATTTCTTTCCACTTTGTACCTCCCTCAGGCCAGATCTTTCGATCTCCGTCTCCTATCGTGCACGAGCATCCCGATCACGACGCCAAAACCAGCGACAGTCAAAACAAGTCCGCATGTCATCCCTGTTGGCATATATTTGAACTCTACTGTGTGTTCACCGGCTTCCAGTTCGATTGCCATGAACGCAGTGTTGGCCTGATATATGTCTGTCTTCACTCCGTCTACATAAGCAGTCCATCCCTCGTCGTAGGGAACGGCCAAGCACATCATCTTATCCTTTGATACTGAAATCTCCCCTGTCAGGCCGCGCCAATTTGTTTTGACATTTTCCAGGGATTCTTTCCGAAGCGCATTGACTTGCTCACCGTAGCGGTCCATTGGCTGGCACCAGATTTGTAAATCATCCAGCATGAAAGTTCCTTTTTTGGGGAATGTGATCGTACAAGCAGCATATCCATCTTCTGAGCAGCCGAGGTCAAGCATCTGTGTCTTCATATTGTTGGAATACAAATATGCGTCGGCGCAAAACCGCGCTTTTGCAATAGTGTCCTCCGTTGCCGCAGTCAAGACCCATTGACTTGTATCCGCCCCATTCGTCAAGTCCAGGTCAACTACGCGCAGATAGGTCTCTGTTTCAGGTATGCCTTCAAAAGCGAGCGTCAAAGTTCCTCCCGCTGCTTTCACGGTTACCTTGCCGTCTTTCCATGTCACATCCTTTGTGTCTATAACCTCAACGGGGATCTGCTTTGCAGTCACTTCTATAGCAGCTGTATCTATCTTCTCTGATCCCGGTTCTTTGTCAATGACGACCGCCTGAAGCTGCGCTTCCTGTTTGCCAAGCGCATCCAATGCCTCATATTCATTTCGAAGCAAATATCGGTCATATGTGTATCCTATCGGAAGGGCGTATTCATTCTCTAAAATCACATCTGTTCTGTTTCCATTTTGAATTTTCTCCCTCGCCTCAAAACCGTATGGAAATACATCCTCCCCAGCATCCTGTACAACATAGTATTTGACTGCCCCAAGCGTGAGCATATGGCTGCGGCCTATCGGTCCGAATTCTATGTTATTAAAACCAGTTCGAGCTTGTTCAAATTCTTCCATCCAATGAATGTAGGCAGGGTATATCGACGAAGTCTCGCTGTAAGCTGAAAGACCGTTTACATCGTAATAGAATGCAGAATTAACTGATTCTCTGGAGATATTGCTGCCGCTCACACGATAAAAGCCCGTACTATCTTCCGCTAAATCGCTTTTAGAAAAAGAGGCATACTGCGACTGTTCCCAATATTTATATGGTTCCTCAAGATCCGAGAATTGAGATATATAGTTTCCTTCTCCCGGGGCAAATAGAGAATACGAGGTATACCTTACTGACAGGCATGTAACTGCCAGGCACATCAACATGGTCGCCGCTTTAACACGTGTGTCGGCCGTCACAAATAGTGCTAGCAGCATTATAGCTGCCACTAATAAGACATATACTTCCTCTTTGAAATAGTTGTGATCAAGAACAAAACAACATAATAAATAAGTAACTGTACCTATGCCCACCAATGACAGTTGATGCCTATCCATCTCTAAGAAGTGCGGCAATTCAAATGTCAATATCGCTGAACAGCACAGAGTATAAGCCATACACCATCGGTTGTTATTTGTGTTAAAACCACTCATTACGTACCCGACGAAGGGAAACATCAACATCAGCGTGAAAATAATAAAAACCCTTCGGATGGTTTTGTCTTCCTGCTTTCGGATAAATAACAGCAACAGCGCCGGGAATGTCAAAACAGAAAAGCCAAGCCTGACCCAATAACCGGCTCCTTCAGATGCGGCAATAAACCTTGCAGCAAATTTTAGATAATAAGCATTTCCATAATGCCATGCATCTGTATACTCCCATATATCTCTTCCGACTCGTCCTGAATTGAATATCTGGAGCAGAGTAGGGATCACAATAATACTACCAAGCGCGATCCCTGTGATCCCCGCAAGAGCATATCTTCCAAAAAACCGCAAAAACTCTGCCGTACGATTCTTTTCATATATGGATAGGAACCGCACGAATGAGTAGAGCGTGATAAGTATCGCCATTATGCAGGCAAAAAGAAGATTTGAAGTGATCAAAGCAAAAACCATTGCTATAAAAAGGAACGGTTTTTCTTTGCGCAAGATTTTTTCTGCTCCAACGACCAGGAGCGGCATAATGATCATTGGGGTCAGATACCAGTCCGCTGCATGCATGCCCGCATAGATGGCAAACCCACTAAACTCATATGAGACTGCGCCAGTTAAAACCGGCAGAGGTCCTCGCTTAAAATAAAAGCCAAGCAAAGAAAAAGAAAGGCCGCACAAATAATATCTGAGAAGAACCAATAAACTAAATAAGGTATCAATTCTGTCCCACTTCCAAAAGGCTCCCAAAAGGCGGATGGGGAAAACCTGCATATTCGTGCTCGCCACACCACTGGAAAAATTATACAGAGGAATTTTCCAGCCGGCGCCGGCAAACAGCGATTGAATCCCGTCGCGGATAGTTTTGCTGTAATAAACTATCTGCGTAAAGTCCATAGGCATTTCATCCTGCGTCCATATATATGACTTTCCGGCATTTCTGAATTCGGTAAATAGTATCGGACAAAGTATAATGAACAGCACTGTGTAGTGCAGCGTATAGAACAAAAACAGCCGCCAGCCAGACAATCTGTGCCACAGCACCAGATACCGGCTCCACAGCCTCTTCTTCCCTATTCTCTCCATATGTTCCTCCTCAAATCTTCTGCCGGATAACAGCACTCAACCGAGTTCACGTATAATATCTATGGTCTCGCGCACACCCCGCCTAATATCGTAGGTTGGCATCCAGCCCAGCGCCTCCAGCTTGGAGGCATCTAGGACCGCTCTGGAGATACGGGAGTACCCCCGGGCCTCTTCCTCCGTAGGAAAGTCGTTTTGGATGCCGACCCCGCCGGCCTCTGCCAGCGCCTGGGCAAACTCACGGACCGTAGCGATGGAATGCCGGTTCGCCACGTTATACGCCTCGCCCGGCACGCCTCGCGCCAGAATGTACAGCAGGGCCATGGCCGCGTCCTTCACGTAGCAGAACGAGCGCACCTGCGTGCCCAGGCTCTTCATCACGATATCCTCATGGTGCAGTACCTTGCGCAGAAACTGCGCGTCCGCCCGGGAATTCTTCTCCGTGATGGCCGGGCCGTACACATGGCACAGCCTCGCCACGACCGTATCCACGCCGTACTGTGCGTGATAGCTGGCGCACAGCGTCTCCGCCGCCCGCTTGCTCTCCGGGTAACAGGACCGTGGAGTTGTTATATCTATGTAGCCGTAATCGCTTTCCCGGAACGCGCTGTTCGGATCCCCGCTGGTCCCATATATCTCCCCGCTGGACAAAAACAGCAGCCGGGCCCCACATCGCCTCGCCAGCTCCAGCATGTTGAGCGTGCCCAAAAGATTCGCCTTCATCACGTCTACCGGCGTCTGCGAATAGGCTATTGGATGGGCCGGGCTGGCAGCGTGGACGATATAGTCGACCTGCAGGCCCGACAGGTCCACGCGGCTCACATCGCCCTCCAGCACGTGAAAGCAGGGGGCGTGAGCACATGCTTTAAAACGGTCTTCCAGTGCGCGGCTGTCACGGCCCAGAGCGTATACTTCTATCTTCGGGTCTGTCCCGTTCCCCTGCATCACGCAATCGACCAGGGTCGAACCGATCAGCCCTCCGGCTCCGGTGACCAGAAGCCGCTTGCCCCTGATTTTTTCCTGAATTTTGATCTCGCTCATTGTCTATGCTCTGCTCCTGTCTTGAGCCATGTGTCCTTTTCCATCTTCACGTACGCCTTGAACAGCTCCAAGTCGTCTCTCGTCGTCAGTTTGATATTCTTCTCCGAGCCGACCGCAAAGTAGAGCCGTTCCCCCAGATCGACCATCAAGGTGTTGGTGTAGGCGGAGGAAAGCGTCCCTATGTTCTCCGAATAGGCCTTTTCATACGCCCACAATAATTTGCTGTACCGATAGGCCTGGGGTGTCGACACCCTGCGCAGCGTATCCCTGGGTATGTATCTGGTCGTAGACGCCTCATCGTCAACGACGAATATCTGCTCATTATAGGGCAGCGACGTGACCGCATTACCGTACTCCCGGCACTTCACCAACACGTCGGACAGGACAAAATCCTCTACCATCGGCCGGATGCCGTCATGGATCACAACGATGTCGTCCGGCTGGCATACGTCCCGCAGGGCAAAAATGCCGTTGCGGATCGATTCCTGTGCCGTCGCGCCGCCGGATACAACGCGCTCCAGCTTACTGATGTTGAACTGCCTCGCATAGGCTTTGAGCACGTCATGCCAGCCATCTAAGCATACGACCTCTATCGCGTCGATCTCGGGGTTCCGCTGGAATCCTTCCAGCGTATAGATGATGACCGGCCTGTCATATACGTTCAAAAACTGCTTGGGGATATCCTGGTTCATCCGATGGCCGTTACCACCGGCAATAATGACCGCTGTTACCATTTATGCCTCTCCCATGATCTCCACGATTTTATCCGCCACCCGCGACGAAGCGTTCCCATCGTCCACACTGCCATGGACCTGAAGGAATCCGTCACAGCGCTTTATGTACTTCTCTTCATCAAAGTCAAGAATGTTCTTCACAAGCTCTTCGTTGTTCTCAGCGATCGGAAACGGAAGCGTCTCAAGCGGATAGTAAAATGCCCGGTCATGCTCCATATACGCCGATACATCTGTGGCGAACAGAAAGCCCGGCCGCCTAGTCAGCATGTATTCGCAGATCCAACTGGAATAATCCGTGATAGCCGCCTCAGTGCAGACCATGAGCTCCTGAATATCCGGATACAGGTTCACATCAAATATTTTGCGGGAGAAAAAGCTCTCATCTACATTCCAATGCTGTCGGCCTGAAAGAGTATTGCTGCTGTTCAGCAGCTTCATGATCTTGAAATGAAAACGAGTGAAGATGACCCACTCGCCGCCAAAGCGGGTCTCCAGCGCATGCACCAACGCCGCATAATCGATGTCATATGGCGACAGATCGTTGGTATTGCGATAGGTAGGTGCATAGAGGCATATTTTCGTTCGCTCATCCTGCCCATAGATCTTATAAATTTTCTCACGGATCTTCCTGGCCCGCTCCGTGTCACGCTCAAAGAGAATATCGTTGCGGGGATGGCCGAACTTCCAAATAACAGATTCCTTCCAGTAGCTGTCACGAAAGATCGTCTCCTCAAAGTTGCTGTTCACGATCAAGTAATCGGTTTGACGCCCCTCGCGCAGTGCTTTCTTGACCCACTTTTTATCTCCGACCACCTCTTGAGCGATCTTCTTAATGCCTATCGAACCGTGCCATGTATTGATAAGGCATTGATCTTTCTTTTTCTTATACCGCAGAACACTCATGAGAATAGCGTTATCAATAATGATCCGAGAACTGCAAAGCGCCCTAAAAAACTCCAGACTTCCCTGCCTTACCAACCGGACAGATTTCGGGAAGTCCTCCAGCCCGGTCATATACTTCTTCTTATATGTCCAATAAAGCTGATACGGCAGTCCGCGTCTGACGATCTCCTCACATATCCATTTGGGGTTACAGTCATATGATCCGCGAAAGGATAAAAAGATGATCCTGTTTCTCACGATCGGCGTGCGCCAGGACATGATCTGCACGGTCGTAATGGAGAGCAAATGATTGATTTTGGCCGGTATCTTTTTGCATATAAAGTCATGCGTTTTTTTTGTAAAATTTTTCTCAACCAGCGCGCGGAGCACATTTTCACTTTTCATGTCAGTTCCCTTTGTTTTTTTCTCTACTTTCGTCTTTTGAAAAGCCGCGTTTATTCAGCCAGGCATGACCTGAACGCTCCGCCTCCGGCGGCGGGACCATATAGTCGCCATAGTTCCTGCTCAGATACTCGTCCCATCCTGCCGGCGCGGCATATATCCGCCCCTCAAAGCTCACCGGCACCGTACCGGCAAACCACTGGGCCGGGAAAAACTCCTTGTCCGCCTTATAGGCTCCCCCAGGCGAGCATATAGTCGTTTCCCCCTCCTGGTCATACAGCCAGGCTATCATCCATTTCCGCAGTCTCTTCAGCCATCTCCAGGGAAACAGCCTCAGCACAAAAAAGCCCGCCCTGGCCACCGGCTCCTTATAGGGGATAAAGGGCAGCCATTTCAGCTTCACCTGGATCACGTAGTTGATCACATTGATCACACTGAAGCAGAGTCCCGTTTTTTTGTTCAGCGGCTTCGAGGGCATCAGGGGGAATATATCGATGTATGCTCCCTTTGGGTGCTTCTCTGTACTCGCTGCAAGCGGATGCTGCGTATCGCACAGACGGATGAATACCACCGGGTACTCAGGGTCCGTCCGTTCGGAATGGAACCTCAGCCTCTCCGGCAGTTCTCCCTCCATCTCCTGCACACGGAGAAAGTCCTCCACAGGCATGGCCACGTCTATGTCATCGTCCCAGGGAATGAACCCATGGTGCCGCACCGCGCCCAGCAGCGTCCCGCCTACCAGGTAGTAGCGCAGCCCGTGCTTCTCGCACAGCCTCACGAACTCGTCCAGTATCTCCAGCTCGCACAGCTGCAGCTGCCGCAGTTTGTCATCCATCCCCGCCAACGATCCCCTTCACCGCCGCTCTCCGCTTCGTTCCCGGCGGCAGCAGAATGTTCAATGCGCGCTTTTTCACATACGCCTCGCCGGTGTAAAAGTGTACCCGGGGCAGTTCCAGCGTCCTGAGCTCTTTCCGCCGGTATTCCGCGTATACCCCCAGCAGCCGCTCTCCTATGTACCCGTCAACCCGGGGCTGCGGGTCAGATACCTCTTCGTCAAATGCCTCCAGCAGCGGGAACAGCCAGGCACAGTAGTCATGAAACACATCCCGGTGCATGATGAAAATGTTGCCGAAGTACTGCGCCGTGCCGGAAAAATATCTCTCCATAGCCTCCGACATCTCCGGGTGCATCGTCCGGACAAGCTCTTCCGCCAGAGCCAGGTCCGAGGCCCGGTGATACCGGGTGTAGTGCTCCCGAACGGACACATGCATATCCTCCCCCTGGGGGAGGATCATGTCATAGCGTTCAGTGAGGCCGGCGAAGCGGTCATAGCCCAGCTTGTCCAGGTCCGGCTCACGCCGGATGATATAGGGGCGCTTAGCCTGCACATCCGGATAAAGGTACCGCCGGTAATGGAAAAAGCCGTACCAGTCCGCCTGGACGTTCTTCCAGGCCCAGTATTGACCCGTGAGCTCGCAGTAGGCCCGATTTTGAGCGGAGATGTTCTCCCCCTCGTCGTCATGGGCAAAGCCCGGGAACCGCTCCCCCGCCAAGGCCGCGCCCACCTGCAGCGGGCACAGCAGCGGATGTGACGCCACCCGCACCGGCTCATGACAGCACACGTACAGCTTTATCTCAGCCAACCCTCAGCTCTCCCAACCGTGCTCCCGCTGTTCCTCGTCCAGTTGCTCAAGCACCAGCCGCCGCACGGTCTCGGCCATAAGCTCGGCCCGGGTGGTCTCGTAAAGCCTCTGCAGCGTCCGTGTGCAGGTTGCGCTGTCCTCAATGCCCACAGCCTTGCTCACTGCCCGGATCTGTTCACGAACTGTCGTCAAGCTCGTGATCGCGCCCGTCTTGCCGACAAATATCGCACCGCTGGACACGCCGTTTCGCCGGGCATAATCCAACAGCTCCTCCCGCAGGCTGTCCGGCAGATGGACGGTCCGCTCCGCCGTCGTGATCTCGCCGGTCTGTACTTCCTCCACCGTCAGCGCCAAAAACTCCTGCAGTTGGATACCCGTGGAGACAAACATCCGCATGGCGAGATACGCCAGTTCCTTACGCAGATGCTTTGCCATTTTCAGCATCTCAAGATACTGGTCCCGGGTGAGTTCTTTCGGCGCCGGTCCCGGGATGAACGCAGGCTCCCTGGGGGCCTGTACGACTGGGCGCCGCTGTATTCGTTCCTGACTGCGCGGTATCTCCTGCATCCTTAAACCTCCCAGCCCGCTATAAGCTGTTCCTGCTCTGCTTGCCTGTCCATCGTCTGCTCCACCAGCAGCGCGAAGCTCGCCTCCACCGCCGCCCGGGTGCTCTTGTACAGCCGCCGCAGGCATTGGGGATTGCACTTCTCGCTGGGCAGCCCCGCCGTCTCGCTCAGCTTTGAAATAGACGCCGCCAGGCCAGAGCGGCACATGGCCTTGCCCCGGTTCGACATGAAGATGGGACCGGCGCCTATCCCCTGCCTCTCCGCGTATGCCAAAAGCTCCCGGCACAGGCAGCCCGGCAGATGCACCATGCTTCTCGTGCCGCTGGAATCCACCGTCATGCCGCCGGCCTTCGCCGCCGCCACCGTCACCTTGTCCAGCTCCTGCACCGGCAGGTCGCAGGAGGCGAACAGCTTCACCAGCAGATACTCTCGCTCCCGGTCCAGGGTCTTTGCCGCCTGCAGCAGCTGCAGGTATTCGCCCCGCGTGAGCTCCGGCTGGGGGGCGTCCTCCTGCTTCGGAAGGTCGGACAACTGGTACTCCCGGTGCCCCACATAGTCCAGGAACTTATTCGCCACGATGGCAAAGCTGTTTATCGTGTTGGCAGCGTATCCCTTATCCCGCAGGAGCTCGATCCACCGGGCAAGAGTGCCTTTGCGGATGCGTTTATCCTCCGGCAGGTCTTGGTACAGCTGCTCCAGGATGCTCCCATACCGCTCCGAGGCCGCTTTACGCCCTTTGGCGCGCAGACTGGACAAGTACCCATCCATGTCCTCATGGGTCATCAGCACGCCCGGATCGTCAGATATCGGCCATACTGTCCCTCGCTTCTCCCGACTTTCAAACGCAGCTGCAGGTGTTTGTGCGGAGGCCGGTTTTTCGCGCTTTTTTGAGGATATGGGGAGGCTCTCGGCGTCCGCCTGCCGGTTCATGCGCTGTTCCACCATCCCGGCGGCCCTGGCCTCCGCCTCTGCCCTTGCGGCGAGATACAGCCTCCGCAACGTACTGGGCCGGCATTTTTCTTCATCCAGCCCCGCCGAACGACAGAGATCATGCAGGAATCTGGATACCTGTGTGGTGTTGTAAGGCCGCCCGCTGCGGGTGGTGAACACCGGTCCGGTCCGGACGCCCTTCCACGCGGCATAAGTTTCAAGCTCCTCCCGCAGGCCCGCCGCCAGCGGCACGACGTCATCGTCCAATTTCAGCTCTCCCGCGCCGATAGCTTCCACCGTCATCTCCGGTAGCCCCATTGCCGACACGCCCGTGGCGGCGATCACCTTCACCAGCAGATAGGCGCGCTCGTCGTTCAATTCCTTCGCCGTATCCAGAAGATGCAGATACTCCTCCCGGGTGATATCCGCGCCAGCGTACCACATCTTCTCTGTGCTCCTTTCTCCGGCCTTCGGGAAGATAGTCAAAATTGGACTTATACGATAAGCATTGTACCTATTATCATAAACAAACTTCACAGTTGAAAGAATCTTACCACATACCATCCTATTAATCAAGTGGTTAGTTCTGTTCACAGCAGCAAAATATCTCAGAATCAAACGATTTGGGCATACGCATACGGCCGTTGATATAACACTTTTCAACGGCCTGCATTCGTATGCCTATGAGCCCCCATCCTTCCGTTCTGTATGCTCGGCATGCAGGACGGCTTTCCTTTTTTGGACAGTCAGATATTCATCACAGGAAACAATAGTCCAATTTTGTTGATAACAGGCTAACTGACCAAGCCCAGCCGCTCCAGCGTCCTGGCGTGCTCCGCGCCGGTGGTGATGAGGTAGATGCGCGTGGTGTTGATGCTGGAGTGCCCCAGCACGTCCGCCAGCTTTACGATATCGTGACAGGCCCGGTAGAACGTGGTGGCGAACAGGTGCCGCAGGTTATGGGGAAACACCTTCCCCGGCTCCACCCCCGCCAGCGCGCATACCGCCTTCATCTCCGCCCATATCTGCCGCCGGCTCAGGCTCTTTCCGCTTCTGGTGAGAAATATCTCACCGGAGGCGATTTTTTGTTTTCGGGCATATTTCAACAGCTTCCGGCACAGCTTCCCCGGCAGCATGATGGTCCGTATCTTCCCCTTCAGGGCTATCTCCGCCCGGCCCATCTGGGCGGCCTCCACGGTTATGTACCGCACCTCCGACACACGGATACCGGTGCCGCAGATGGTCTCCATGAGCAGCGCCAGGCGGGTACGGCCGCTGTCCATCGCCGCCGCCACCAGTTTTTCATACTCAGCCTTGGTCGGCTCCCTTCCCGGGTCCCGGAAGACCCGGCGCTGGAGCCGCAGGGCCCTGACGCAGCAGTCCTGCCAGCCGCAGAACTTGAAGAAGGCGTTCACCGCCGCCAGCTTCACGTTCACTGTGGCCGGGGCATAGCTTTGGGTGAGTTCGTTCTTCCAGGCGATAACTGCTTCCTTCGTCACCTCCTCATCACCCAGCCAGGCTATGAACTCCTCCACGGTCCGCACGTACATCTTCACCGTGGCCGGCGCCCGCTCCTCGTCCGTCAAATGCTGGGTAAATGCATTAAGCTGTCTCTCTCTAATCTTCCGCATACCAAACACCCCCGAAAATGTAGTATTTCCCATTTTACACATGTCGGGAGCACACTCTCAAATCCACTTTGACACGACAATAACGCGGAAACAGGGTCTGTTCTGTGAAGCAGACTCTGTTTTTTCATATGTAAAACACCTCCGATCCCGTCATTAACGTGACGAGGTCAGCGTGTGACCGCTTCTTTCAGGGCGGTTTTGTGTATCTATACCAATATGAAGAACGGCAGCATTGAGGAGGCCAGGGACGCGGAATTCGTAAAGGCGGTCCTGGCCGGCATCGACGCGGATACAAGACTCTCTCCATGACCGGCGGAAGATCACGGCGGATACTTCCTTGCGTCTGGCAAAGTGTTTTGGCATCTCGGACCGCTATTTCCTGGGCATGCAGAACGACATCGGCCAAAACTAAAGTCTCCCTTGTGCTGTCACTGCACAAGGGAGACTTTAGTTTATTCTTCCGGATCTGCGGGCTTCTCATCGCCCGGCCCGGCATCCTTTTTTGTTCATAGGGCCGGATGATGTATCGGTCTATGGGCTCATTCACGAACCAGCATATCGTGTACTGTGTCAGCGCGGCGCCGACGATCAGAGGGAACAGCAGGGTGTAGGGGAAAAACAGCACCATGGCCGTGATGACGAGAAACAGCACCCCGAATACCGACAGGGCCCATTTCCTGTCCAGAAACAGCAGGGCCGCCATGGCGATGAACACCACCCCATAGGGGTTTTGCCAGTTGGTCACGCCCAGGCCGGCCAGGTAGTAGGCTGCGGCCAGCCACAGGGCAAAAAAGAGCCCCATGACAAGGCTCTTTTTGAAGCTGGCTTGAACTCGTCCCGAAACTCCGCCAGGGGCAGCAGCTTCTCTCCGCAGCCCCACTCGATGCAGTAGGATGCCGCCTCCAGTCACTTGTATAGGTCCGTGTCCTGAAACACGGCTCCCTGGTGCCGGCCCGGCAGCTCCCCTGCCGCTATACGGAAGTTCTCCGCACAGTGGGTTGGTTCCTCGCCGGCTGCCCGGTCATTGAGCACGTCCCACTGATAGGGCAGCATGTGGTCCGCCATAAGGCGCACGTGCTCCCCAAACAGCGGGTCTGTGATATGGCAGTCTTCTATCCGGATCGGTTGGATGTGTTGTATCATAAAGCTCGTTCTTCCGTTTCATGAAGTGCCGGCATTAGCCTAAACGTTTTTGTAGGCAATTAATATTTTAGCAGGACTTTTACGCTGTGTAAAGCGCTTTTTGTCTACAGTGCGCTTTTTGTGCTTTATGCCAGTCAAAATATAGTAAAATTGTACAATTATTTCAATCACCATTACCGAATAATAACGTTTAATCCTAAATTTGGGAATTTCTCCCTTTTCTTCGCCCGCCCGCGCCTATGAACTTCTTGCTTTTTCAGGGGGAGTATAGTAAAATTTCAGTGTCACAGCGCCCGCCGGACCCAAAGTTGCGAGGGCGCTGGTCTTTTGGAAAGCGGGGCGGGTCCATGGCTACGATTAGGGATGTGGCGCAGATGACAGGCGTGTCTGTGGCCACGGTATCCAACGTCCTGAACGGAAAGCCCGGCTCCGCCAG
>CANQRR010000075.1 GCA_947626285.1 uncultured Lachnospiraceae bacterium
CGTGTTCGCCTCCGGGTCTACCTCCCCGTTGTACGTCACCGTCTTCGTGACCTTGATGCTGCCTTCCTCGGTCTTGTTGTTCGTGATCGTTACTTCTTTATTCAGGTCGTGCCGCCCAAGCGTCACGGATCCCTCGCCAGTCACCACGTACTCGCTGCCCGTGCCTACCGGCGTGCCGTCTACTGTCGTCTCCTTTACGTAGTACGTTCCGAACGGAAGATCCTTGAACTCCGCATAGTTCTCGCTCGCCTTCTCAAGCTTGATCTCCTCCGGGCCGTACAGCTTCTTGCCTTCCGCGTCGAACAGCGCCACGTAGAACGATGCGTCCTCCGCCACGTCTTCCGCTCCGTTGTACTGCAGCTTCTTCGTGACCTTGATCTCGCCCTTCTCTTCCTGCGCGTTCGTCAGGTCCGCCGTGTAGTTCAGCGTGCCGCGCTCGATCGTGATCCCTTCGCCGCTGCCCGTTACCGTGTACTCGTTTTTGCCCACGGTGTACTTCTCGCCCACCGGCGTGCCGTCTGCGTTCACCTCGAACACGTAGTACGTCTCGCCTACCGTCAGCCCTTCGAACGTTACCGTGCCCTGGCCGGCCGCCACGTCCACCGTCTGCTTCTCGCCGACCATATGCTCGCCGGCCGCGTCACTGAACAGCGCCACGTCGAAGCTCGTGTTCGCCTCCGGGTCTACCTCCCCGTTGTACGTCACCGTCTTCGTGACCTTGATGCTGCCTTCCTCGGTCTTGTCTTCAGTATTTGTACAATCGACATGCTTTGTAATTATATTTTCAGTTTCCAATAACTGAACATGATGAATCTCTCCGCCGCTGTGTTTTACATTCTGGCCAATAAGCGCACCACTCACATTTGCCTCAGTGTCAATTATTGCTGCCGGAGCAAGTATAGTGCCAAACGTTTCTTTCAGCCAAACCGTTCCTGTATATGGAATTATTTGACCATTCTCAATTTTGTAAAAGTTCCAAAGTACTTCATTTGCTTTCGAACACCAGTCACCACTTATACCATCAACTTTTACTTGCGGAACGTGAATCTCATCCCCCGCGTTTGTACAATCAACATTGATAACAAGAAACCTATTTTTTGTTGGGATGCCCGAATTTTGATATGCATTCATATCACTTCCAAAAACAGGTACCCCATCTATTGTAGTTCCATTTATAGCAGTTGCATCAAGTTGACTTCCCTGAGCCACCATATTAGCGACCGCAACGCTCGTAGAACTTGTAGCCTTTGCCAGATCCACTGAAAGCTGCTTTAAATTAGTAAAATATCCCGCAAAATCGATTGGGAAAGGATCTGCAATTCTAACCGTCGCAGCTGAATCCAGAATCTTATATTCTCCTGAATATATTTTTTCAGAGCTATGCTTATGGTTCCATTTAATCCAATGGTAACCCGTTGTATTTCCGTCTGCATTATAGTCTTGCACATATTCATTCGTATTACCAAGTACTAACCCTGGCATAGTTCCACTGGACTGAACTATATCTCCACTTATAGAATTACAGTCAAAGAATTCTATATATGACGTATTTCCTACACCGCCTGTTTCAACCGCACTGCCACCTTCTGTAGAAGTATAACTTACCGTCACTTCCTGGCCATTTACCTTCGCAGTACCATCTGTCAAAATTGGATTTTCGTCGTCGTCAAGTTCGAACACGTAATATGTTCCAACTTCCAGCCCTTCTATATCAACCGACCCAATACCAGCCTCATTTGTGTTAACATCGACCTTTTTTACAAGATGATATTCACCACTTTCATCTTTGCGATAAACTCCAAATTTATATGTTGCTTGTTTTATCCCCTGTCCAACAACCGTCTTGCTTATAATCAGCTTCGTAGAAGTAGGATTATGTTGCTCTGTATTACCAGTATTGCTAAATGCGGCACTACTACCTAAAAGATGTTGAACAGCAATAGAACCCTCCATATGCTTATCATTGTTGAAATATTCTGCAAATACTGCAAAATACTGTGCAATGCCGAGAGCGTTCATAATGTCGCTGTGCGTTACCGGCGTACCAATACGCGTAAAAGCAGTTATCATAGTAAGATTATTACTAATCGTCATCGTCGCACTGTCTGCTACATTATGATCCCCAGCCGTGATATCCGCATCAAGCGCCTTTACGTTGCCATTCTTCGTCAGCTGGTAAAAAGAAGTCCCGTCGACCAGATTTTCAGAAACGCCTTTCGGAATCGGATCGTTCTTGTATTCAATGTTCAAGTTGATCTTACCCTGCGGCTCAATCACCTGTCCATCCTTCACGAAAACGAGTTTATATGCACGCAAACCAAGCAGAACTTTGGATTCATCATCCTTTTCTGCTTTTTCTACTGCTTCTGCATACTCTTTGTATTCTTCGGAATCCGAATCATCGATTGTCTCCAACTGAAGCTCTACGAGATTCGCATTCAGATTCTCTTCCTCACCCACTTCGGCGGTGATCTTGACATCATCGTCCTCGTATACGAACGTCCGGTCCTTTTCGACCACCTGCGACAATATGATAATAGAGAAGCTATCCGTCGTGAACTCTGCCGAGGATACCGCTCCCTCTTCGGTGACAGCCGCGTCGGTCGTCACATCCTCAGCGCCCGTCTGCTCATCCAAATGAATCACCTGAAGCTCAGCTGCTTCGTTATTCATCGTCTCGCCGCCGAAGTCCTCAGTGTTCGCTTCCTTGTAATCAACCTTGACCGCTACTTCACACTGCGGTTCAATCTCTACGCCGTCCAGCTCAAAGTGCATGTCATATGCAACGTAGTTCGCAATCTCTTTGTCGGTTCCAACTGCTGCTGCAGCCTGCGCCATTTCTTCTGCGGAAATCTCCACCTTCTTGACAACAAACTGTGCCTCTGCCGGAATTGCCGTCGAATCGCTTACCGTCGCCGTCACGATCATCATGTCATCTTCATATGTATATACGCCCTCGGTCTCTTCCTCGACAAGCTCTTCCGTCTCGGTCTCGGTTTCCGTTTCGGTCTCTGCTTCGGTAAGCGCTTCCGTGACCGCTTCCGTCTCAGTCTCGGTCTCCGGCTCTGTGACCGCCTCGGTCTCTGTCACAGCTTCCGTGGCCGCTTCCGTCTCTGCCGGAGTCAGGGCATCGGGATCACTTTCGAGCTCGATCTCGCTCTCGGTCTGAGCGACTGTCTCCGTCTGCGGAGCTTCCGTCTGTACCGTCTCCGTCTGCGGGGCTTCCGTCTGTACCGCCTCCGTCTGCGGAGCCTCGGTCTGTGCCTCCTCCGTCTGCGGGGCTTCCGTCTGCACCGCTTCAGTCTGCGGAGCTTCCGTCTGCCGTCTGCCGCTTGCCACGCCGCCGATCACGGCTGCCATCGACGTCATTCCCTGCGAATTGACGAGCATGGCCAGCGCCAACAGCATTGCCAGCATTCTGCTAAAACGATTTGTCTTCTTCATGATGTTCCCCTTTCCATTTTCTGGTTTTTGGAATCGACATTCCTGTCTCGATCTTGTTGTCAGTTACTGTAATCTATCTATATTCGTCTGCTCCGGAATCTGTTTCCGGTTATATCGGATCAATCGTCCGGAACCCCTGCGATCGGGATATCCGGAACCGCTTCGTCGCCCGGACTTGCGCCTTTCCATTCCGCGGGCAGATCACCCGGCCCGCTCGCGACACTTCCGGCAGAAGCAGCCTCCTCTTCCCCCACCACTGAGTCGATCAGGCGCAGCAGCTCGATCACGCTTCGGAAGCCCTGCTTGCTCTCCCCCTGGATCCACTTTACCTGACCTTGCCAGCTGTGGTCTTGTGTATCATTTATTTCCAGTATAAACATTTGTTTTTTCACGAATGTGACTCCTCCTCATGGCCTGTGCGATATGCACACTTTGCCCAAAGTATAACAAGTTAGTACGATTATAACACATACCGGTCACATTTTGGTAACAAAAATGAGGTTTTTGGAAAAAAATTCAAAAAAATTTTTGGGATTATACATAAAAATTTCCGCATTACTCTTCCTTTATTATCTACTTTAAAATTGCCGTTTTATAAGTTGCTTTCAAAATTGTTCGGTTTAGAGTGGTACATTCCCCACTCTCAGTATGGCTATTTTGTCGTACTGTTCTCTCCCACTTCCGGCTTTCTAAAAAGAAGTCCATAGATACGCCCTGTCGGGGCACTTGCCGCCAATTTTCTCTGCTCTCACTCTGTCGATGGACTTTTTCCCGGATTGCGGGTATAATTATTTTAATAATGAACGACTCCTTTCCATGAGGTGAACCCAGAGATGAAACAGTTTATGGATGAAGATTTTCTCCTGACAACGCCGACGGCGAAAAGGCTGTACCACGAATACGCGGAAAGGATGCCGATCGTGGATTATCACTGTCACATCAGCCCACGGGAGATCTACGAGGATCGCAAATTTGAGAATATCACGCAGGCCTGGCTCGGCGGCGACCATTACAAGTGGCGATTGATGCGTTCCAACGGCGTGGAGGAGCGATATATCACGGGGGATGCGCCGGATCGGGATAAGTTTCGGAAATGGGCGCAGACGCTGGAAATGGCCATCGGCAATCCGCTGTACCACTGGAGCCATTTGGAATTGCAGCGATATTTTGGCTTTCACGGCTATCTGAATTCGGAAAATGCGGATGAGGTCTGGGATCTGTGCAACAGAAAGCTTGCACAGGCGGATTACAGCGCGCGCAGCCTGATCCGGCTGTCCCGTGTGACACTGCTGTGCACCACGGATGATCCCGCGGACTCTCTGGAATGGCATGAAAAGCTTGCGCAGGACGATTCTTTCGACGTGCAGGTACTTCCCGCGTGGAGACCGGACCGGGCGATGTATCTGGAAAAACCGGACTACCTGGAATATCTGAAGACGCTGAGCGCGGCCAGCGGGGTCGCTGTGGACAGTTTTGCCGCGCTGATCGCCGCTCTGAAAAAGCGGATGGCGTTCTTCGCGGAACACGGCTGCCGCGTCTCCGACCACGGGCTGGCTTATGTGATGTACGAACCCGCGTCGAGCGCGCAGGTGGAAGCGGTGTTCTCCAAACGCCTGTCGGGCAGCGCTATCAGCGCCTGTGAAGAGCGCATTTTCAAGACGGCGTTCCTCACGGAGATGGGACGGGCGTACCACGAAATGGGCTGGGTGATGCAGCTTCACTATGGGGTGAAGCGGGATAATAACCGGCGGCTGTACCAGGCGCTTGGACCGGACGCCGGAATCGACAGCATTGGAACCAGCGCGCCGGCAGCAGAGCTGGCGGATTTTCTGAATGCGCTCGCGGAGACAGACGAACTGCCGAAGACGGTCCTCTACTCTTTAAACCCGTCTGACAATGCGGTCATCGGCACGATCATCGGCTGCTTTCAGGACGCGTCCTGCGCCGGAAAGCTCCAGCAGGGAAGCGCCTGGTGGTTCAACGACCACAAGTCCGGCATACGGGAACAGCTGACGTCTCTGGCCTCCCTGGGGCTTCTGGGAAATTTTATCGGAATGCTGACCGATTCGCGAAGCTTCCTCTCCTACACACGGCATGAATATTTCCGTCGGATCCTCTGCGACCTCGTCGGCGGCTGGGTGGAGAACGGAGAGTACCCCGCGGATGAACGGGCGCTCGAAAAGCTTATCCGCGGGATTTCCTATGATAACGCCGTGCGGTATTTCGGCTTTTCTGTGTGAGCGTGGAGTAAGTTCTCCGAATTTCAAAGATCGATTCAGACTTCATAGAATCTCTCCCGGAAGGCGCGCGGGGTCTGCCCGGTGCGCGCCTTGAAGACCCGGATAAAGTGACTTTGGGAGCTGAATGCCAGGATCGCCCCGATGTCCGCACAGGAATAATTTGAAAACTTCAGCATATTGCTGGCTGCCTCAATGCGCCTGTCCAGCACATAATCTGAGATGCTCCTGCCGGTCTCTTTCTTAAACAGAGTGGAAAGATAACTCTCCGTCAGGCCTGCCTGCTCCGCGAGATCCGGCACGGTGATGCGTTGGTGCAAATGCTTGTAAATGTAGTCGATACACGTCGCCACGGGGCGGGAATAAGGCGTCCGCTTCGAAACCGATTGGACAAGTCGCTGCTGTTAAATCCCCGCTCCTGCTCCATTCCCACGGCCTATGTGTTTGTAAACAATATTTGTTTGCCTGTAATATCCGCCTGCGACAGGAAGATGTGAAGGCTACCGAATATCCGCCACGAATGTATCTCGCAGATAATCAGGCCCTTCCCTCCATAAACCGGTCGTAAAGTCGAACAGCATGAAATAAGCCTTTGATGCGGCAAATTCAAGGAAAGCCTCCTCGAAAGAAACAGCCTTTTCGGCACAATAATCCTCAAGCATAGCACGCATGACAATGATTGCGCATAGTTCCTTTTGCTGATCATCAAACACTTCTGTTACTGATGTCATATCTCTCACTCCCCATAAAATGCAGTGCACGGATCGCCTTCTCAGTGCAAAAGCAGAATTGATCTTCCAGCCGGTTTGGCAATAATGTCATGATGGCGATACGATCCGCATCGTCAGAACCCGGAGTACCATATCCACCGGAAGTATATAGCTGCAATGTCCGAGCAGTCTGGTCGTTCGCAATCTTTCCGCCGATAATGTCACAGGAAAGATAATTCTGTCTGACGATTGGGAAAAGCGATCTACGCCTGTTTGCGGCAACAAAGTGAAGCCATTCCTCATTTGCAGCTTCAAAATAATGAACTCTCATATCCTCAGTCAATTTCAGCTCAAAAATAGAGATGTATCCGATTGTTTCAGCCTCAGAGAGATTGCCCTCATTGATTTGCTTTTTTATGGAAAGAGGAACAAAATTTTGAGCCTGTTCAAATGAGGTTGTCAGATAAAACCCTTGTCCAAAGTCTTTTCCGGGCTTACATTTCGAGAGATCAACTGCCGAAATCTCCGTATAACTCCCATGGTACAAGAGCATTCCATCTCGAAGCGCCGTCATAAAATCACCCCACGATTGCGAAGCATCTCTTCTATGTCATTTAACGCACACTCATAGCTGCTGAGATGAAGAATATCATAACATCTGGAGATAAAACCAAGAATATCCTGTTGTTTAAAAACAGCAGCGCACTCCTTCGGAGACATACGCCATCTGGTCTGTGCCATACGAAAAATCCAGCATTGCATATCGGCAACGTCAATTTCATGTTGGCTCATGTCCTACCTCCTCTGCAGCAGCTCTCCAGGATTTGCGATCAGCAGCAAATTCCAATGCGCTTTATGATAAGTATAGCCTGCATTGCACGAATTATCAACAAAAAATTAGACAGTGATACCATCCGTCGAGCCGCTGCCGGTCTCCGGCTCCGTATCTGCTTCTTCTTTCTCCTGAAGCTCTGTCTGAGCCATACTTGCTTCTTCCTTTTCCTGCAGCTCCGTCTGTGCCTCTGCAGTTGTATCGGATGTATTTTTCTCCTTGTTCCCCGACGAAGCGCAGGCGGTCAGACCAAGCACCCATGACAACGTAAGCATAAGCAACAGGCTGAGACTGCGTAATACATTCTTTCTCATTCTGATCGTCTCCTCTCTTTTCACAGTGATCCTTTTCAAAAAATATTTCGCGCGTTCAGCTATGCATTGCCTATTTCCAGCCATCTCAACACGTGTTGGATGTAAGTATCCCAAAAATACCAGTCGTGGATTCCCGGTCCTTCCTCATAGGCCACACAGGCTCCGGCTTCCTTTAGTGCAGCGGCAATGGATCGGTTTGCTCCAAGCAGATGATCCTCTGTACCACAGGCTACATAGAAATCAGGGAAATGGTTTCGGCCGTCCGCCGCATTCTGCGCCTTGATCTGCTCCATCAGGAAGCGCGGATTGCGATCCGTATGCTCCATAGCGTCCAGGTCACCGATACACTGCAGCTCGCCGATCGTATTTCCCTCCGTGCGGACCCACTCCCGCGGGTTCTCAAAGAAATGCACCGCAGCAGAGAGCATGGCCACCTTTCCGAACGTACCGCAGTATTTCAGTCCGTTCCGGCAAGCGCCGTAGCCTCCCATCGAAAGACCGCCGATGAAAGTGTCCTCCCGCTTATCGGAGAGGGGAAACATCCTGCGCGTCACCTCCACAAGCTCCCGCCCGATGTATTCGCCAAAATCGCCATAGCAGCCGTCTTTCACCGGCACATCCAGATAAAAAGAGTTTTCTCCGGACGGCAGGATCACCGCAAGCCCCATTTTCTCCGCCCACATACGGATGCGGGACACCGTCAGATCCGGCGATCCCTTCTTTGGCATCCTGCGTCCTCCTTATTTTTCCGGTGTTTTCTTGAAAGACAGGCATTTCCCGATCACTTCACCCGTTCTCAGGTACTGATAGGTAGGGAACTCAAACAGCACCGGTTTTAAGGTATTGTAATCAATCTTACCTTTTTCGTTCAGATGTTCCTCCGCCACATAGGTGTTGTCAATCGTGCAGATAAAGCTCTCAAAATTCGGAGTATTGTAGACATCCGCAACACTGCACTCTATCGTCAGGGGCGACCTACGGATGACCGGCGTTCCCGCATCCCCAAGATCATATTCAAATACCTATTCATTATTTCACCTATCTTACGTGAAGATTGAATCTGCCGCTTTTCAAGGATGCGATCACGCCCCCGTCGATCAGCAGATCGGTTCCCGTGATAAATCCGGCGTCCGGCCCCAGCAGGAACGCGCCTGCCACCGCGATCTCGTCCGATGTCCCGGCACGGCGCACGGCGGAGCAGTCGATCATATTCTGATAGGTGTTGCCCGGCGCGTTGAACTCGTCATAAGCCAGCGGCGTCACAATGATGCCGGGGCTGATGGTGTTGATCCTTGCGCCCCGATCCGCCCAGGTGGTAGCCGCCGCCGTGCGGACACGGAGCTGGTTTACCCGCTTGGAAACGATATAGGCCGCGCCCGGATTCGGCGTCTTGGAACCGTCAAGGCAGGGAAGCGAGGCAAGCTGTGCGGTCGGTGTCATAGCGAGGGCTTCTTCGTCCTCAGCGGTGAGCGCATGAGGCATATACCCGGTCTGGCTGGAAACGATCAATCCCGCGCCTCCCCGCGCCATCACTTCGCCAAAGGCATCAATAGCATAGGAGGTACCGATCAGGTCAAGCTTGATGATATGTTCGGGGCTTGCCTGGCTGGGGGACGCGCCCGCCGTGTGGATATAGTACATGACCGAACCGAGAGAGACTGCCTTTTCCGCGAACGCCCGGATTGACTGCTCATCGCAGGCGTCTACGATCTGCGTCTCCACATCGTACCCGCCGTAGGTAAACTCATGGGAGATCCGCTCCAGCGCCTTCTCGCTGATGTCGCCCAGCAAAATCTTTTTTCCTGCGGCAATGCGGCGGACAATGGCAGTACCCATGCTGCCGGCTCCCAAAAGGACAACAACTTCCTTATTTTCGTTTCTGTCGAGAATCATTTTCGTTTCCTCCTTATCGATTTTGGTTGTTGACGGCAATTCATTTGCCATCCCGCTTTTCATAGTTATCGCTCTAACATCTCTGCGCACTGCTTCAGGTAATCCGTGATCTTCAGGTGCTGCGGACACGCGCCCTCGCACTGCCTGCATTCGATGCAGTCAGCCGCGCGGTGCCCCTTCGGAATGGCGGCGTAGCGTTCCTTCGCCTGCGCCGTCTGTCCATTGCCGAGCTGCAGGTTAGCCGCCGCGAAAATATCCGGGATCGGGATCTGCTGCGGGCAGCCTTCCGTACAGTAGTGGCAGGCGGTACATGGAATCTCTGCGGAATTGCCGAGGATTTTCTGCGCCTCGCGGATGATCTTCTGTTCCTCCGCGTTCAGCGGCTGGAAGTTTTTCATATAAGAGAGGTTATCTTCCATCTGCGCCACACTTGACATTCCCGAAAGCACCGTGATAATGCCGTCCAGGGAAGCCACAAAGCGGATCGCCCAGGATGCCGGGGACATGTCCGGGGCATAGTCGTGGAACAGCTTTTTCACTTCTTTCGGCGGGTCTGCCAGCTTTCCGCCCTTCACAGGCTCCATCACGACGATGGATTTTCCGTGCTTTCTCGCCACCTCATAGTTTAAGCGGGAGTTCACTTCCGGGTTGTTCCAGTCAGCGTAGTTGATCTGAAGCTGGACAAAATCCACTTCCGGGTGTTCGGTCAGCAGTTTGTCCAGAAGTTCCGGACCCGCGTGGAAGGAGAAGCCCATATTCCGGATCAGCCCCTCCGCCTTGCGTTCCTTTACAAAGTCCCAGATGTGGTACTGGTCGTACTTGGTGTAGTTGTTCGCCATCAGAGCGTGCATCAGATAATAGTCAAAATAGCCCGCGCCAGTGCGCTCCAGGCTCTTGTAAAACTGCTCTTTGGCGCTCTTTTCGTCGTGGCACATCATAAAGGCGTTGAGCTTGGTGGCGAGGGTGTAGGAATCCCGCGGGTAGCGGTCAACCAGCGCCTTTTTGATATCCTGCTCCGATGTGCCGTACACGAAAGCGGTGTCGAAATATGTAAATCCCGCCTCCATAAACAGATCGACCATCTTCTTGACCTGCTCAATGTCGGTACCTGTGTTTTTTTGCGGCAGACGCATCAGTCCGAAGCCGAGCTTCGGTGTTTCCTTACCAAAATAATCAGACATTGTTTTTCCCCCTTTTTAATTTGTTTTGACGTATCCATTGTCAAACATCCGGCTTCTTATATATGTATGATACCGCTTATTCGGTTCAACCTCCACAACATTTCCGCAGTGAAAGTGGTTTACGCCACACTCTATGCAGAAATGTGGCATAAATACACACGGGTTGATTTTTATACATGAATGGTTTAAAATTCAATAGGCATGATTTGATTAGATTAAGTATGATTTGAATATTGGGAGGTATCGTTATGAATAACACGGGAAAAGAAGATCTGCGTGTGATCCGCACAAAGGAGGCCATTCGGAGAACTTTTGAAGAAATGATCTGCGAGATGGATTACGAGCAGATTTCCATTAAAGAGCTGACGGAACGGGCGAGGATCAACCGTAAAACCTTCTATCTGCATTACAGTTCTCTGGACGATCTTTTGCGGGAACTGCAAAATGAAATGGCAAAGAATTTCATCAAGCGCACCCAGGGCCTTGAACGCCCCCGCGATATGGATAAGATCACACGGGAGTTCTTTCTGGTAAGCGAAGGTGCAGGACGGCTTCATGAGAGATTGATGTGCAGCGGAAGTTATCACTATATCAGCCGCCGGATCACAAACGAGATCATGTCGGAAACCTGGGGTGTCGACGGAAAGCAAAAGGACGTCGATCCGTATGTCCAGAATATCATCATGACTTTCGTTTCCCAAAGTACCATCGAAATCTATAAGCAGTGGGTGGCTGATGGAAAGAGGATTCCTCTAGAAGAAATCATTGCCTTAACAACGAAGCTGATCTGTACCGGTGTAAATGGGCTTGCTTCTAATTGAGACAAAAAACTCTTTGCTGTTTCCCCATCCCGCAGGGATCTGAGTTACGGGGCGCTGTGCGCCGGTGGCGCACGTTAAGCGCCGACCGAAACGGAGTGAAGACGCCCTGTGGGTATATCATGCGAAACTGTCAAACGCCTGTCAACTGACTGTCAAACAGCAGTCACTTTTCGCAAGTTTCGACAAAAAAGAACAGATCACTTTAAATCGTTGTATGCTCAGCAGCGTTTTTCTTACACGTGACATATTGTTCAAAATATAAGAATGAGAGCCGATGATCCGAAAAGTATTTCACTAAGTCATCAGCTCTGCATCTATGCGTCTGGCTCCAGTTACAATTTCGATATTCACATTCTCATATTTCCGGTCCCTATCAAACCGCCAAAATTAGCAATTATCTCATTCATCTATGTTCATCAAGTTATAAGCACGGCTGCCAAGACCGATTTCCTCTGCATGTTCCAGCGTATGCAGACCGTTCTGTCGCTCCACGCGCTGCTGCAGGCTCTCGCTGCCCTCGGCGGCGAAACACAGGTCTATGGACGCCTGATCGATGGCAACCGGATCAGTGGAGGAAACTAAAAAATGCTTTTGCATATTCACTCCTCCAAACTGTAGCCTCTGAAACAATTACACCACAGCCGATGTTATTCCGCGTCCCGGTGAATAATACCGACAAACCCTTATTTCAGATTCTCCTCAAAAAAGCTTTTGAGCTTCGCAAACGGAATTTTTTCCTTGTTATAGTACATATCCACATGGTCGGCATCCGGCACGATCAGAAGCTCCTTCGG
>CANQRR010000076.1 GCA_947626285.1 uncultured Lachnospiraceae bacterium
ACCGCCAGATCGTTGTCGTCGTCCGTGCCCTTCACGGTCGCCTTGCACATCTCGTCGTCCACAAAGCCGACCGTCAGCTCCGTCGCGTCCTCGACCACATGGTAGTTCGTCGCGATCAGCAGCTCGCTGTCGTTCTGTCCGATGATGATGCCCGAACCGCGGCTCTCGCTCTCATAGGTGTAGGTCCTGCCTCTGCCGTCGCCCCAGCCGAAGCCGTACATACCATACATACCGAACAGATCCCGCACCTCCTGCACCGACTTGTTCGTGATGGACACGACCGCGGGCTGCACCTCGCGCGCCACATCCTCGACGCCGGTGATCGTGCCGGTCGCCTTCGCCTCGGTCTCATCCACTTCGGCCTCAGCTACCCGGTTCTCGTCCGCCTCGGTCTCTTTCACTTCCGTTTCATCGTCCTCTGCCATTGACAGGAGCGTGTACTCCCCGCTTCCCTTCTGATCATCCTTTTTATCGGCAAAGCCGGTCAGTCCGGCGACGGCGCCCGCCGTCAACACTCCTGCACACAGCAACGTGATCACTGTTTTCTTCTTCATGGAAATCCCTCCTTAGGTTTCGGGCTGATACCATGATTTTTTACAGCCCATTCTCATTTTACTTTTCGCGGTCGTATTTTCACAATCGCGTTCTTTTCTTCTTTACGATTCGCAGTATAAAAGCTTCCTTTGACGGATTTGTGTCAAATTTGTGGTAATTCTGTGAAATGCAAAATGTGCGGATTCAAGCGGTCTGCAGCCGTTTTCGGAAACTGTTTCGTCTCCTATCTCCACAGGATCAGGCCGAACCAGGTCACAATATTTCCGCCGTTGTCAAATTCGATTCCCGCCTTCTCCGCCAGCAGCGGCACGACGATCCCGAATCCCTCGATGCAGGGGATCATGTTTTTCGGATGGCGGCACGGCCCGCCCGGATACGCGCATTCCCCACAGCGCGCGCAGGAATCTCCGGAAAGAGCCAGCGTCTCAAATCCGCAGTCACGGAAGATCTCCCGGATTTGTCCCGTGATCTCCTCATGGCCGCGCCGCGTGCCAAGCGTCTCCTGCAGATTCTCAATGTCCGAAACCTCCGCGATCGTCGTGAAGACGAACGCGCCTTCATACCGCATACAGCGCTCGCGACACTCCTCCACCGCCCCGACCGCGGGCGGGCAGGACCAGCTCGTGCCGTAGCGCGGGCATTCCTGTCTGCAGATCTCCCGGACGCGCTGCGAAAATTCAATCTCTCCGCTCTCCAGCCAGGCGTACTGCACGACCGGCAGAGAGAGAAGTCTCTCTTCTATTATTTTCTGTGTCGCTGCATTTATCATCTCGCTTGCCCCATTTCCTGCACTTTCCATGAGTATACCCAGAAACGGTAAATTCTTCAATCCCTTTTCCCCGGAAATGAAACTTGATTTTTTCGGCAATCCTTGGTATCGTAACAGCAGATACTTCGCAAATGCAGATTTTATTTCAAAAATGCAAATCTAAATATGAGAGATTTGCATATTTAACTTCGCAAATGCGTATTTAAAATTGCTTAGGAGAATGCCCCATGAATAATTTGGGAAGTGCTTTGCTTGCGCTCGTCTGGCTGCTCGCCGCTCCGGCGCTCGCAGGCGTTCTGTTCCTTCGAAAAAAAGAATCCGCGACCGGGATCGAGTGCCTGCTTGTCGGGTATCTGTTTCTGTTTTCCCTGGCCGAACTGCTGACCCTGCCCATGATCTATTTCCGGCTGCCGCTTCACCTCCTCGTGATCTGCTACGGCATTCTGATCGGAGCCGTGGCCGTTGCCGGAGCGATCTGCCTCGCGCGGAGAGACGTAATAAAAAAACTGATCGGACGCCCGCGTGAGATATCCCCGTTTTTCCTGGCGGCGCTTGCCATCATCGCGGCCCAAATCGTCATCGTGACGCTCTTTGCCCACTTTGACGCGGACGATGCGCTCTATGTCGCCACGGGCACTACGGCAGTCGAAACCGACAGCATCTTCCGCTACGATGCCTACACCGGCCTGCTCTACGAACAGCTTCCGCGCCGGTATGTGCTCTCGCCGTTCCCGATCTTTCTCGCCGTCATCAGCCGACTCATCGGAGGCGTCCACCCGGCGATCGTGGCACATACGCTCTTTCCGCCGATTTTTCTGGTCTGCGTCTACTGCGTCGTCTACCAGATCGCCCGGATGTGGTTCCCGGACGACGGAAACGCGCGGGGCATTTTTCTGTTCCTATGCGCGTTTCTCACCTGGTTTTCCGCCTATACCGTCTACACCGCGGGTTCGTTCCAGATGGTACGCCTCTGGCAAGGCAAAGCCATGCTGGCGGCCTTTATGCTTCCACTAATCTTCTGGCTGTCCGCCTCGATCCTGCTGGAAGAAAAGCCTGAGCATTCCCGTCTCCTGCTCTTCATGGCAGATCTCGGAAGCTGCCTGTTGACTTCGATGGGAATCATTCTTGCTCCGCTGATGATCGGGATTTTTCTGTTTCTGGAGCTGCTGCGTTTCCACAGTCTGAAGCGGACAGCGCTCGGAATCGCATGCTGCCTTCCGTCAGCTGTGCTCGGGATCGTTTATCTTTTGCTCTGATAAAGGATGTGAACCGCCATGAAAGCTTATTTCAAATGGAGCCTTTATATCTGGCAGCTGTTCTGGGGCAGCGGATATCATCAGTATCTGCTGCTGATCGCCGCCGTCTATCTGCTTCTCTTTCACCGCAAGAAAAGGAGTACCCGGCAGGTGCTCGTGTACTCTGCCTGTGTGCTGCTCATCTTCTTCTGCCCTCTGTCGGCAAAGGTGATCGTCTTTTGCATCGGCGGCAACGTCTATTGGCGGGTGCTCTGGCTGCTGCCGACGGTTCCTGTGATCGCCCTCGCGGCGACAGAATTTCTGCGCAGCCGGCATTCAAAGCTTTTGCAGACTGTCCTGTTGCTCGTCTGCTGTGGCGTGATCGCCGTGAGCGGAAAGGATATGATCAGCGACGGCAATTATACCAGAACCGCCAACGCCCAGAAGGTGCCGGATGACATTGCACAGATCTGTGATCTGATCAACGCAAGGGCAGACGAGGACGGACTTGAGGATTACCGCGTGATCGGGGACGAATACCTCGCCTCCTACTTAAGGGTGTACGATCCATCTGTGCAGCAGGGGTACGGACGCTGGGGCAGGGGCGTCGTCAACAATTCCTGCCGCCATGTCTATCATCTGATGAAAAAAGAAGAACCGCGCAGATACCGCAGGATCGCGCGATTCGCCAAAAAAGGAAAGTGTGATTTTCTGGTGATCTCCGTTCCGGATGACAAGACGCAGAAGATCGAACGCTTCGGCTATGTGGAGATCGGGATGATCGGGGAATACCGGATCTATCAGCTGAAAGAAACCGAAAACTGACGGAGTATAACAAACGCCCGCATGGCATCCTCAATCCATGCGGGTTGTTTTGTGATAAACCTCTGATCAGAGATAAAATCCCAGTGAATGCCAGAATTATGATAATACAGTTTCATGATCTCTCTGCTCGGAGATGAAACCCCGATGGATGCCAGAGTTTCAAATCATCATATGTAGCGTCTCAAAACCTGATACAGAGCCGATACCGGCAGTCCGACTACGTTGTTGTAATCGCCCTCGATCGACTTCACCCAAGCGGCAAACGCGCCCTGGATTCCATAGGCTCCCGCCTTGTCCATCGGTTCCCCGGTGTCCAGATATCTCTCCGTCTCCTCGTCTGTCATCGGGTACACATGCACTTTTGTCTCACGGGAAAACACATGGCGCTTCAGAGCCATGTCATCTGCCTGACCTTTCACAAGCACAGCCACACCGGTAAAGACAGAGTGCGTGCTGTCCTGAATCTTACGCAGCATCCTGCGCGCGTGTTCCCGGTCTTTCGGCTTTCCCATGATATGGCCGTCGTGCCAGACGATCGTGTCCGCGCCGATCACGACGCCTTCTTCCACAGCCGTCGCCACGTCCTGCGCTTTCTGCAGGGCAAGCTCCTCCACGACCTCGTTCGGAAGGGCTTTCGTGATTTTCTCCTCCGCTTTGCTCGGTATCACCTCAAACTCCAATCCGATCTGCTGCAGCAGTTCCCTTCTTCTCGGCGAAGCCGATGCCAGTATGATCCTCTTCATAAATATGCTCCATTCATTCCCCCGCCAAAGCCCTTCGGCCTGTGGTGGCCCTTTTCCCTCACTTTTGAAACGCCGACACAGTTCACTGTCTGATGTAAATACCCTGAGATTCAATGAATTCGTCCAGGTCCGCGATCGTCTCCTCCGCCCAGGTCTCACTGACGCCCGGTTTTGTCTCTTCCGGCACCTTCACGCCTTTGTCCTGCGAAAGCTTTCCGTCTCCGGTCTGTTCTTCCGAAATCATCCCGTCTTTTTTCCGTTTTTCCTCCGACATCCTGTTTTCCTCCTTCTTTGCTTTTTCCTGATTTTTTCTATGTAACACAACGGCAGTATAACCACCCGCTCCTTCGCGGTCCGCTATACTGCCATTTTCTGCCGCTTTCATTCGACCCGCCATATCTGTCGCCGCTCAGCCTTGCCAGAATCCTTCCTGTCCAAGCTCGGTCATGCGCACGCGGCCCTTGATCTGAAGCTCCGGATTCTTGATGCTCACCCTCGTCCCGCCCGGAACAGAGGATGTGATAAACGCGTTCGATCCGATCGTCGCGCTCTCGCCAATAATCGTCGCGCCGCCAAGGATCGACGCTCCCGAATACACCGTCACATTGTCCTCCAGCGTCGGATGGCGCTTAGAACCGCGCAGGTTCTGTCCGCCCCGCGTGGAGAGCGCGCCAAGCGTCACGCCCTGATAGATCTTTACGCCTTTGCCGATCTCCGTCGTCTCGCCGATGACGACGCCCGTGCCGTGGTCGATGAAAAAGTAGCTCCCGATCAACGCCCCCGGATGAATGTCGATCCCGGTCAGGCTGTGCGCATGCTCCGTCATAATGCGCGGAAGCATCGGAACTCCCAGAATATGTAACTCATGCGCGATCCGGTACACCGTGATCGCGAAAACGCCCGGATAGGAAAAAATGACCTCATCTGTGTTGAACGCCGCCGGGTCGCCGTCGTAGGCCGCCTGCACGTCCGTGGCAAGGACCGCCCGAAGCGCCGGAAAGCGCTCGATGAACGCTGCGACGATCTCCTCCGCCTCCGCGCGCGCCTCCTGCTCGCTCGCCGGGAGCTCCGCCTTGTGGTACAGCGCCTTGGCGATCTGCTTCGTCAGCCGGTACTGGATATCCTCCAAAAGCTCGCCCACATGGTACTCGATGGTGTCCTGATTGAGATTCTTTACCTCAAAGTACCCGGGGAACACGATACAGCGGATTTTTTCCAAAAGATCGATGATGATCTCATTGTTCAGCCGATGTTCCATATCGATGCTGCAGGTCTGCGGGAATTCCCGGTAGCTCGCCAAAATCTCCCCCACCAGCCTGTCAATCTTCTTGCCTGAGTTTTGCATTGCAAAGGTTCCTTTCCCTCACTTCTGCTATATATAAAGCCCGCGGAGCGCTCCGTGCTTTATCAGTATGCCATATTACAGATCTGGTAGAGCATCGCCTCCGTCACCTCGTACGGCACGTTGCGCAGCTTGGATTCGTTGGCCATGATGCCCCTCACTGCCTTTGTCACCAGCTCGTCGTCGGCTTCCATCGGCCCGATCAGATTATGCAAAAACGCGGAAAAATACTGCATATCCGGAAATCCGATCAGCCCCAGTACCTTCTTGCGCACCAGCGGCCCCGCCATCGAGAGATAGCCCGGCAGAAAATATCCGACCGCCTTCCCGTGCGGTATGCCTTTCTCATAAGTAAAGTAATAGCTAAGCCCATGCGGCAGAGACGTCCCTGTGTGGGAGATCGCCATACCGGCCAGCGTGGATGCAAACAGCAGCGTATCGCATTCCTCCGGCGTAAGGCTGGCTCCGATCAGAACGTTTTTGGCACTGCTCCAGATTCCCATGCCGTACTCGCAGAGCATATGGCTGAACTCTGTAGCCTGCGCGTTGACATAGCTCTCAATGAAATGCCCCAGCGCGTCGACCGCCGTATTCACCAGAATCTGCTTCGGCAGATCCATCAGATATTTTCCGTCCACCAGCGCATACACCGGATAGACCCGATGCGGCAGGCTCGCCTTGATCCGCTGTTCGTGGATCGTCAAGATCGCGTACGGCGTCGCCTCGGAACCGGTGCCGCAGGTCGTCGGCACCTCGACGACCGGAAGCGCCTCAGCCGCCTCTTTCTGATAGAGGAAATCGGCTCCCTTATCCTTCTGCGCGATCATCAGCGCGACCGCCTTCGCGGCGTCCATCGGGGAACCTCCCCCAATCCCGATCACAAAATCGGCCTGCTCTTTCACGCCAATATCCCGGATCTGCATGACCAGCTCAATCGACGGATTCTCTTTCACCGCGTCAAAGACGGCATACGCCACGCCTTGTTCTTTCAGAACGTCCGTGACGTCGGCAAGCGAACCGTTCCCGGCCGAACTTCTGCCGGTCACGATCAACGCCTTACGCCCAAGCGACGCCCACTCGGCGCCGTGCTTCTTCACACAGTCCCGCTCGCTGTAAATTTTCGTCGGCAAATAGAAATACATCCCTTATCTCCCCCTCTGTGAAATGTCCCGCTTTGATCCCCCTTCTGAATCAGAACAGTTTCTCTGCCTCTTCCTTCAGATCTTCCGCCGCGTCTTTGATCTCGTCCGCCGCGTTCCCCGCGACTTTCTTCGCTCCCTCAGCGATGTCTTCCGCGGCCTTTTCCACTTTCTCTTTCAGTCCATCTACGGCGTCCGCCGCCGCGTCTTTCACATCTCCGGCCACGTCTTTCACTGCGTCCTTCGTATCCTCCATGGCTTCCGCCGCCACGTCCTTTGCGTTCTCCACGGCGTCCACTGCCTGCTCTTTTACCTCTTCCGCGACGTCTGCCGCCGCTTCTTTCACTTCCTCCGCATCCACGACGACCGATGCCTCGTCCCCCTCATCGGCGACCTCCACCGGCTCCGGCATCTTGCTGCCGCAGTTCGGGCAGAAACGTTCGTCCCCGGACACTTCCATGTTGCAGCTTGTGCACAGAACGACTCCCTTCACATCACGCAGCTGTCCCTTGAGTTCCTCAATCTCAGCCGCTTTCTCATTGATCGTCTTAATCAGCTCCTCAAAGCCCTCCGGGATATAGTCCTTGTGCAATTCATAGAACTTTTTCCCGATCTCGGAGTAGACGTTCTCGATCTGCTTCTTCGCGTCGTTCACCTTGCCGTTGAGCTGTCGGATCTTATTGAGCTTCTGAACCTCGTCCGCCGTGTCCTTACCCAGCTTCTTTACTTTTTCCGTAAATTTTTGTGTGAGATCATTGAAATCCATATTCGTTTCCTCCGTTCCTGTTCTTCCTATCATTTTTTCCTGTATCGTCGGAACTTATTCGATACATCGCAAAACAACAAAGCCGTTTCTCCGCCCTCAAGAGACGTCATGCATTGTAGATCAACGCCATAAACACAAGGTCGTCCCCGGAATCGTTCTCGATCGCGTGCCCCTGCCCCGGCTCGATGCAACACACATCGCCCGGATTCACCACAGTCCTGGAGCCGTCATTGTCGACAAAGATCCCATGGCCCTCCAGAATAAAATATGGCTCTGTCTCCCCGATGTGCTCATGGAACCCGATGCTGCACCCCGGTTTCAACCGAATGCGCGCGTAGAGTCTGCCGTGTCCGTCCAGCTCTTCCTTCGACACGATGTGTTCGAAGATCACCTCGCCGTTGCCGCCGCGCATGTTTTCGCGCACCTCAATCGTTGGCTTTTTTACCATAGAGACGCCCCCTTTTTCCTTAATGTTTTTATCTTAAAAGAATCGCCATAAAATGTCAACTTGATTCAGAAAGATTTCAGAATTTTTCATACGCAGTAGCTGCAGCTCTCGCGCACCACCAGCCGCCCCTGCATCTCGATCCGCGCGTTCTCCCGGTGTCCTCCGGAGATGCGGTCCAATAACAGGGAAACCGCATGGTGCGCCATCTCGCGCTTCGGAATGTTGATCGTCGTCAGCATGGGCGACGTTGTCTCCGCCTCCCGGATGTTGTCGATGGAAATGATGGACGGGACATATCCTCTCGTCCTGCGCGCCTTCAGCGCGTCAAACACCCCAAGCGCCGTGCTGTCATTCGCGCAGAACACAGCCGTCGGCCGGTCTTTTTTATCCAGGATCACATTCATCATCTGCCGCCCTTCCTCCCTGGTCTGGCTCGTGGGGTAGACGTTGGAATAATCCAGCGGCAGCTTGTGCGCCATCAGCGACTGGTGATAGCCGATGTAGCGCGCCTCGTACGAACAGTCCCCGATGTACGCGATGTGCCTGTGCCCCAGGGAGATCAGGTAATCCATCGCCATCTCCGCGGCAAGGGAACCGTCGCAGAAGACCTCGTCGTAGTCAAAGCTGGTCGGATTGCGATCGATCCCCACCAGGTTCTGATACTGTTTCTTTAAAAAAGGAAGCAGCTCCGGCGGACATTTCCCCAGCATGATCAGCCCGTCCGGCGTCTTCTCAGAGGGGTGCGTGCGGGATATGTTTTTCGCGCGGTCGATCATGTCCGGCAGCGTCAGCAGGCGGTTCAGAACGCATTGGCGCTGCAGCAGGATTTCCCGCAGAATCTCATACAGCTCCCGGAAGAAAATATCTTCATCCAGCGTCTGAAAGCGCGTGAGAAACACGTCCACACAGCCGGAACTTTCCTGGGCCGAATGGCCGCTCTTCAGCTGCTGCGCCGCGTGATTGGGGACATACTCCAGCTTCGCGGCGGCCTCCCAGATGCGGTTCTGCAGCTCCCTGTCCCGACAGGTGTAGCCAGTCTGGTTCAGGACGCGGGATACCGTGGCGACCGACGCCCCGCTCATCTTTGCAATCTCTTTCAGCGACATGTTTTCTCCTTTCCCGTTTCCAGATCTTCCCTTCTCGATTTTTCGTTTTCTTTTGAAAACGTTTTCATTATTCTTGCGTCTTTCCAGTATTCATTTCACATTTTATCATTTTTTCTCATATTTTCAAGCCTTTTTAATCTGTAAACGTTTTCTGTTTTTCTGTTGTTTCTTCGAATTTTCGGGAATAAGATAGAAAGTGACCGTGCGGCGGGGCATCTCGCCGGAAATATGAAAGATCAGAAAGAGGAGATTATGATGATGAAAAAGGGTAAATTTTCTGTGACGATCGCTCTGACGGCTCTCGCGCTTGGCCTTGCGTCAGCGCCGGCAGCCGCCAAAGATACCGAAGTAAACATCGGCTATTTCAACAACGTGACACATGCGCAGGCGCTCTACATGAAAGCGACGGGCTCGCTTGAGGAAGCGCTTCCGGACGATGTGACGATCAACTGGACCGCCTTCAACGCCGGACCCGCGGAGGTGGAAGCGCTCTTCGCGGAGGACATTGACATCGGATACATCGGGCCGGTACCGGCCATCACCGCAAACGTGCGCTCTGCCGGGGACGTCACCGTCCTGTGCGGCGCGGCGCAGGCAGGCGCGATCCTCGTGAAATCTCCGGACGCCGAAATCGAATCGGTCGCGGACCTCGACGGGAAGACTGTCGCGATCCCGCAGCTTGGGAACACACAGCATCTGTGCCTGCTCAAGCTCCTGTCCGACAACGGCCTCGCCCCTGTGGACCAGGGCGGAACCGTCACGGTGGCCGCCGTTGAGAACGCGGACGTTCTGAATATGATGGATCAGGGCAACATTGACGCGGCGCTCGTCCCGGAGCCGTGGGGCGCTACTCTGCTGAACGGCGGAGCTGAGATCGTCCTGGATTACGATGAAGTCTACATGGACGGGGATTACCCGGTGACGGTCGTTGTCGTGCGCAATGAATTCCTTGAGGAGCACCCCGACATCGTCGATACCTTCTATGAGAAGCACACGGAGACAACTTCGCTGCTGCTTGAAAATACGGATGAGGCGGCGACCGTCGTGAACGAAGAGCTGAATGAGGCGACCGGAAAATCTCTGGAACCGTCGATCCTCACAGACGCTTTCGGACGTATCATTTTCTCCGATGAGGTCAGTGAAGAGGCCATGCAGGATTTCGCCGATATCTCTCTGGAGCAGGGCTTTATATTGGAAAGCTTCGAAAACCTGTTCACGGAGCGGTAATGCGGACGTACTTCTTTACATAATGTCTTTGCCGGTACACCGCCGGCAGTCAGAAATCATTTGGGCTTCATAAGCTGAACTGCCGCCTTGGCAGAGAAACGGAGACTGATATGTCACTCGTATTGAAACAGGTAACCAAAACTTTTCACGATTCCGGGCAGGATGCTGTCCGGAACGTCAGCCTTGAGATCGCGGACGGTGAGTTTGTCTGCGTCGTCGGCAAGAGCGGCTGCGGCAAGAGCACGCTTCTGAACCTCATTGCCGGGCTGGAAAAACCATCGGCGGGAGAGATCCTGCTGGACGGCGCTCCGATCACCGGACCCGGGGCGGACCGGGTCGTGATGTTTCAGGAACACGCGCTTTTCCCCTGGCTGAACGTGATCCAGAACGTAAAGTTCGGCATGGAGATCGCCGAAGTCCCCAAACAGGAGCAGGAAGAGAAGGCAATGAACTATCTCCGGCTCATGCAGCTTGAGGATTACCGGGACTATGCCGTCCATCAGCTCTCCGGCGGAATGCGCCAGAGGGTCGCGCTCGCGCGGGCGCTGACGCTGGACTCCAAGATCCTGCTGATGGATGAACCGTTCTCGGCGCTGGACAAACAGACCTCCAACCGCCTTCGCGCGGAGCTTCAGGAGATCTGGATGAAGACCCGGCGAACCATCTTTTTCATCACGCACAGCGTGGAAGAGGCAGTCTACCTGGCGGACCGGGTGATCGTGCTGTCCAACGGCCCGGACAGCGTGCAGGATATCGTGCCGATCGAACTGGAGCGCCCGCGCCACGTCTACGACGACGCCTTCGTGGCCTACCGGAAACGGATCCTGAACGAGGTGCAGAAAGAGCTGTAAGAACAGATTTCAGAAAGGTATGAAACTATGGTTGAACATGCATCGAAAAAAAATTCAAAACTCATGAAAGTGCTGCAGCAGATCCTGTTTCTGCTGGGTATCGTCGCCCTCTGGCAGCTCCTGTACTTTGTCGGAGTCGATGTGCTTGAGTTCTGGAAACCCTACGCAATGCCGTCTCCGGCGGGCGTCTGGAAAAGCCTTGTGCGGCTCGTCGAAAACGGCTCCCTCTTTGCCGCCATCGGCAGCAGCCTTCTGCGCGGGATGATCGGCTTCCTGATCTCCGTCACGGCAGGCTTGCTTCTCGGTTTCCTGATGGAACATTTCCGCTTCCTGCACCAGAATATGCGGCCGTTCGTGATGGGTGTGCAGACCCTCCCAAGCGTCTGCTGGGTGCCGTTCTCGATTCTCTGGTTCGGGCTGTCTGAGCAGGCGATTGTCTTCGTCGTTGTCATGGGCTCCGCGTTTTCCATCGCCATCGCGACCGACAACGCGATCCACAACGTGCCTCCAATCTACAAAAAAGCCGCGCTGACGATGGGCGCCAGCCAGAAGCAGATCTATCGCAAAGTCATCCTGCACGCCTGCCTCCCGGAGCTGATCTCCGGCTTGAAGCAGGGCTGGTCCTTCGCGTGGAGAGCTCTGATGTCCGGTGAAGTCATGACGACCTGTATCGGCCTCGGCCAGACGCTGATCACCGGCCGCAACCTCGCCGACATCAACCAGGTCATGCTGGTAATGATCATCATCGTCCTCGTGGGCATCCTGATCGACCAGATTTTCTTCCGCAGCCTGGAGCGGAGCATCTACAAAAAGCGCGGGCTCGCCTGAGCGTCCGTATTTAGCCGGCGTATCCGTAAAAGGCACTGCTGGATGTTATCCTGACACGATACAGAAAGAGATGCAACAATGCGAATGTGCAGAATATTTCCTGACGCAAGGGGCTGTTGCAAAATAGATGAGTAATTCATCTATGGAGCAATGGCTCCCTTTTTATGCCTAAAAATGGAAAACG
>CANQRR010000077.1 GCA_947626285.1 uncultured Lachnospiraceae bacterium
GTTAAAGAATACTATAGGATTGGACCAATCATCGTAAAGCATATTGATGAGGAATGGAATCCATTTGCCATATACAACGAGCTATGGCAGGAATATATTTTGCCAAGTTGTAAAATGATTTATGAAAAAAGAAATGCAGATGCAAAAGATATATATATTAGTATGGTTAAAGGGCTATGCGAAAGATATGCGGTTCCAGTAAAAAGAAGTATCATGGAAAAGTATTCTATTAGAGTCAAAAAGGGAAAGAATAAGTATATTTTTTAAAGGTTTTCAAGACATGTAATATTGATATATTGAAAACAAGGGTCGAAAACAAAGTTGGTGCCGGAAGCAATCTCCGGCACAGAGATGCAAAAGAAAGAAAATCAATCATCAAGTCCCGAAAAATTAATTGCCAGATTATTGTATGAGCCAGGAAAGCGGATTTTCCTTGTGTCAACCGGACTTTAGAACAAAACTTATTATCCATCTCCTCCCGCCTTAAAACTGTACACGGGCCGGATAATGCAATCAACTTTCACAGTGTCTGTGATGGCCTCGGCGATCTCGCCCAACGGGCGGTATGCGAACGGTGCTTCGTCGAGTGTATCTTTCCGGATGCAACTTGAGTAGATTCCTTTCATCTCAGTCTTGAAAGCGGAGAGGGTGAAGCGCGCGCAGGTCTCCGTGCGGTTCAGGATCCGTCCGGAGCCGTGAGGTGCCGAGCAGTTCCAGTCAGGGTTGCCGAGACCGGTTCCGAGCAGGATGCCGTCCCGCATATTGACCGGGATGAGCACCTGCTCGCCTGCTTTGGCGGAGATGGCGCCTTTGCGCAGTACCGGGGCATGAAAGGCGCGGACTGTTTCTGCTGAATCGTCGACGTAATTGTGGATACATTCCCGAAAGTCCAGCTGCTTCCATTTCATTCTTTTCATGATTTCATCTAAGATGATACGGCGGTTGAGGGAGGCGAACTGCTGCACAATCTGAAGATCGTGCAGGTAATCGTCCCGTAGGTCGCCCTCCAGCCAGGTCAGTTCATATGGAGTTTTTGCTGAGGATTCTTTTGCCGCAGCTTCTGTTGTTGCAGCTTTCTTCGAATCAATTCTCCCGGTTTCGTTTTCCCTTATTCTGCACCAGGCGGAATCGAGCGCTTCGGCTGATTGCTCCTTCAGTCGTTTTTGCCCTTCATTGAGATAGTAACTGAGGATCTCTTTTCCGAGACTGCGGCTGCCCGAATGAACGGCGAGATAGAGGTTTCCTTCCATATCGCGGTCTGCTTCCAGAAAATGGTTTCCGCCGCCGAGTGTACCGAGACTGAGCATAGGTTTGTCAGTGCGGATGTGTGCACTGCATCTGAGCGCGGAGAAATCGAATTCCGTCGCGCGTGAATGCGCTTTGCTGCGGAGCATGAAGCCGACTGGGATGTACTCCCGGATCACGGAGTCCAGCTTCTGGCAGTCGATCCGGGGAGCTTTGATCCGGGCGAGACTGATACCGCAGCCGATGTCCGGACCGATGAGACCCGGCATGATCTTTTCACCAACCGTCATTGTAAGTCCGACCGGACCGATCTTGCCGGGGTGGACGTCCGGCATCACGCGGACGCGGCAGCCTGCAGAGGCTTTCTGGTTGCAGATCATCTGAATCTGTGCCAGAGCGTACGGCTCGACGGCGGTGTTTTTATTGTCTGTTGTAAATATTTGAGCGGAAGTATATGCTCCCTGAATCGTTTTCATGGTAAAATCCCCTCGTAATTTGAGAAATAAGCAAAACAGTAAACGACAGTAAAAGAAAGTAAAAACAGTAAACGACAGTAAAAACATATCAAAACGAAAACACCTTTCCCCGAGGCTGAAACGGCAATCGCTTTCCCTTCGGCAGCAGGTATGCATGCTCCCGGTGTACGTACAGCCGTTCCTCGATCTCTCCGTCTGTGATAAGAAGGATTGGGCCGTCCTTGGGGAAGTCATTGGCTTTCTCGAGCAGCGTGACCGCGGGCTGGAGGATGGTGCCGCCGCGGCCCTTGACCTTGACGCGTCCGGCGATCTCCTCCGGGGACAGATAACCGGCGTCGTAGGCCTGCGCATCGCAGAAGACGACGCGGACGGCGGGAACATCCTTTGAGACGGCGTAGCTGGCGATCGCGCCAAGCGCGAGTCCGATCTCCCGGCTGGACATGGAGCCGGAAGTGTCGAGTACGACACCGAAAGTGCGGCTTTTCAATTCGGATTCCTGCAATGTGTAACGGGGGCGAGGGATGTCCGGCGTAGCGCCCTGACGTCTGCTGGGGTGTGCGTAGCTGCGGTGCTTCTCGAGCGGAGGAAACTGTTCGTCAAACCATTCGGCGAGCTGTACTTCCCACGGAATCGGCGGCATGGACAGTGCGCGGATCTCCTCGATGAGCGCGGCGGGCAGATAGCCGCGGCCTCGTGTCACCTGGTAGTCCAGGCCTTCCCGGAGGGAATTCCGGAAGAACTCATCCAGGGAGATCCCGCGATCCATTCCTTCAAAATGCGGGCCGTTGTCGCCGAAGAGATCGCCCAGACCGTAGCAGCGAAAGGTCTCCAGCTTCCGAAATTTCCGCATCTCTTTCACAATTATGTCGTAGACGGACTCTGCCGACAGGCCGTGCAGCGTCTCGTCGTAGAGCACTCCTTCCTGTGGAAGCTCGCCAATCTGCATTTCCAAGAGCCAGTCGTTGATCACATAGTCGCACGCGATGTTCCAGAGGTATGGATCGCGGCCCTGACAGCGCTTGTGGTGTTGCAGTCCGGCGTGCAGATACTCATGCGCGAGCACGAATCGCCATTCTTGTTCGTTCAGACCGCAGGATGGGTTGGCGTAGATCTCGCCGCGCGCCGCGTCCACTGCCGCGATATGGATCTGGCAGCGATGGCAGGTCTCTATATCTTCGATGATCTTAAACGAAGCGGCAAGTCCGCCCAGGAGAGGGTAGTTCGCCAGGAACCATCCGGCTGCCCGGCGGACCGGCGTGTCCTGCTTTTCATCCCATCCGTGGGAGCCTGCGTCGCTGATGGTAGTCTTTACGGAACGAAAGATGGCGTGGGTAAACTGTTCTGCGTAGGGATTGCTCTCGTTCGCCTTGTAGACGATCGGGTGTTCGACGCCGATCATATCGGGGTGATCTGCGTTGCAGCCGTAAGTCTGTCGTAAATGGAGCGATGGATCCGGAGCGGCTATGTCTTTCTGATCCGTGTTGCATTCGTGGTATGGACGAGAGGCAATGCTCTCAGACCTGAGCAGGTACTCGTATATCTTCTCCTCAGAATTCAGACGGATCGGGTATTCGTCTGCCGGGTCAGCAAAGATCGGCGTGCCGAAGCCGATATCCGCCAGAAAACGCGTGACATAGATGTCGCAGGCCTTGTTCCAGACAGCGGGCTGATACTCCGCGGACTGTGGGATGCGGTCCCGGTCAAAATGCCCGAACGCGTGGTGGAGCAGGCAGTGCGCGAGGACGTACGCCCACTCGTCTGCGTTCAGAAGAGCACCGGGGTTGGCGAAGACGTTGCCGGATCTCGTGACACAGGCCTTAGCCCCTTTTTTGCTCAGATGCGAGTTTTTGGCGTAGATTTCCCCGCGGAGCTGCCCAAACAGGGGATGACCCTGAAGAATTTGGTATCCTTCCGTGAGATTGCGCAGGCCCTGCGGCATATCGTCTTTTGAGTAATAGTATTTTGTGTGCAAATACGGCATGATTCATTTCCTCTCTACTTTGGGCGCTCGCACGGTCTGCGCGAAGCCGTTCATCGACTTACTGCCCGCCGTTTCTGTTTACGAGTCTTGGCAGATCCCGGATCACTTCCACCAGAAACCAGTCCGGCAGGGAGTGTTCGTCGTCGGAGGCGACGGTCATCTGCGCAATCTCGAAGTTGATCACGGAGAGCTCCCGGATCATACCCTTCGCGCGATACACGAAGGAGAGCATGTTGCCGGAAATGTCCTGCTTGCTTTTCGGAAGTTCCGCGATCAGCTTTGCGCGGAAGGACTGGGCAAGAAAATACAGGACGTCGCGGTCCTCTGGCTTCGAGGGCCATTTTGCCTTCTGGGCGATGATGTCTTCCAGCAAGTGATCGTTTTTGAGGCTTTTTGTGTACGCCAGGAACATTCCTGCGTGGGCGGGAGTCAGACAGGCGTATGCAAGCATTTTTAAAGTATCGGAGGACAGTTCCCGATGTCCGGCTCCGTACTCGGTGAGCGCGTCGCTCAGCATGTGCCAGGAGCGCGGCGTGGAGAAAGGCTCCTCCGTCTTGGGCGGTTCAGAGAAGAGATGGTCTGGCCGCTGGATGATGTAATCGATCACCCACGAATGCAGTCCCGCGCTCTGCGCCCATTTGATCCACTGCCTTGCGTCCGCTTTCATCTGCACGTGAAACATGCGGTTGAGGATGGCGGAGGACATGGTCTTGACGATGGCGCTGTCCTGCATACGGTTGCCCGCTCCGACGACGAGGCTGCCTTCAGGCAGGTGGTAATCGCCAACCCGCCGCTCGTGGATCAGGCTGTAAAATGCCTTTTGCACCTCCTGCGAGCAGGCGTTGAGCTCGTCGAGAAAGAGCACATAGGGTTCCTTCCGCGCGATCATCTTAGGCGGAAGAAATTCCGAGGTATCGCCATTGATGCGTGGGATGCCGATGATATCCTCCGGGGCGAGTTGGCTCCCGAGAAGGGAGACACAGGGGAGCCCGAGTTCTCGGGCAAACTGTTCCACGAGGGCGGACTTGCCGATGCCCGGCGCGCCCCAGATGAAGACGGGCCGTACCGGCGCGACATGTAAAAGTATTTCAAGCAGGTCATTTTGTGTGACCGTGATTGGCAGGTTCATAATACAAATTCCTTCTTTCTGATCTTTTCCAGCGATTGTTTTTTCTTGTTCGTATGTTTGATCCGGGCACGGGGTTCATACTTGCCACAATGTTGGCAGTAGCCTGTGTGGCAGGCATCCCGACCTTTCTGGCATTTTCCGAACGCCAGATAATATTTGCAAGGGGTTTCTCTGTAATGTGCCATGATTTTCTCCTTTTCGGAAATGTCGTGTGCTTCTGGTTTTTCGTATTGTACGTCGCGTTTTTGTCTTCTGAACTGCGCTTAGTGTAACATGGGAGAATGACAGTATATGTCATTGAAAAACGATTCCTATTTAACGGGGAGATGTGCCATGAAGATCTCAAATCAGTGTAGCGCCTGACGGTTGAGAAATAAATTAAGATTGTGCTCTTTGAGAATATCCTGTATAATAAGACACTGTAAAAGATTTTATGTTAAGATAAGTATTTTGATATGTATTTGAGGTAATTATGGACAAGCAGATATTGGAGTTCACGGTTTTTCTGATTCATGCATTGGCGGATGCCTGGGGCAGATCATACAGATATGTATATCAGGTACTGAACGACTCTGGCGTTCTTGACGATTATATTGTGCCATTTTATGACGTGCTTCACACACAGGGAAAACAGTATCTGGTTGAGGATATTACCGGTTTTGTAAAAGAAAAAGGGGTTCACGTATGATTGTTTACCATGGAACGACATTGGAAATCCGAAAGCCGGATATCAGACACTCCAAATCTCATATGGATTTCGGAATGGGGTTTTATACGACGTCATTTCAGATTCAGGCGGAAAGATGGGCTTTGCGAAAAGGAATGCGCCTTTCAAAACCTGCGATTGTCAATGCATATGAAGCGGGGAATCTGGCAAAATATCATGTAAAATAGCTGAAGTGGAGAGCGAGGCCGGAAAAGGGACAGAAGTTACGGTGATGTTTTGAATGCGGGACGGAAATATGGGCAATATCTGAAATGTGTCGATAAACAGATGCTTTTCAGATATTTTTTTGGCTCAAATTCACATTGACAAAAAAATATCAAGGTGTTATCTTGTAGATAGTTAAAAAAATAACAATAAACCAGACAGGAGGACTTACGATGGCAGATCAGAAGAAAACAGTCAATAAAACGATTGAGACGGCTGAGGATTTGGAGAATGCCCTGAAGAAGCTGCGCGCGGCACAGGAAAAGTTCGCCGGCTACACGCAGGAGCAGGTGGACCGGATCTTCAAGGCGGCGGCGACTGCGGCTGACAAGATGCGCATTCCGCTGGCGAAGCTTGCCGTGGAGGAGACCGGTATGGGCGTGGTGGAGGACAAGGTGATCAAGAACCACTACGCGGCGGAGTACATCTACAACGCCTACAAGAACACGAAAACCTGCGGCGTGATCGAGGAAGACCCGGTGTACGGGATCAAGAAGATCGCGGAACCGATTGGCGTGATCGCGGCGGTGATCCCGACCACGAACCCGACGTCCACGGCCATCTTCAAGACGCTGCTCGCGCTGAAGACGAGAAACGCGATCATCATCAGCCCGCATCCGCGCGCGAAGAAGTCGACGATCGAGGCGGCGAAGGTGGTGCTGGACGCTGCGGTGCAGGCTGGCGCTCCGGAGGGCATCATCGGTTGGATCGATGTGCCGAGCCTGGAGCTGACGAACCTCGCTATGAGCGAGGCGGATCTGATCCTCGCGACGGGCGGCCCCGGCATGGTGAAAGCGGCGTATTCTTCCGGCAAACCGGCGCTTGGCGTGGGCGCGGGCAACACTCCTGTGATCATAGACGATACTGCGGACGTCCGCATGGCGGTCTCCTCGATCATCCATTCCAAGACCTTCGACAACGGCATGATCTGCGCTTCGGAGCAGTCCGTGACGGTGCTCGACAAGATCTACGACAAGGTGAAAAAGGAATTCCAGTACCGCGGCTGCTACTTCCTCAAGAAGAACGAACTCGACAAGGTGCGCAAGACAATCATCATCAACGGCGCGCTGAACGCGAAGATCGTCGGACAGAAGGCGGCCACGATCGCGGAGATGGCCGGGGTCAAGGTGCCGGAGAATACGAAGATTCTGATCGGCGAGGTTGAGTCCGTGGACATCAGCGAGGAGTTCGCGCATGAGAAGCTCTCTCCGGTGCTCGCAATGTACCGTGCGAAGACCTTCGATGAAGCGCTTGAGAAGGCGGAACACCTGGTGGCGGACGGCGGCTACGGCCACACCTCGTCCCTGTATATCGATACCAATGAGAAAGAGAAGATGGCGAAGCACGCGGCGGCGATGAAGACCTGTCGTATCGTGATCAACACGCCGTCTTCGCACGGCGGTATCGGCGACCTGTACAATTTCAAGCTTGCGCCGTCCCTGACGCTCGGCTGCGGTTCCTGGGGCGGCAACTCCGTCTCTGAGAACGTGGGCGTCAAGCATCTGATCAACATCAAGACGGTTGCCGAAAGGAGAGAGAATATGCTCTGGATGAGAGTGCCGGAAAAGGTTTATTTTAAGAAAGGCTGCACGCCGGTCGCGCTGGATGAGCTCGGAACGATCATGGGCAAGAAGCGCTGTTTTATCGTCACAGATTCCTTCCTTTATAAAAACGGATATACAAGAAAAATCGAGGAGAAGCTGGATCAGATGGGTATCGTCCACACCTGCTTCTCGGACGTAGAGCCGGATCCGTCCCTCGCTTCCGCGCAGGCAGGCGCAGAGGCGATGCGCGCGTTCGAGCCGGACTGCATCGTCGCTCTGGGCGGCGGCTCCGCGATGGACGCGGGCAAGATCATGTGGCTGCTCTACGAGAACCCGGATGCGGACTTCAGCGACATGGCGATGGATTTCATGGATATCCGCAAGAGGATCTACACCTTCCCGAAGATGGGCAAGAAAGCGTATTTCGTGGCGATCCCGACTTCTTCGGGCACCGGTTCCGAGGTGACGCCGTTCGCGATCATCACGGACCGCGAGACCGGCATCAAGTGGCCGCTGGCGGACTATGAGCTTCTGCCGGATATGGCGATCGTGGACACGGACAACATGATGAGCGCGCCGAAGGGACTCACCTGCGCGTCCGGCATCGACGTGATGACGCACGCGATCGAGGCGTATGTCTCCATCATGGCCTCCGATTTCACGGACGGCCTGGCGCTCAAGGCGATCAAGCTTGTCTTCGACTATCTGCCGCGCGCGTACAAGGACGGCAGCGACGTCGAGGCGAGAGACCACATGGCAAACGCGTCCTGCCTGGCAGGTATGGCGTTCGCGAACGCGTTCCTGGGTGTGAACCACTCCCTGGCGCACAAGCTGGGCGCATTTCATCATCTTCCGCACGGAATCGCAAACGCGCTCGTACTGCTCGACGTGATGCGCTACAACAGCGCGGAGGCGCCGACGAAGATGGGCACGTTCTCGCAGTACCAGTATCCGCACGCGCTGGCGCGCTATGCGGAGATCGGCCGCTATGTGGGTCTGAGCGGCAAGGACGACCAGGAGGTCTTCGAGAAATTGCTTGACAAGCTTGAGGAGCTTATGCGCACGATTGAGATCAAGCCGACCATCAAGGACTACGGCGTAAAGGAAGATTACTTCCTCGAGACGCTCGACGAGATGACGGAGCAGGCCTTCAACGATCAGTGTACCGGCGCGAATCCGAGGTATCCGCTGATGTCTGAGCTGAAGGAAATCTACTTGAAGGCATATTACGGAAAATAAAAATAAATTAGTGAAGGAGGGAAATCCCATGAGTAAAAAAGAGTTGATCGTGACACGTCCCTACAAAAAGGTTTACCGCGACGGCGACCGCATCGTGAAGGTGTTCACGCCGGAGCACGGCAAGGCGAATGTATTCAATGAAGCGCTCTGCCAGGCGCGCGTGGAGGAGAGCGGCTTCGAGATCCCAAAAGTGCTTGAGGTCACGCAGATGGACGGCGGCTGGGCAATCGCGGTTGAGTATGTAGAGGGCAAGACGATGGAGCAGATCATGCAGGAGGATCCGGCGAATCTGGAGAAGCACATGGAGGAATTTGTCGATGTTCAGCTCGCCATGCACGCGAAGAAAGCGCCGCGTCTGACCTTGCAAAAGGATAAGTTCGCGCGCAAGATCAACAGCCTGAAGGACGTGCTGGATGCGACGGCGCGCTATGAGCTCTGCACAAGGCTTGACTCCATGCCGAACCACACAAAGCTCTGTCACGGCGATTTCAACCCGAGCAACGTGATCGTCTCCGAAGACGGGAAGATGTGGGTGGTAGACTGGGCGCACGCGACGCAGGGCAACGCGAGCGGCGACACCGCGATCACTTACCTTGAGTTCGCCCTGAAGGACAAGAAGATGGCGGATCTCTATCTCGACATTTTCTGCCGCAAGAGCGATACCGCGAAACAGTATGTGCAGAAATGGATGCCGATTGCGGCCGCCGCGCAGCTGACGAAGGGCATTCCGGAAGAGCGCGAATTCCTGCTGCATTGGGCGGATATCATTGATTTCCAGTAAAAATTTAGATGAGCCGTACATGGCCCCGGAAAAGAAAACCTTTTCCGGGGTCATGGGCATTCGCCCTATAATTTGATATTAAAAGCTTGACTATTTTTCGCGAAAGGTGCAATATTATTTACAGAAGAAACTTGGGGGAGTAACTTCTGCGAAATAATTGATGAAGGGTAAGGGACCAAAGTGAAGAAGAAAAGAAAAGGCTTGAAGATCACTGTCATTATCATTGTCTGCCTGTTGGTGGCGGGCCTTGGCATACTCGGGTACTATCTGTATGAGCAGGCGAACAGCGGTCTTTTTTTTGAGGAGACGAAGATCAACGGTTATGACGTCGCGGGCAAGACCTGCAAAGAAGTCCTGCTGATGATGGAGCGCGATTACAGCGCGCCGAAGGTGGAGCTGAAGGAGGGCGGAGAGAGCGCGCTGACGCTTACGCTTGCCGACATGGGCTATACGATCGATCAGATGGAGCTTCTGGACCGATTGCAGGGCTGTATGCGCGAGCAGAATGTCCGGCTGATCTTCAGCCTTATGGACGGCAACGAATTCGAGATAGAGATCCCATTCGACTACGACGAAGCGGTCTTCCAGGGCGCGATCACTTCCGCGAAGCTCGCGAAGCCGCGTATCTCCAGTGTGGATGCGTCCCTGCAGTTTAATGGCACGGAGTATTTTATCGAGCCGGAGGTGTACGGAAATGAGCTGGACGACGCGGATCTGCGCGTGCTGGTAAAGGATTTTGTGGACAAGCTGACCGCGAACGACCGGCCACAGCCGGATGCGTCCATCGACATCCCGGATTCCTTCTATTTTGTCCCGGCGGTGACGCAGGACGACGCGAAGATGAACGCCCTGATGAACACTTACAATTCCTACTGCAAGGCGAAGATCTCCCTGCTGTTCGGAGAGCAGAAAGAGGTCGTGGACTGGTCTGTGATCCAGGAATGGCTTGACATTGACGAGAATGGCGAGGGTGCGCTGCGCGAGGAGGCGGTCTACGATTATGTTTATGATCTCGCGGCGCGCTATGACACGTTGTACTATAAGCGCGATTTTGTCACACACGACGGGCGCACAATCTCTTATGAGTCCGGCGATTACGGCTATCAGATGGACAAAGACGGCGAGGCGGCGCAGCTGATCAACGACATCTACAGCAACACGGAGGTCGAGCGGGAGCCTGTGTATGCGGTCAAGGGCTACAAGCGCAATGGCCGGGACGACATCTGCGGCAATTATGTGGAGGTCAATCTGACGACGCAGCACCTGTGGTTCTATCTGGACGGGAACCTGGTCGTCGAGTCGGATATCGTTTCCGGGCTGCCGAAGGATGACCGCGAAACAGCGACCGGCGTGTTCTGCATCCCCTACAAGAAGAGCCCGGAGACCTTAAAGGGTGATACCTGGGAGGAGAAAGTCACGTACTGGATGCCGTTTTACAATGGACAGGGTCTTCATGACGCTCCGTGGAGAAGCTCGTTTGGCGGAGGCATTTACCAGACGAACGGCTCGCACGGCTGTGTGAACCTTCCGTACGGTGTGGCGCAGCAGATTTATGAAAATATGCCGGAGCGCTTCCCGATCTTCCTATATAAATGATGCGGGATATTGTAAACAGACAGGCAAATTTCGCCCGCCAGGGTGCGGCCCGAAGGCAGAAGGAGGCCTTGCAGGCGGACTTTTCGTTACTGTTCACTCCGTGATCAGTAACGAGCAGTTTGGGCATGCTAATTCGCTTCGCGAAGCCCAAACTGCCTCTTGAATCACTTTCTTACGGCCTCAGCAGCAAGTGCTTCGGCCTGGTCTGAACAGTAACGACTTTTCGGGATAATTTCAGGATTGCAAAATAGCTGGTTGACAAACCAAAACGGCTGGTATATAATGAATTCCGCTGAAAAGATGTGCGCATAGCTCAACTGGATAGAGCGTTTGGCTACGGACCAAAAGGTCGGGGGTTCGAATCCTCTTGCGCACGCTGTGCAGGATCGCGCGCCACATGGCGCGCGGTCTGTTTTTGTTTAAAGGAGATTTTAAGTTGATTGGTTCAAAATGTTTATATGAAATCGCGCCGGAAGACAGATTCGGCAAAATGAGTTTTGACAAAGCATACTTTGGAGGCACGCCGCGAGGAGCCGTCGAGATCTACAGGGAGCGTCTGGTATTCTATAAGAAGAATAATTCGACACTTAAGCTGCTTGGCATAATCGGGGCTTTAATGGAAGGGAAAGGAGAAAGAGATCTCATCATATCCCGCTATATGATCGTGGAAAGCGAGAGAAACGAAGACGTTTTTACCTTTGCGACGAAGGATGGGAGAAAAGGATATGTAAAGCTTTACGGCTTTTCGAAGAAAGAGGCGGGAGACGCACTGGAGGCTTTTTTGGGACCGCAGCAGAAACTGTAAAACGGGAGGGAAAAAATACTTTACCTGTTCGGTGGGTTCATGATAAAGTAAGGATGTCACAACATTCCAACACCACAAAGGAGAGACTTTCTATGGGCGGAATTTTTGGAGTTGCTTCAAAGACAAGCT
>CANQRR010000078.1 GCA_947626285.1 uncultured Lachnospiraceae bacterium
TGGCTCGTTCATCTGAGATATGAAACTTAAAATTCCTTGTTTTTTTAAGGAAAATCACTTGACAATATAGGGAGGAACTTACACTGGCTATTATGCTGTCTAAAATGAAGGAGTATTTACAACTTCTCTCCCCGTGCTTTGAAGTGTAACTTCTCGCTTATGGTATAAGTAAAAGAGTAAAAGGAGCCAAGGCTTTCATTACTATTTGTGCCGCCAGCTGAAAGGCGGCGGAATGGAGATTGTTTGGATATACAGGCAAAAGTTTCGAAATTAAAACCAATAAGAATATGTTATGTGGCGAACAAAGCTGCACCCAAACCAGGAACTCTTTCCGGATCAAATCGTTCGTTGCTTAATTTAATTCATGCCGAATTACAGGCTGGATTTAATAATTTCATAGTGGTGTCACATGGGAAATGTGGTTTATTGGATATTGTGCATAGGGAGGGAATACGAACAGCAGTGGTAAAAGGTGCTGGGTCTATGTGTAAAAAATTTTCATCTCCGTTAGAAGTTGCCAAAAATTTCTTGAGATGGCCTTACATTTTATTGCACGTTGGAAAAGCTAAACAATTATTAAAAAAGGAAAAAATCAGTATTGTTCATATTAATGATGATACTTGCAATATTGCGTTTGCTTACGCAGCATTAAAACTTGGTATTCCTTATATTTGGCATATCCGTAATTTTGGAGAAGAAGATTTAAATTTGAGTTTTATTTGGAAGAAAGAAACTTTACGTTTAATGAGATCCGCTAATGAGGTTATTGCTATTACAAATGCCATCCGACAGAAATGGGAACCATTATTAGGGAGAACAATGCGAGTTGTATATAATGGACTGCCTGTCTCCAACTATTATGAGATAAGAAATGATATATTGAGAACACAGCAGGTTCGCATACTGTTAATAGGGGCAATTGTAGAGGGCAAGGGACAAATGGATGCCATTAATGTAATAGAGAAATTAGTTGATTCTGGACATACAAATTACAAATTGACTATTGTTGGATGTTGCAATGCTTGTAAATATGAGAAAAATATTTTGGAATATGTGAACGAACATAGTTTGAAGAAATATGTAGAATTTGTTGACTATACTAATGAATTAAGAGAAATACGTCGTATGCACGATGTGGGGTTATTATGTTCGCGTTCGGAGGCATTTGGCAGAGTAACTGTTGAGAATATGCTGGCAGGCCTTTTGATGATTGGAACAAATGCGGGAGGTACTCCAGAATTAATAGCAGATGAAAAGACAGGATTTCTGTATGAGCCTGGAGATGTGGAAGAGTTAAAGGAAATTTTATTAAAGGTAGATTCTGAAAGATGGATGATGCAGCAAATAGCAAGATGCGGACAAGAGCATGCAAAAAATAATTTTTCAATAGAACGTACAACTGAAAACGTGATTAATCTATATTATGATATTGTTGAATGCAAGAGATGATTTTGAAGAAGATGGAATATCGTTTTTGCTAAGCAGAAGAGAGAAAGAATAATGCACCATACTAGTAAAATAAAGTTAAATTCATCAAATTATTATATGTTTATATTAGTGCTTTGGTATAGTATAGAAATGCTTTTAGGAACTACATTTGAGGGTTTTGGTGGTGTATCGGCGTCTCTGCTTAACCAGTTACAAAAATATATAGTACTTGGACTTCTTTTATTTCAAATTGTTTTTTTTAAAGCATATACTAAAAAAGAATTATTTCTAATAGCAGTATGCTTGATCCCTTTTTCTATATCAGGCTTATTGTCTCACTCATACAGGATGCTATCGTTTTTGCTTTTTGTTATTGCAAGCAAGGATATTGATTTTGACCGTATAGTCAAAATGATTTACTATTTAAATTTAGTACTTATTCCTTGTATTATTTTGCTCTGTTTAGTAGGATTTTTAGATGACACCATAGTTTTTCGTGGTTTGATACTACGTCATGCTTTAGGCTTTGAACATCCGAACACTTTAGGGCAAAGGATTTTTTCTTTGGTTGCCTGTCATATTTATATTCGATTTTATAAATTAAATGTATGGGATTATTTCTTTGTTATTGCAGCTTGTATTTTTTGCTATTTTGTCCCTAATTCTCAAACAGCGAGCATGTTGCTTATTGCTGTGATTATTGGAACATTTATTTATAAAGGAGTTAGCAGATGGAGTAACTGCTCTATACTAATAAAGGGCTTATTAGTAATTTCTGCTTTTTGTAATGTGGCCAGTGTTTTTTTGATTTGCTTTGATTTTACAAAATATTCATGGTTTTTAGAAATTAATAATCTTTTAAGCAGAAGATTTTGGAGTAGCCATATTGTATTGCAAATATATGGGATCACATGGTTGGGGAAAAGGGTTTATATCACGGGACAGGAGAGAGCGCTTGTTGGCATGATTCAAAATCTATATAGTGATAATGCATATGGCACTCTATTAATTAGATATGGGATTATTGTTTATATTTTGTTTTCCGCTATGTATTTATACAATATGAATATACAAATAAAGAAAAAGAAAACGGCATTGGTTTTTTTCTTATGTTTATATGCTATTTGCGGTGTTATGGAAAATAGCTTTCTTTCTATGTCGTTAAATATTTTTCTCCTTTCTATAAAAAGTATATTTTATAAAGAGAACAATTTAAAAGAAAATAAAGGAAACCAGTGAAAATATGTGCGATGAAAATTTAGAATTTGAGGAGGTAAATTATTGATATGAACATTAAAAAAAACATTATATATCAAATGACATATCGAATTATTATGCCATTATTATCATTTATTCTTTCGCCTTATATTGCTAGAGTTGTTGGGGCCGAAGGAATTGGTATTTATAGTTATTCATATAACATTGCCTATTTTTTTGTTTTGTTTTCTATGCTGGGACTTGATATATATGGTTGCCGGCTGATGGCTCAACATCGGGATGACCCTGAAAAAATTTCTGAAAATTTCAGCAGCGTTATGATATTGCATATATTAAATTCATTATTATGCTTGGTTATATATTTGGGATATGTGTTTTTTTTGAATTCAAATAAAATTTATGCGGCAATACAGGGAATATATGTATTAAGTGCGGTTTTTAATATCAGTTGGTTTTATTTTGGCATAGAGAAATTTAAAATAACCGTTACAAGAGATATTATAATTAAAATCTTGTTACTTATTTGTATATTTGCGTTTGTTAAAGATTATGCAGACTTATGGATTTATTGTATTATTATGGCGGTGAGCAATTTGCTCAGTCAATTAGTTTTGTGGTTGCCCTTACATAAATATGTGCATTTTGTTTTACAAAATTGGAAAGATGTAAAAAAACATATCATTCCGTTAGTAAAACTATTTCTACCTATGATAGCGGTTAGTATTTACAGACAGGTAGATAAAGTTATGTTGGGAACAATATCTGCTAAGACAGAACTGGGATATTATGAAAATGCAGATAAGGTAATCTCAATATCATTTTCTCTGATTAGTGGATATGGGGTTGTTATGCTTCCAAGAATTTCCTATTTGTTTTCAAAGGGGGAGGACAAAATGAAGGCAAATTATTATATGAGAATTTCTATGCGATATGTAATGTGTTTGGCAATTGCAATTTTTTTTGGAATAGCGGCTATAAGTGAGCGCTTTAGTGTTGTTTTTTGGGGGGAAGAATTTAGAAAATCTGGAACCCTCATGATTGGATTAGCAGTTACTATTCCTTTTTTAGCATTTGCTGATATTATTCGTACTCAGTTCCTTATACCTGCAGGAAAAGATTATATCTTTATTATTTCGGTAATTTCAGGTGGTATTGTTAATTTTATAATCAATGCTATTTTAATTCCTTTATATGGAGCGATAGGAGCAGTGATAGGGACGATTGCGGCAGAAGTTACGGTTTGTTTAATACAGAGCATAGGGTCTAGAAATGACATTGAAATAGTGTTGTTTTTAAAAAATTGTGTACCTTTTTGCGCTTTTGGGATGGCAATGTTTGGAGTGGAGTATATGATTAATCGGATTTTAAGCTTAGCTCCCGTAATGCTGGCAGTTCAAATTGGGGTGGGGATTGTTGTATACAGCCTGCTTTGTATAATTTACTTTTTATGGATTAAAGACGATTATTTTCTTGGTTATATGAAACAATTTAAAATATATATATCAAAGCATCGATTATAAAACTATGTTGTCTAAGAAGAGAAACCAATGAATATAGAAAGAATTGTGCGAGCAAGTAGAAGCTTTCTATTGTCTTCAGAATTGTATATAACACCTTGAGCACACCGGAATATTCAGGATAAAAGAAAAAGTTTGTGAAATACAAATTTACCCCTTAACAAAACTCACTTCATAAAAGGAGAATGTTATGTGTGGAATATGCGGGTACATCCATTTCAGAGAATTAAATATGCAGGTTTTAAAGAATATGAACCAGACAATCCATTACCGCGGCCCAGATGATGAGGGGTATTATCTTGACTATTTAAGGGATGGCCGCCAGATTGGCATGGCGCAGAGAAGGTTATCTGTTTTAGACCTGTCGGCGGATGGGCATCAACCTATGAGCACTTCGGACGGAAATATTACAGTTGTTTTTAATGGGGAAATTTATAACTTCCTTTCTCTGAAGAAACAACTACAAGATATGGGGTACTGTTTCTCGTCTAATACTGACACAGAAATAATCTTGTATGCATACCAGCAATGGGGGATTGATTGTGTAAAACAATTCAACGGAATGTTTGCTTTCGCATTATTCGATAAACGGTCGGACGAAGTATATCTGGTCCGTGATCGGCTGGGAATTAAGCCTTTATACTATTATTCTGATGGCGCGGGTGTCGTCTTTGCCTCTGAATTGAAACCGATCCTACAATATCCTTATTTTAATAAAGATATTGAAATGGGTTCTCTGAAATTGTACTTATACCGACAATACATTACCGGCCCGGCTACTATCTATAAGAATGTATTTAAACTGGAGCCTGGCTATATTTTAAAGCTGTCCGGAAAAAGTCAGACGCTAATTTGTTACTGGAGTGTTGAAGACGTATACCGAAACCGGAATATATATGAAGGCAGCTTTGCAGATGCCGGCCGGGATTTAAAAAAGCTTTTATCTGATGCTGTCCGTCTGCGCATGATCAGCGATGTTCCTTTAGGCGGTTTCCTAAGCGGAGGTATTGATTCTTCGCTGGTTGTATCGGTAATGCAGGAGCAATCTTCAAGGCCTGTGAAAACATTTACTGTTGGCTTTTACGAAGAACAGTACAATGAAGCGCCGTATGCAAAAGAAGTTGCCCAATATTTAGGGACTGATCATTATGAAGAATATATTTCTATAGAAGATGCTAAAAAATATATTGCCGATATTCCGCTCTACTATGATGAGCCTATGGCGGATGCTTCCCAGATAGCGACGATGCTGTTGAGCAAGATTACCAAAAAGCATGTTACAGTATCGCTTTCGGGGGACGGTGGGGACGAGCTGTTTTGCGGATATGATAGATATTCTAATTATCTGGAATATAGAAAGTATATGCCGGTCAGCAGACTTTTATCCTGTCTGGCCCAGATAATCCCTCTGAAAGCATTATTCAAGGAAATGGGCTGGCGCAGACTGCAAAAATTGATACACTTATCCAGTGTGGACGAAACAATTAATTCTAACTATCTGGCATACTGGGATATGCATACAGGGTTAGTCGCTGGAAATGAAGATATGCATAAATATATGAATATTCTCAAGTTGGATGACAACATCCAAGTGAAGTTTATGCTCCAAGATTTAAAGACCTTCCTGCCGGATGATATTTTAACTAAAGTAGACAGGGCGAGTATGTCAGTGTCCTTAGAGGTCCGTGTGCCGTTGTTGGATTACAGAATTGTGGAATTTGCGTTATCACTTCCCCACAATTACCGGTATTACAAGGGGGAAGGAAAACGCGTTATGAGGGAATTACTGTACCAATATGTTCCCCAGAAACTGGTTGACCGGCCTAAGAAGGGGTTTTGCGTGCCAGTAGGCAGATGGATTCGTGAAGACTATAAAAATTTTGCGCAGGATTATTTTGACGAGGATTATATCAGACGTCAGGGCCTTTTTGATTGTAAGGAAATATCCCGGATCGTTCATAATTTTCGTTTAGGAAATGATGAACAATCCACTAGGGAATTCTGGAGCCTGTATGTGTTCCAGAGGTGGTATGAACAGTATATAAGATAAATGTTATTGTAAACATAAAAATAGAAGAAGCAATGCTTTTAGATAAATATAGTCAATACAGAGAGATGTGTATAAAAACACAGCAGAATAGATTTGGTGATAAAATTTTTTGCAGTATTATGAAGACTATATTGAAAAAAATAAATAAAAATTAAAGTTGTTTTTGATGAGATAAAATATGTTGTCTAAGGAAATGAGTATGAGTCAAACAAAGAAGAAAATGACGATGTGGTTGTTTTTGGTTATTCTTACGCTCCCGCATTTGAATCCAGATTATTTCAATACATTACCATTAGTCGATAAGATAGTGAATAGCTGGCGTTTGCTTTCTTTTCTTGTGATTGTAATCGGGATGTTCTTAAAACGGAGAATGACAGCGATAACTGCACTGGTCTGCATTTGAGAAACATATTTGTTTGTAATAACATTATGCAAAGAAAAAGTGTAAAACGCAATTACATATATAACGTGGCGTATCAGTGCCTGCTGTTAGTTGTTCCCATGATCGCAGCACCGTATCTTTCCCGGGTATTTGGGCCGGATGGTATGGGCACGGCCAGATATGTGGAATCTATCGCCGCATATTTCACGCTGTTCGCTGCCATGGGTATTAATGCTTATGGACAAAGGGAGATCTCCTATTTGCAGGATGAGGCAGGAAAACGGAGCGTGGTGTTTTGGAACACAAAGGTTCTGGTATTTATCTCATCGACGGCCGCGATCCTGCTCTATATTGCTTTTGCCCTGCTGCAGAGGGAGAATTCCGGACTTTATCTCCTCCTTTCACTGAATTTGGCGGCGGTGTTTTTTGACGTCACATGGTTTGTCCAGGTCATAGAGAAATTCGGGAAGACCGTGACGCACAATGCGGTTGTCAAAGTTCTGCAGCTTGTGTATATCTTCCTGTTTGTCAGGACGGGGGACGATCCGCCGCTCTATGTGCTGGGCCTGTTCACGGCGTTAGGCAATCTGTCCTTGTGAGCGTATCTGCCGAAGTATGTCATCAGGGTTCCGCTGTCGAAGCTGCGTCCGTTCAAGGATATCAAAGTGGTTTGGTCGCTGTTTGTTCCCACGATTGCCATTCAAATCTATACTGTGCTGGATAAGACGATGATCGGCGTGATCACGGGTAGCTCTTTTGAGAACGGTTATTATGAACAGGCGATCAAGATGTCGAAAATGCTGCTGGCGGTGGTGACTGCGCTTGGAACCGTAATGGTGCCGCGGATCGGCAGCTATTTTGCGCGGGGTGAAATGGATGAGGTGCGGCGGCTGATGTACCGGGGTTACAGGTTCGTATGGTTTTTGGGTATACCCCTGTGCTTCGGTGTTATTGTGACAGCGGGGAATTTTGTGCCGTGGTTCTTTGGCCCTGGATATGAGAAAGTGGTTCCGCTTTTACGGATATTGTCGCTGCTGATCCTGGCAATCGGCGTTTACAATGTGACTGGCAATCAATATTTCATTCCGATGAAGCGCTAGAACTTGTATACTTTGACCGTGATCATAGGAGCCTGCACGAACTTTGTGCTGAATATGATCCTGATCCGCTGCCTCCAGTCCGTCGGCGCGGTTGTTGCATCCGTGGCGGCGGAAACAGTCATTGCGGTTGTGCAGCTCATCATTGTGTGCAGGGAACTGTCGCCGCTGCGCGTTATAAAAGAAGGAGTTCATTATTACATAGCAGGACTTGTGCTGGTGCTGGTGCTCCTGCCGATCTGTCGTCAGCTTCCTTCTTCGGTTATCAATACCGTGATCATCGCGCTCTGCGGCGCGGCAGTATATTTCGTTATGCTTTTGATAGAGCGGGATGAATTTTTCCTGTCGAATATCAGAAATGCACTTAAAAAAAAGCACATAAGCAGGTAAGGGTATGGGAGACCGGATACTGATAACGAATATACAGCGTTTTTCCCTCCATGACGGCCCTGGGATCCGCACGACCGTGTTCTGTAAGGGCTGCTCTCTGCGGTGTCCCTGGTGCGCCAATCCGGAGAACCTGGAGCCATATCCGGAAGAATATATCAAGGACGGAAGACCGGGAAAATATGGACGGTATCTTCCCTGTGAAGAGTTGTTCGATGAGGTCATGAAGGATGAGATCTTTTACAGGCAGCGGGGACAGGGAACTGGATTGGAGGCCCTTCCGGGCGGTGTGGCCTTTTCGGGCGGCGAGTCCTTGCTGCAGGCTGACAGGCTGGAACCGGTATGGCGCGAACTTAAGGAAAAGGATGTGCATTTGTGCGCGGAAACATGCCTTTTCCTGCCGGTGGATATGCTTGCGCTGGCACTGCGGTATATCGATTTGTTTTATGTGGATATCAAAATTTTGGATGCGGAGCGCTGCAAAAATATCATTCACGGCGATTTGAAGCAATATCTGACAAATATTGATATATTGTTTAGGGAAAGTAAGCAAACGGTATTTCGCATTCCGGTGATAGGAGCATACACAGATGATGAGAAAAACTGCAGAAGAATAATCGATTTGCTCAAAAAATATAAACCGCTTAAGGTCGACCTGATGAAAGAGCACAACCTTGGTCAGAGTAAATATCTTTCACTTGGAAAGGAACCCCCGGAGCTCCATATGGTGACAGATGCATTCATGGAACGATACAAACGGGATATTGAAGAAACGACAGGAATACCTACTGAAATTTGCAGGGTCTGAAAGGGGAGGGGCTATGTCAGGATTATCACAGCTCATCGGAAACAGAATCCGGGGCTTCCGGAAGATGCAGCGCCTCAGTCAGGGAGAGCTGGCGGAAAGGTGTGGTCTGCATCCTGCATACATAGGGCAGTTGGAGCGTGGGGAGAAAAACGCCACGCTGGAGTCCATTCAAAGTATCTGCCGGGGACTGCAGATCACGATGGATCAGCTTTTTTATGGGATCGCGTCGGACGATTCCCCTGCGGGCGACTTCAATGTCACAGAGCAGATCGGTCTGCTGCTGGACGGACTGGACACACCGGAACAGATGGCCGTCTATCATATGATCCTGGAGGCGCTGAAGCTGAGATCATAGCGCATCTTAGCATCTGCTGTAGGTTCTTTCGAATTCCGTCCGTTCCACCAGGTTGAAGGAGGCGTCCGCCACCGTGCCGTCCTCCCGGTATGAAACGGAATAAAAAACCAGGACCGCACGGATATCGCCGGCCTCTGTCGTTCCCCATAGCGGGACGGTATAATAGCGTTCGAGACAGGCAGGATCGAGGACCAGCCCTTTTTCGCGGATCAGAAACCGGATCTCCTCGCACATCGGTTCCTTCGCGTCCCAGGCGAGGAGAACCTTTGGAAACTGTTCGTACATATCACCGGACAGATGCCTGTGATTTGCCTCAAAAAAGGCGGCGTCATTGGGATAGGGCGCGCCGGTGCTGTCGAGCTTCACATAATCTCCGGCGGATGCCAGCTCTCCGTGCTCGGCGCCCGACCTTTGCACCTCCTGTGAAAAAATCTCGTATCTGCCGTCTTTTCTCAGCACGATCTTCCCATCCGCGGCCAGTCCGGCCAGTACCGGGCTGTCAGAGCCCAGCCGGTAGGCATGAAGAATATTTCCCCTGTTTTTGATTACTCTGAACATACGGCTCCCCTTTTTTTGATCCCGCTGATACCATGCCCTTCGGACATGAAGCCTTTGGCGGATTCCGTGCGCCTGTCGGCGCGGTATCATGACCCTGCGGTCATTGTACCATAGAAAAGGCTGAGAGGCCAGCGGAAATGCTGTCGTTCCGCATTCGTTCCGCGTTCTGCGGAAACTCATGCAATTCGCCCTTGCCCGATCCACAGCAGCATGCTAAAATGATTACACGGTGTATGGGGCTCCTATTTTCAAAGATAAATAGGGAAAAAGTACCGTGAATGAAAAACTGGATAAGCCGTCAGCGTTGGACGGCCTGAACCCGGAACCGGCGAAGGAGAGGGCGTTCGGCACGCCCTACGACGATGTGTTCCGTACCCTGCTGAACGATTGCAGCGAACTGGTCCTTCCCGTTCTCAATGAGATCTTCGGGGAGCACTACTCCGGAACAGAGCGCATTGTCTTTTCCGGAAATGAGCATTATCTGAACCGACAGGGCGGAAAGGAGGAGCGGAGGATAACGGATTCCGCCTTTACCGTTATTGGGGGAGAGAGTACATTCGAAGATGGGGAACGCTTTGAAGATGCGCGAAGAACCGCAGATGGTGGAGGGACCGAAGCGGAAGCCGCGCTGCAGGATGCGGGAAGCGCTGCTGTTCTGGGCAAGAAATATCTTTTTGAGTGTCAGAGCACGGCGGACAGCAGCCTTCTGATCCGGATCTTTGAATACGCCGCGCAGATCGCGTTGGATGACGGGGAACTGACAGGGAACCGACTGAAGGTGACGATCCCGCACAGCGCGGTGCTCTTTTTGCGGAGCACGGGGAAAACGCCGGAGGAGATGCGGATCGAGCTTGCGACGCCCGGAGGAACGGTGGAATTCCCGGTCCGCGTGATGAAGATCCGGGATTACACGCTGGAGGAGATCTTCTCGAAGAAGCTGTTGTTTCTGATCCCGTTCTACATCTTTACACATGAAAAAAGGTTCAGAATGTATGAGCAGGACAGTGAGAAGCTGGAGCAGCTGAAGCGGGAATATGTCCGGATAGCAAAACATCTGGAGACGATGGAGGAAAACGGAGAGATCAGCGTCTATACGAAAAGGACGCTGGCGGAGATGACCGACCGTGTGACGGAGGGCATAGCCGCGAAATACGCAAATGTTCGGGAAGGGGTGAAGTCGGTTATGGGAGGCAAGATCCTGGAGTACGAAGCGAAGATAATCCTGCGGAGAGGAATTGAGGAAGGCAGAGAAAGGGGCCGAGAGGAAGGCAGACAGGAAGGTCGAAAAGAAGGCCGACAGGAAGGAATAGCGGCCGGAAAAAAGGAAGGGATTCTTATTACGCTGTCCGATCTGGTCCGAAAGCAGATGCTCACCGTGGCGGATGCCGCGAAGCAGGCCGGGATGAGCGAGGAGGCGTTTTTGGCTCAGATGCGCCGCCATGAGAAAACGGGCTCTGTTTTGCCGTGATTTTCTCTTGACAAACGCGCCCTCATTGATTATAGTGGATGAAACGGCGGACGCCGCGCCCTGCGGGCGGGGCGTCCCGATACAGCAGAAGCGGCGCGCCGGTCCGGCCGCCGTGTCAAAGATGATGAAGAAGAGGAGTACACACTCCTGGCTGACAGAGAGAGCGCCTCACCGGCTGCAAGGGCGCTTCAGCGGCGGAATGTGGAACGTGGCTTCCGAGTCGAACCGACCAGAACAGGGAAACGGTATGCAGAGGGAAATCCTGCCGCGCATGCGGAACGGGAGAGCCGGTGCGGTTTCGCTGGGGTAAGCGGTTCCGGTCCGTCCCCGTTATCGGATAAGAAGAGGCTGTCCGCATTTGCCGGACGGCGAACAAA
>CANQRR010000079.1 GCA_947626285.1 uncultured Lachnospiraceae bacterium
CTCTTAGACATGAAATAATCCCTCCTAGTAGATTTTGGATATTTCCATTGTCTACTTTAGAGGGATCATATCACTCGTCAAAGTTTAGGAACGGCTATTCTTAGCTAAGTACTTATTTCGCCGGGTCGGGTGACCAGCACTCACCTTCCGACTGTCCTGTTAAACATATTATAGCCCCAGCACGGGGCATTGTCAACAAGCAAAATCCCCGGTGCGCCAACACCAGACGGCCTGCATAGATGTCATACGCCTATGGAAGTTTGTATAATCATCCTAAAGTAATATTTTACCACAATCCTCCGGGCGTGTACAGAATTTTATACACAAGGATATTTTTAATGAATGCAAAAAGACTGCCCTCGGGCAACTACAGATGTCAGATGTACGACTACACCAATCAGAATGGAGGCGACGCTATAAATCTTTCACTGCAGCCACTAAAAAACAGCGGAGCTACTGGCCGCCAAATATGCGCTCAATAAAAAGAGAGTGTCCGGCTCGGCACGCGACGTCGTGATGCCGAATTTCGTCATCGATATGCTACCGCTGGAAGGTCCGTTGGTCGGCATCGATCCCAACCAGGTGACGGACCGGTACAGAAGAGTTGTTCTGAGACTCTGGCTTCCGTTCTTCAGATTTCACGACCTGCGGCACTACGCCGCCAACATTATACATGCCCTTGGCATCCCGGATCAGTACATCATGGAGTGCGGCGGCTGGAAAACCGACGTGACGCTCAAGGAAATCTACCGCGGAACGATTGACAATTACAGCCTCAAATTTCAGCAGCTTGCGATCGCCTATTTTGAGAATATGCAACACGAAAAGGCAAAAACCTAGTAAGTTCGGCACTTTTCGGTTTCATTATTTCTGCTCGAATCCCACACTCTCCGTTAGCAAAAAAAGTCCTCCGGTGTTTTCCACCGGGGACTTTTTTTACGCGATAGAACAGACGCCCGTTTTTAATTTGCTACACCGCCGAGTCCACAGTAACATTCCATTTCCTCTCTTGCATGCATCCGTGCATACAGATCGTCCTCTTCTCCGTTGCCACCGATCGGGCATAAGCAGCTACTATAACCACCAGCCACCTTGTCCAGTTCGTCCATATCCAGCTCGTTCTCCTTGTTCAGAATATCCTGTTTCTTTTCTTCTGACATTTTCCTTCCTCCTGTTATGAAGTGACTTTTGTCAAGAGGTAAATTTGCATTTCACAAACTTTTTCTTTTCTCCTGACAATCTCACATTTTTTTCGTCTGACAGCGCTGGAAAAGGGCCCTGATTTAACAGTCCCCGGCAGTTGGCCACTCTGTTATTCGTGGATTGGTTACCTACAGGCTAATGGTCCGCCGGAGGGCTCTGCGGTCTAAAAGCGTGGATCACGGTTTTTCGTGCGCACATAGGAGGAACGCAGTTAGCCCAGACCTTACAGTGACCACAGCCCTTTCCCACCGCTGTCAGATATTTTCTTGCTTTTTATTTATTGCTGGCAGAAATAACTGCAGCGTGCTGCTTATTTCTGCTTGTTTACCTTACACATCACTGACGGCTGCCTGTCAGGGGCCGCGCCTGTGCGGTGCATTTTACCCTTGACTGGCTGACGGCTGCGATGTACTCCTTTCACGCCGCCTTTATCCCGATGTTGCCTGTCATCATCCCCCACACAAAACATGCCAGCTCCCTTGCCACTGCCGCTACTGCTACATTCCGTTTCTTCCCATGCCGTATCATTTTGTAATACTTGCTCCGCAGCCTTGTATTCGCCTTGTCTGCATAGGCGATCACTTCCGCTGTATTCCCGTCCTGCCGCGCCCTCAGATCTTTCGATTTATGCCCCACCGCTCCCCTGCAGATTCCCCCTGACGCTTCTACCAGCAGCAGTCTCAGGTGGCTGTTCCCTGCTTTCGTGATCCCAAGCCGGTTCACACGGTCGGAACTGGAATGTTCTCCAGGAGCCAGTCCCAGGTATGCCGCATAGGTATCCCCTTTCGCAAATCTTGTAAAATCCCCCGTCTCCACGATCAGGGACAGCGCCGTGTGCGTCTTGATCCCAAGGAAGCATCCCAGCTGTTTTACTTTCTCCTGGTACCTTTCCTGGGCTGCGATCTCCCCGATCCGTTTGTCGAACCGCCCGATCTTTGCCGTCTGCTCCTCATAGGACACCATGTATTCCTCCAGCGTCTCCCGGCACAATCCATTCAGTTCCAGCTTCTTCAGCCATTTCAGGTGCGCAAGGGTCCATTTTGTCCCTTCATAATGGTATCCATGCCGCAGGCAGAATGCATTGATCTGCTGCTTTACCTTCTTGAGCGCCAGTTTGTGGTCATCCCGCATCCGGAGGTATTCCTTAACAGCCGCATCCTCTTCTGTGGGGATATACACCGCATGATAACCGCCATAAGCTAAACACTGGGCGATCATGCGTACATCCCTCGCATCCGTCTTGATCCTCGTTCCCTGCTGGGTCAGCATGGTCGTGGGGGCAAGGATCACACATTTCACTCCTGCCGCCGTCAGCTGGTTATACAGGGAGTATCCCAGGCATCCTGCCTCGTACCCGCACTGGATATCATACTGGTCGTAGAAACCGAGCTTCAGTTTCAGACTTTCAATGAACATCAGGATGTTTTTATAGTCTGGTGTTACCTTAATGGTTGCAAATACGCGGTCTTCTTCACCAATGACCGGCTCCATCGCGCATAAAGTGTAGTTTTTACTATGGACATCCATCCCGATTTTTAGTATTCTATACATAGTGGCCTCCTTTGCATGCGGTAATTCCCGCTCGTGTTATTTGCTTCAACATGAATTATACGGGTAAATCCACGTTGCTGCAAATGTGAGGTCACTTCATATTATCTAAAATAGAATAAAAATTTTGAAATCATCTCTCCTTTGTCAGTAAACATAATATTTTTTGCTTTGTCAATAACCGTGACACGAATGGTAAAAATATAACGTAAACGGGAACAAAAATCATACCTCAAAAGTCCCACACCGTTCCTCAATCAGCCGGATCAGGCCTTCCTTCATATCGTCCGACAGAAGCGATTCTTCGCACATGGCGATAAATCGCGACTTCATGGAGACCAGCCTGCGGATCATCTTCAGCGCCGGGATCCTACTGATCCCGCACTTATCAGCATAGATCAAAAAATCTCCTCTGTGAATATTTCTTTTTTTACCGTTCATCGTCAGAGCAAACTCCTCCTGATCTTCCGGCATGATCAAGTTGACAGGGAGCAAATCATAGGCCGGCGAGAGAATATATCTTCCACTGCCCTCCTCTGTCTCAATCAAAGAAAAATTCTTGAGATGCATATCGGAATTTCCGACAAGATAACAGAAAACCAACCGTATATATAGTTCCGTCATGTCAAGACCTCTCCGGCTGGAGTATTTTTCTATGATCTTCGCACAGCGCTCATACGAACCACGGTATTTATCCTGTGTCAGACGAAGATCAAGCTGACAGAAATCCTCCATTGCAAACTTATGAACCACATCTTTCCCGATCACGCGGTCGACGCGCCGGGTGATATACGCATATTTCCCATCTTTCCGAATCAGCGCATGCGGGACGGTCTTGATCCCTGCGGCGTCCGCCATAGACATCACCAGCTGCTCTGCCTCTGGAAGCGCCTTAAACTGCTCGACCTGCGGTTTCAAGATATATCCGGTGGGATAGTTCACAAGGGTAAGCCGGGGATTTTTTCCTCCAGAAAAAAGATGGAGAGATATTTTTTTCTGCACCCCAGGCACAGTAAAGCCTTTGTTTGTGCTCTCTGACGCAAGACGCTCCAGCGCCCGCTCGTCGATCTCTATTTCAGGAACAGAGGACGTCCCAAAAAAACGTCTGACACATCTCTTGTGCCATCCGCTTGGCTCCTCCGCCGCAGAAAGCGGTTCCCCGCAGCACAGACAATTCATTCTCATTCCTCCCGAATCGAAACCGTTCCGATCGCATCCCTGCAGGCGACAAGCAAGAGCCCGAAACGATCCCGTATATCTATTTTCCAGTTTCGGCTGACGGCATCCAAAAGCCACCCTTCCGGAATCAACCCGTCAAAAAAAGAAAACAGTGTTTTTGATGTGTAGGTTTTCTCTGTAATGGGCAGTGTCAGTGAAACGGCAGCGGCACCGTCCATTGATAGGTACTCGGCGTCATAAGCAAAGGAATACCCCTCATCCGTCTCGCAGAGAATACCCGCATACACATCTCTCACATAGACGTAGGCTGTCCGAAATCCATCCATCAGCGCTCATCCTTTCTTCCGGGAACCGCTTCCATGCCAAACATCGCAAGCGCCTCGTTGACCTTGTCCATCCGCACGGTCTCCTTGCCCTGCTCCAACTCCCGGACAAAACGCAGCCCGAGTCCGGAGCGCAGGGCAAATTCCTCCTGTGTCAGACCTGCTGCCCGCCTGTTTGTTTTTATAAATTCGGCAATCCTGTTCATTGTGATCGTCGCCTCCCTATCGTTCATTGTTTTCTGTCACTTCGTTTCCACTGTCACGTATTGCTTTCTGCCATCCGTTTTCTGCCGGCATCTTTGTTATCCTTATAATAGATTATTCCCAGTGTATGTTCTTTCTCATGATTTTATACCTTTTCGGGTGTAAAATCAAGAATTATTTCCAATGAATATACCCGACAAGGTATAAATTTTTTCACAAATCCAAAAATATACCTTATCGGGTATAAATATTTTTTTCGACACTAGCCAAATGATCAAATGCTCTCTATAAACATATATAATCTATCCGGCTTTACAGCTATCTTCGAAGCTGCCACCGTTAATCTCTCTACCGTCAAATACAATCGGTCAGACCCTACTCCACCCGGAAGCGGCTCTTCCCGCCTTCCGCCTCCGTCACAATGCTCTCGATCGAGTAATGCACCATGTCGCTGACCGCGTTCTCCGTGTAAAACGCCATGTGCGGAAGCATCAACACGTTTGGCATATCCTTGAGGATCGACATCTCACGGTGTCCGATCAGCTTGTACTTGTAGTCCCCGTAGAAGATTCCGAGCTCATTCTCAATGACGTCCAGCGCCGCCGCGCTGACCTTGCCCTGTTCGAGCGCATCGATCAGGACCGGCGTGTCAATCACGCTGCCACGCGAAGTGTTCACGAGCACGACGCCGTCCTTCATCTTCGCGAGCGTCTCCTTACAGACGATGTGGTGCGTGCCGTCTGCCGCGGGCACGTGGAAGGTGATGACGTCACTCTCGGCAAACAGTGTATCGCGGTCCACATAAGTCGCGTACTGTTTCACGCTGTCCTTCTCGTACAGATCGTTCGCCAGAATGCGGCAGCCGAAGCCGCTTAAGTTGCGGATCACATGTTCTCCCATCCGCCCGGTGCCGATGACGCCGACCGTCAGGTCCCCGAGCTGCCGCCCGATGCTGTCCTTCAGCGAATAGTCCATGCCGTCCGCGCGCTTCATGATCATCTTCATCTTGCGCAGCGCCATGAGGATCAGCATCACCGTGTAGTCCGCCACGCTCCCGGTCGAGTAGGCCACATTGCTCACCGTGATCCCATATCTCTTCGCGGCCTCGACGTCCACATGGTCATAACCGATCGTCCGGGTCGAAATGTGCTTCACGCCCATCTCCTTCCAGATCTTGATAATGTCCTCCGTGATCGCCGTCGTGAGCACGCTCACCCCCGCGCAGCCCTCCGCCAGATGCGCATTCTCCGTATCCGGCGCCTCACGGCAGATGATGACCTCCGTGTCGTACTCCTTTCCGAATTTCTCAAAATATACCGCCTCGTCAAAATCCCGGTAGCTGTACGCTACGATCTTTCGTGCCGCCATATCCATGCGCTTCCTTTCCATATGTTTCTATCATTGAACCGTATCCGACCCGAAACCCTGTAATGTGCTTCGGCACGGTTCATTGCTTTCTTGAATATCTTACCTTCTTTTCCACAAAAAAACAAGAAAGATTATCCGATTTCAACAGGCAATCACAAAATTCCCATGAAAAACGTGCCTGCGGGAACATTTCTCATCAGTAAACATTCTTTCAGGCACGTCTGTGCCATAGACAGCCAGCTCCGTTTTATCTGACTTTTGCATTCTCTTTACTTTACTTCGTTCTCCAGCGGCAAGCCCTGTTCCCAGACCCGCGCGTTCGCGAGCGTCGTCTGGGCGATCGCCTGCAGCGCCTCGCGCGTGAAAAATCCCTGGTGCGACGTAATCACGACGTTCGGGAAGGCCAGCAGCCGCGGCACCGTCTCGTTCGTGATGATGTCGTCCGACAGATCCTCGTAGACCATGCCGGTCTCCTGTTCGTACACGTCGAGACCGACGCCCGCAAACTTTTTGGCGCGCAGCGCCTCCAGCAACGCCTCCGTGTCGATCAGCCCGCCGCGCGAGGTGTTCACAAGCACCGCAGTGTCTTTCATCAGCGCGATCGTGTCCCTGTTGATGATGTGGTAGGTCTCATGAAACAGCGGGCAGTGCAGCGATACGAGATCGGACCTGCGCAGCAGCTCCTCAAGCTCCACATAACGGACGACTCCCTCCAGCGCCGGATCCTGATACTTGTCATACGCGAGGATCTCCATGCCGAAACCCCGGCAGATACTTACCATCGCTTTGCCGATCTTTCCGGTGCCGACGATCCCGGCCGTCCCCTGATAAAAGTTCCGCCCCAGAAGTCCCGTCAGCGAAAAGTCATTGATCCTCACCTTCGTGTAGGCGCGGTGCAGCCTCCGCACCGACATCAGCGCCAGCCCCATCGCGTGCTCCGCGACCGCCTGCGGACTGTAGCCCGGCACGCGCAGGATCGTGATACCGCACTCCTTCGCCGCCTCCAGATCGACGTTGTTGTATCCGGCGCAGCGCAGCAGCACCAGCCGGACATCCAGCTCCCGCAGTTTCTCCATCACCGGGCGGCTCAGATCCGAATTCACAAACGCGCACACCGCGTCGTAGCCGGAAGCCAGCACCGCCGTCTCCGGTTTCAGGTTTGCCTCAAAGAAAGTAATGTCGCAGACAAAAGGATCCGGCCCTTCCCCCTTCGATAAAGGTTCGAACCAGATCCTGTCATAGTCCTTTGTTCCAAAAAACGCAATTCTCATGCCGCGCACTCCCTTCAGAAAAAATTCCTTCTCCTGAAAAGTATTCCCTGCGCGGCGTCGGATTATCCTCTCACACAGTGATGCTGCCGCCTGATTTTGCTGTTCCTTCGCGTTCGCGTATCCCGTCTCCCGCTCACACTGCGTCATTGCCGCCTGATTTTGCTGTTCCGTTCCGCATCGGGCACAGACTTCCTTTTTCGCCGCGTCGTTCTTTTACCGGGCGGCGTCCGTGTCCAGAACGATGGTCGTCACGTTCATGCTGAACAGCTTCTGATAAGTCATGTCCTTAGACAGCCCGGCGATCATCCGGATGCCCACATTCTTGCCCGGATCGTCCGAACCGCCCGCGCTCAACTGCTGTTTCGGGTCAAACGGCCGACAGTCGTCCCTCAGACGTATGATCATCTCTTCGCCGCGGCAGAGCGCGCGGATATCCACCGCGTGCTTTTTGCCGTCCGAAAAACCGTGTTCCACGATGTTGCCCGCCATCTCCTCTATGGCCAGCGCGGAGAACATGGCCGTGCGCTGGCTCAGCCCATGATCCCTGCAGAATCCTTCCACGAACTGCGAGATACCGATCACGTCCTCCATACTGTAGAGCGTGGTATCCAGACGGTCCGTCGCCGGCACATCAAAGCTATGTCCGAACTGGACCAGCTCCTGCAAAGTGAATCTTGGTCTTTTCAGCCGGATCGCCAACAGGATCAGGATCACCGCCAGAGTGGACGCTTCAGCCAAAACCAGCGCGGCCCACGCGCCGTCCGCTCCCATGCCCGGAGCCAGAAGCGCGCCCCACGCCACCGGAAATACAAAGTAGTCCAGTACATTCAGCACCGACACCAGCTTTCCGTAGCCCAGCGCCTGGTAGAACCGCACGGTGATCATGACGAGCACGTTCAGCGTCAGCCCGATCGCCAGGCAGCGGCAGGCTTTGGTGGCAAGCGCCAGCACTTCGCTGTCCCCGCCGCAGAATGGCCGCACCAGTGTCCCCGCAAACAGAAAGAACAGGGCAAAGACCACGACAAAGATCAGCAGGCTGTATTTATACACGACCTTCGCGAATCGGTTCAGGGACGCGCCGTCCTCCTCCCCGGCGATCACGCTGCCCACCGTGAGCGTCAGTCCGCCGACACCGCCGCAGAAGGAGCCGAAAAAGGACGCCAGCGTTCCCTCCGCCGCATAGGCAGCCACCGCCAGAACGCCCGCAAAGCGCAGCAGAATACGGTTGAAAAATACCGGCCGCAGAAAATGGCACAGCTCCATGGACGCCACCGGCAGGCCGGCACGGATGATCTCCGGCAGATCCTTCCACTTGATCAGCTTCCGATCCAGATGGATCGGGGAACTTTTCTTTCTGAAATAAAGCAGATTGTAGATGTCCGCACAGTAGTAGCTTACGCCGGAGGCAAGCCCCAGCCCGAACATTCCCATGCCGAGCACTTTTGCGAACAGCACATCGCAGACCACGTTCATCACCACCATGATGCCCATGGACACGAACGTCATTTTCTTCTGGTTGTCGAACAGCAGAAACGAACTGAGCGGCCCGGACAGGGCAATGCCCGCCGCGCTGATCGCAAGACCCAGTATGTAGGCCTCCGCCATGGGCGCCAGCTCTTCCGTCGCGCCGAGAAGCCGGGCGACCGGACCGTGGAACAGCCCCAGCAGGATCCCGAGCGCCAGGCCTCCTGCCGTCAGAAGCGTCAGGCACATGGTGAAGGATCCGTTGAGCCGGTCCATATCACCCCGGCCCAGACACTTACCGGAGAAAACGGTCGCTCCGTTTGAGATCACATTGATGAAGACCCAGAAAAAGCTCATCAGCGGGCTCACGATCCCCAGAGCCGCCATCGCGCGGGCGCCCAGAAGACGACTGACGATAAAGCTGTCCACAAGCGTGGCCTGACAGGCAAGAAGAACATTCAATATCGTCATGGGAATCAGCATCAGATACATTTTCCGCAGTATCCCCTCATTATAATCGTTCAGCTTTCTTTCATTCATATCCGTCGTCCCCTTAATTAAAGTATACCAGATCCTCCTCAGGCGGTCCGGTCAGTTCATAATTTTCGGCGTAGAGCACCGGCCCTTCCTCGCCGTACTCCTTCGAATACTCGTAGCGCACCTTCGCCGTCAGGTAGATCCATTGTCTGGATTTCAGCTGATCCGTGAACGCGGCCTTGCAGACGCAGCCCACGAAGCGGATGTCGTCGGCGCAGCAGGTCATCGCGTTGCGCCCCGGCACGAATGTGCCGTCCTGGAAATGCCGCGATTTCATCACCTTGCCCCGGAAGCGTACTTTTTTGTTCTCGTAGCGGTCCTTCGACTCGAACACGTCCAGGTACCACAGACCGTAGTCGATGTCCTCGATCTGAATCACGGGAGCATTCAGGTCGTACGGCGGCTGGTCCATGCCCGGGTCGATCGGATTGCCCTGGTCGTCCTCGAAGTAGACCATCGCGCGCGGGTTCAGTCCGCGCACCGTGCGGCGGAACGAATGCAGATCCATGTCCTCCGTGCAGCGATTGAACAGCGCCATCTCCGTATTTAAAAACAGGTTGCTCAGAATGCTGCGCATGTTCGTCAGGTACGTCGGGAACGTGCTCCCGTCTATGATCGTGATGACCTGCGCGACGTCCATGCTGAACGGCATCTGCGGCCCGAACAGCCATTTCGGATCCCACATCCCGTTCATCTCGATGAAGATGCGCTTCGGCCGGTAATGCTTCTCGCAGGTTTTCAGGAACTCCGCGTTGAACTCCGCTTCCTCCTCCACAGAGATCACGGAAATATTCATCTTTGCCAGCGCCTTCTCGTCGTACTCCTCCTCGCCCTCCTCACAGAGGATCAGAAGGCCGCGCCTGCCGTCGTCAAAATCGCCCCCGTCGAGCACATCGCGCAGAAACGAAGTCTTGCCGCTCTCCAGAAAACCGGTGATCAAGTAAATAGGGATTCGCTCCATGTCGTCTCACTCTTTCCTACAATAGAATCTGTTTTGTTTACAACGAGCCGCGCGCAACTTCGAAAAAGCTTTGTACTTGCACGGCTCGTTGCTTTCGCGAATTTTATAATCCGAACAGCTCCGCGAGCGCCTGTTCGTCCAGCTTGGAGCCGATCACGCAGAGTCTGCCCGTGTAGTCCGCCGCGCCCTCGCGGATCTCATACTCGCCCGGCACAAAGTCAAAGTGCAGCCACTTGCCCTCCGGGCTCGGCAGCATTCCCTTCGCGCGCAGTACCACGCCGTACTTCTCCGATTCATCCAGCGTCTTCAGGATCTTCTCGATCTCATCCTTCGTATATTTCTTCGGCGTCTCGCGTCCCCAGGACGTAAACACCTCGTCCGCGTCGTGGTGATGGTGGTGGTGCCCGTCATGGTCGTGATGATGTCCGCAGCCGCACTCTTCCTCGTGATCGTGATCATGGTGATCGTGCTCATCATGGTCGTGATGATGATGTCCGCAGCCACATTCTTCCTCGTGCTCGTGGTGATGATGATGCTCGTGGTCGTGTTCATCTTGCTCATGATGATGCTCATGCTCGTCATGATCATCATGATCGTGATGGTGGTGTCCGCAGCCGCACTCTTCCTCGTGCTCGTGGTGATGGTGCTCGTGCTCCTCTTCCATCAGCATCTGCGCCAGCACGTCGTTCTCCTCCATCGCGCCCAGCATCTGCGCGCCGGTCAGCTCATCCCACGGCGTTGTGACGATCACCGCTTTCGGATTCTTCTCGCGGATCATCTCCGCCGCCTGAAGCTGCTTCTCCTCGGAAAGCTTCTGCGTGCGGCTCAGGATAACTGTCGCCGCGCTCTCGATCTGATTGTTGTAAAACTCACCGAAGTTCTTCATATACATTTTGATCTTTGACGCGTCCGCCACGGTCGTGAGCGCGTTCAGCACCAGCCCGGCCTCATCCGCCGCGTCCTCAACCGCCTTCCTGACGTCGGAGAGCTTGCCGACCCCGGACGGCTCGATGATGATGCGGTCCGGCGCGAACTTCTCCGTGACTTCCTTCAGAGCCTTGCCAAAATCGCCGACCAGCGAGCAGCAGATGCAGCCGGAATTCATCTCTGTGATATTGATGCCGGCGTCTTTCAAGAATCCACCGTCGATGCCGATCTCACCGAACTCATTCTCGATCAGCACGATCTTCTGTCCCGCAAAGACGTCCTGGATCAGCTTTTTGATCAGCGTCGTCTTGCCTGCCCCCAGGAAACCTGAGATAATATCTACTTTTGTCATCGCAATCCTTCCTTCCAATATGATTAACTAAACAAGATAGTACACCCAAATCGAAAAGTTTGCAAATTTTTTTGAAAAAACAGATGGTTCGAAAACCATCTGTCCAGACTGTAGACAAAGTCCCGGCGAAAGCCGGGATTTCCTATACTTTCAACCGTCTTTCTGGTATAATAATAATCAG
>CANQRR010000080.1 GCA_947626285.1 uncultured Lachnospiraceae bacterium
CTTTGCCAGGCCGGTTCCTGGCAGAGCCGCAGTTCCGGTCCCAGGCGGATAGAAAGACTTTTCAAATTTCGCAGAGTCGGGCACTCTGCGAAAGCATTAGAAATTGTACCGCATTCATGAGAGCAGATGTGATGGAAACCATGCGCAAATGGGCGCCTTTTTGTACTTTTATATAAGCGGGTATCCTATGGAGACTACCGGAATGACTGCGGATTTTGACTGCTATAAATCAAAGGTTAAGAGTGGGGAGCTTGTTCATATTGGCTCTTTTCAGTTCCAAAGAAGAGTGGACATATCGGTCAAGAGTAATTGAAGTGTTCGCATGTCCGAGGATTTCGCTGAGACTTTTCAGATCAAAACCGGTTTCCATGCACCTTGTGGCGAACGAATGCCGGAGCGTGTGAAAATGGATTTCCGCAATGCCGCATTCGCGGGCATATTTCTCCAGACGGTATTGCAGCGTCCTAGGCTCCATCGATTCCTTCGTCCCGGTCAAAAGATAGGCGGCAGGATCTTTCTTCTCCATTTTGCCGCAGAGCTCTGCCACGCTGTCCGACAACGGGATAACGCGGCAGGAAGTGTCGCTTTTGGGGTTTCCTACCCACAGCCTTGTCTTTGCCGCAGATTTTTGATCCGTATTTTTCAGCCGCTGCATGGTTTCGCATATCCGAATGGTCCGCTCCTGAACAGATACATTTCCCCATCTGAGAGCGCATAGCTCGCCCAGCCGCATTCCCGTCAGTAGCGCCAGGAGAATCCCAAAACGGCAGTCGTCTATTTCAGATAAGAGATATGTAGTCAGCCGCTGCTGTTCATCCGGAGACAGAACGCGCATTTCCTTCCGTTCTATTTTGGGATAGTGGAATTCCGGGATTTGAAACAATCCAGGGAACTGTTTTGCCGTATGATTTAAGACCGCGCGCAATACCAGCAAGATATCTTTCACCGTTTTGGGCGCGAGACCGTCCACATCCAACAGCTCCCACTTGAATTCTTCAATCTTTTTTGTATCCAGAGCAGGCGGAATGTATTTCCCCAGCCGGGGCTTCACGTACTTTTCCAGGATCATGCTGTATTTTACATAGGTAGATTCACGAATTTCACATCGGCGAAGGGCAAGCCATTCATCGCAAAAGGAAGAAAACGGCATCCGGTCGCGGGACGTGTGCAGCGGCGCCTGATTCTTCATGTCCAGTTTCGCCTTCGTAACCTTCTCTTTTGCCTCCCGGTAGGTTTTCCCGTAACAGAATCCATACCGGATCTTCCCGGAGCGTTCACGCCCTTTGACATAGCGCGCCTCCCATCTTCCATCTTTTCTCTTAAAAATGTTTTCACCTTTCCGAGCCATCATAATCCCTCCTGATCATATAGTTTTTCAGGTAGATTATAGCGAATCATTCTTCGTTTTCTGACTAGCTATTTGACTGCGAATAGCGGCTTATGTGTTTATGAAAAGTAGGATTTTGCAATGTGCCAGAACAGCATACGGGAAAATTTGGAGTTGTAAAACCGAAAAATAGATACGTTTGCTTATTGCCAAACCAAGATTTCCATGTTAGAGTATTTATGTTACGTGCGTATCTGTCTTCGCAGAGTGCCCGACTCTGCGAAGGACATTGTAATCACCGCAGGCTATCTTCTGCGGATTGACTGTTGGGAAGCAGAGCAATATCTGAACAACGGTGGAACACGGCGTAGCCAGTCCAACGCGGAACAGAGATACCGGCCTGATCCTGCTCACGATTTATCAAAGTCTGTTTATACCTCCCGTACACAGGATCCTGTCCTGAAGCGCTCCTGCTCCGGAAAATCCTTCATCCATCAGCCGGTTTGCGGATGCTTTAAGCGCCTTTTCAAAATGGTCACATAGCTCCTCATAACACTTCATTGCCATCCTCTGACCAAGGCCCGCTTCTCCGGCAGCCTCCACAAATCCGGATCTTGTAATCCGATCCAACAACTCCTCTCCTCCGATCCGGAACGCCATGTTCCGCGTACTTTCCTCATAGACTGTCGTACTTACCAGATCATATGCCGGGGCAAGACGAATCGACCGGAGATCCGGTCCGTACAGAAGTGAATAATTCTTGATATGATTGTCTGTATTGCCAATCAGATAATCGAAAACGATAAGTCTCCATAGCTTCATCTGATCCTCGATCGGATTGGAAGAATACCTGCGCAGGAGTTCAAACATCCGGCCCAGGTAACCTTCTTGGTTTTTCTCATATTTGTCGGCCGCAGCGATCCCCAACGCCTGCGCGAAATCCTCCTGATGAAGCCTGCGCGGGCGCGGCAGACCACAGATCGATCTCTTCGCGCCGTTGAATGTTCGGTCATATCTCTGCACCGCGAACAGGACGTCTTCCTCTCTCTCCGTTCCAGGATTCACAATAAAACTGCGGGGGACATCAATCCCAAGCGCAGCCGCCGTCATCAGTGCCAACCGTTCATTCACAACGATTCCGCTTAAGCGCACATGACTCTGCTTTACAATATGCGTGCTGGGTGCGCTCCCTGTCGGCTGGTACCACACATTCTCTTTCTCATCGTAATACAAGCCGACCTTCCCTGATGCTCCGGTCAGTGAAAGATGTGATTTCGCCACGATCTGCGCGGATTTGACCGTGCCCTCCCTGGCTAGTGCCTGCACCTGCTCCAGAGACAACCTTTCGTAAGATGGCTGTTCCTGTTCGTCCGCATCCGCGATCTGAACCGCTCCCAGACACTCCTTTCCAAGCTCATAAAGAAGTCCAAGGTAATCGTCCGCATCCACATGCATCCACCCGGCCACCGACCTGCGGGTAAATCCCTCCGGCAAAAGCCCGTCAAAGAAATTCTTCGTCTCCTGCGGTGAAAACGCTTCTTCCTGAAGCGGAAGACTTACAGAGATCGGCGCCGCTTTTCTGCTCTCCAGATAACTCCTGTCATATGTAAATCTTGCATCCTGCGTGCTCTCGCAGACAATATGTCCGACCAGAGTCGGCTTTCCGTCCAGTTCTATTTTAACCTCAAACGACTTCATCCCGCACCTCTTTCTATCAGGGCACAGTCCAGACCCAGCAGGTTTGCCAGCCGGATCGCCCGTCCCAGCTCAGCAGTACTCTTTCCCTGCTCCAGATCTGAGATGAAACTGACGCTGAAGCCGCTCACCTCCGCCACAAAGGCCTGCGTATAGTTCAGTTCCTTTCTTCTCCTGCGCAGCGTCGCGCCAAATGTCTTTGCGTCTGTGATTATCATGATAGGTCGGCCTCCATCTGATACTTTTTTCTTAAATTACGCCGTACGGCTATATTTCCATAATATACAACAAACCTTCGCCGTACGGCTATATTCATGCAAATGCATTATAATATAAGCCGTACGGCGAAGTCAAGGGATTGTTTGTAGACCCGTTCTACAGCAGAGAAAATATTTCAGAACTAGAAAAGCGTGCGGCTGATATCCGTTCAAACGGGCGGTGAAAAAAACATCCATTTCCTCAAGTTTCATATTAATCTCACTAAACTTGAATTGTTACAGCACATAATAATACAGGTGAATGTTTTGATAGCTTCCGTCTTTCATCAAAAATCCATTTGGAATGATTCCTATTTGCACAAAACCAAGCCGTGCGTATAAATGCTGTGCGTGAATGTTACTTTCGACCACAGCGTTGAATTGCAACAGCTTGAACCCAGCCTTTTTTGCCTGCAAAAGGCTGTCTGAAACGAGCTTTTCTCCGATGTGCTTTCCCCGATAGTTGGCATCAATCGCATAGCTTGCATTCGCAATATGTCCGCAACGACCGACATTGTTCGGGTGGAGGATATAAAGCCCAACAACCATTCCGTTATCATCTGCAACGCCACAATATGTTTGTGCAGCAAAGAATATTCGGCCACTTTCTTCGTTGAGAAACTCCATTTGCGGAAAAGCAACACCCTCCTCAACGACCTCGTTCCAAATACGTATCATCGCAGGCACATCGTTTTCGTTGTAACACCTGATTTCCATAATATACCTCTATAAACACAGATTTCTTCTGAGTATATCAAACTCATCCCCAATTTTCAACCATACCTGACCTATCGGAAGTACTTTTCGCCGAAAGCCTCCTAACCGAATGCTCTTGTTGAAAGAACAAATATAATAACAGCGCCCCGGAAAGGACTCAATATCTGATCTTCTCCGGGGCAACTTATTTTATAACATATTTAGGCATCCGCGCAGCAAGTGTGCGTCTGCCATCAGCAGCGTTTTGCGGCTGCTTCCACTACATGGCTTACAAGTACGGAGGTCGTCACACTGCCGACGCCGCCCGGCACCGGAGTGATCGCGTCCACGATCGGTTCTACCGCCGCGTAGTCCACATCGCCGCAGAGCTTGCCCTCCGCGTTGACATTGATGCCTACGTCGATGACGATCTGGCCCGGTTTCACATACTCAGCGCCGACCACGCCCGCGCGGCCAGCGGCCACGATGATGATATCCGCTTCGCGCGCCACGGACGGCATGTCTACCGTCTTTGTATGGCAGATGGTGACGGTCGCGTTCTTCTTGACCAGCATCATCGCCGCCGGCTTGCCTACCACAAGGCTTCTGCCGATCACGACAGCCTTCTTGCCCGTGCAGTCGATGCCGTAGTGGTCGAGGATCTCCATGCAGGCCTGCGGCGTGCACGGCGGATAGCCGATCGCCTTGCCCGTGAAAACGCCGGACATGGAGCCGTCGGTCATGCAGTCTACGTCCTTCGCCGGATCCAGAGCATTCTCGATCACGCTCTGATCCAGATGCTTCGGAAGCGGACGGAACAACAGAACGCCGTGAATCGCGTTGTTCTTGTTCACATCGTCAATCACCTTCAGCAGCTCCTCCTGCGATACATCCGCCGGGAGAAGAATCTTCTCGCACGCGACGCCGAGCGTCTCGCAGCGCTTCGTCGCGCCTCTCTCGTAGGAGATGTCGCTCTCGTTCTCGCCGACACGGATGATTCCGAGCGTCGGCTTGATGCCCTTTGCCTCAATTTCGGCTACCTTTGCCTTGATTCTCTCGTTCAGAGCAGCCGTAACTTCTTTTCCAAGTAACTGTTTTGCCATTTTGTGCTCCTTTCCTACTTTAAACGTCCGAGTACGCTGTCAAAGATCTTATCCGCCTTCGCGGTGTAGTCCTCCAGCATCTTGTCACACTTTGCATTCAGCTCGGTCGCAAGCTCTTTATCAGCCATGGATTTTGTGTTGATGTATACGTTCAGACTCGCGCCCTTTAAAGCCGCCTTGCAGAATGCCGCGCCGACGCCCGCGTCGCTGATCGCGAGCGTGGAGCCTTTCTCCGCGAACACCGCGATAATGTCGATCGCCTCACAGCACTTCTCCATGATCTCCATCGGCACGGAACAGGCATCCTTCAGTACGATCGCCATCACACGCGCCTTCTCGGCCTTCTCCTCCTCGGTCTCGCGCGGCATGCCGTACGCCTTGGAGAGCGGCTCAAACACCTCCGCGTCGCGCTCGATCAGACGAAGAAGATCCGCCTGCAGCTTGTCGCACTTCTCCTTCAGCTCATACATTTCCGCCTCGACGTCCGCGTATTTCTTCTTGCCGACCGTCAGGCTTCCCACCATATTGCCGAGCGCGATGCCCACTGCGCCCACCAGCGCGGACGCGCCGCCGCCGCCCGGAACCGGGGCCTTGGAAGCGAGCACTTCCACAAATTCGTTACATGGTACGGTTGAAAATCCCATTGTACTTTACCTCCCGTATAAATTTATCAGAGAATCAGAGCAGACTGGCTGCACAGATTTCATCTCATGAATCACCTCGCAGTCGGTCTGCTCTGCGCGCCGATGTGCAGCTGCGAAGCAGCCTTCCCATGCACATCGTGCGCATCCCGCGCGAAGCGCTTCTGATCTGCCCGCAGATCAGAACAGGCCGGAGATCTTGCCGGTCTCGTCCACGTCGATGCGCTCCGCAGCCGGCACCTTCGGAAGCCCCGGCATCGTCATGATCTCGCCCGTCAGCGCCACGATGAACCCTGCGCCCGCCGAGATCTTCAGGTTGCGTACCGTCACCTCGAACCCTGTCGGCGCGCCCAGCTTCGTCTGGTCGTCCGTCAGCGAGTACTGCGTCTTCGCCACGCAGATCGGGCAGTTCCCGTAGCCGAGAGCCTCCAGCTCCTTCGCCTGCTTCTGCGCGTTCGCCGTCAGCACCACCTTGCTGCCCCCGTACACCTTCTGTACGATCTGGTTCAGCTTGTCCTCGATGCTTCCCTCAAGCTCATAGCTGTACGTGAAGTCGTTCGGCTCCTCCACCAGGCGGATCACTTCCTCCGCAAGCTTCAGGCCGCCTTCGCCGCCCTTCGCCCATACCTCAGAAAGCGCCACGTTCACGCCAAGCTCCTTACACTTGTTCTCCACCAGCGCAAGCTCCTCCGGCGTGTCCGTCGGGAACGCGTTGATCGCCACCACGCACGGAAGCTTGTAGACGTTCCTGATGTTGCTCACATGCTTCAGCAGGTTCGGGAGGCCCTTCTCAAGTGCCTCAAGATTCTGCTCGTTCAGCTCTGCCTTCGGCACGCCGCCGTTGTACTTCAACGCACGCACCGTCGCCACGATGACCACCGCGTTCGGCTTCAGGCCCGCCATACGGCACTTGATGTCGAGGAACTTCTCAGCGCCAAGGTCCGCGCCGAAGCCCGCCTCCGTGATCGCGTAGTCGCCCAGCTTCAGCGCCATCTTCGTCGCGATGACCGAGTTGCAGCCGTGCGCGATGTTAGCGAACGGGCCGCCGTGCACGATCGCCGGCGTGTGCTCCAGCGTCTGCACCAGGTTCGGCTTCAGCGCGTCCTTCAGCAGCGCGCACATCGCGCCCTGCGCGTTCAGGTCGCCCGCCGTCACCGGCTTCTGCTCCGACGCCTTGCCATATGTATATCCGACAATGATCCTCGCCAGACGGTTCTTCAGGTCCGTGATGTCGCTCGACAGGCACAGCACCGCCATGATCTCCGACGCCACCGTGATGTCGTAGCCATCCTCACGCGGCATGCCGTTCGTCTTCCCGCCGAGGCCGTCCACCACGAAACGCAGCTGCCTGTCGTTCATGTCCACGCAGCGTCTCCAGGTGATCTTGCGCGGGTCGATGTTCAGCGCGTTCCCCTGGTAGATGTGGTTGTCGATCATCGCCGCCAACAGGTTGTTCGCTGCGCCGATCGCGTGGAAGTCGCCCGTGAAATGCAGGTTGATATCCTCCATCGGGACCACCTGTGCGTAGCCGCCGCCTGCGGCTCCGCCCTTCACGCCGAACACCGGCCCGAGGGACGGCTCGCGCAGCGCCACCATGACCTTCTTTCCGAGCTTTGAGAGCCCGTCCGCAAGGCCTACCGTCGTCGTCGTCTTGCCCTCGCCTGCCGGCGTCGGGTTGATCGCCGTCACGAGCACGAGCTTGCCGTCCGGGAGGTTCGTCTCCTTCAGCAGGTTGTAGTCGATCTTTGCCTTGTAGTTGCCGTACTGCTCCAGATATTTCGCGTCGATACCTGCCTTTGCTGCGATCTCAGTGATTGGCGACATGGTCGTCTCCTGTGCGATCTCGATGTCTGATTTGTAGCCCATGATTATCAAGCTCCTTTCATTTTTATTTTTTTGATGATAAATTTTATCAGGTAAACTCCGACTGCGGAGATACCAAAAATGATAACACAGTTAAGAGGTACCGACAGGACAGCCGGGTAATTCAGCGGATTAATCCTGAGCGCTTTTATCTGCAGATTCAGAAACAGCGGATGAAGCAGATAAATTCCACCGGAACACAGGGCCAGTATGCTCATGATCCTGCCGGAAACATATTTTTCAAAACAGATAGCTGCAATCACAAATACGCCCACCGCCATCATCGCCACCGGAAGCGAACGGTAATTTACTGTAATCCTTTCGTACAGAGGCGAAAGCATCAGGATGCCCCCTGCGATGATTCCTGCAAACGCCGCCGCGAGCTGCCATCTCCGGTATCGGATCCTTCCCAGAAATCCGCCCATAAAAACATAGAACGAATAACCGGCGATTGGGAAAGAAAATTCCGTCCTGATCCCCGCGATCTTTGTCACATCCGGAAGCAGGATCGTGAGCAAAAATGAGAGCACACACAGAATTCCCGCCTCTGAGGCTTCTTTTCGAAAGAACGGCGCAACCACCGGCAGCGTCAGATAGACGCCGATGATCATATACAGATACCACATATGATCCCACAGATTCCCGGTAAAAAGATCGCTGGCCACTCTCAGGAGCATCGCGAGCGAAAAGCGCCTCTCCGTATAGATCTGTTCGAGCAGGGAATAAAAGCCGCCCACCAGTACAAGGAGCAACAACAGATGCACTACATTGCGCCGGATACTCCGGTAGGTACACTCTTTCTCTCTGCCAAGGAACAGGAAGCCTGTGATCATACAGAATACCGGCACGGACCAGCGCAAAAGATTATGTATATCTTCCAGCACAGCCTTTGTCCCTGTCGGCAGTGTTGGACAGCTTGTGCTGCTCAGTGACACCACATGGATCATCACAACGGCAAACGCGCTCACCACCCTGAGCAGGTCAATATACCCGACACGCTTTCTCTTCATAACGAAAACCTCAAAGATTCTTCAGTGTTCCGATGATGATGTCGCATACAACGACCAGGTCCTCCGCATGGAACACCGCCGGGAAATTATCGCTGAACAGGATCTGTGAGGACGGCGGAAATTCCTCGTCCCCGCCCCAGAGCTGGAAGCGAACAAAGAACCCCTCGAACACCTCAAACTCGTAGCCCGCATCCCCGGCCTTGATCTCCTTCGCGCCCAGCTTTTGGCAGACGGAATGGAACGCATCCAGCTTATTCCCATAGGAGAAAGCAAGCCGCATCATGCACCTGCCGTTGAACTGCCGATAGTAGACTTCGCCCCAGGGGATATCGCGGTACGTCATGAACTTCCCGGTACCGGCCGCCTGCGCGCCCTCGATCAGAAAGCGGATCACAAAGATCTGCGCCGCGTTCATGGCAAGCAGAGGACAATAGACGTCGTCCTCCTCCGTGCGCTTCACAGTGAACTCCGGGAAACCGACCTCGTAGTTCTTTCCGAGAAAACGCAGCGTAAAACAATGTCTTTCCTCCGAATAAGGGAAACCGGTGCGCGCGCTAATCTCCTGCGGATCTTTTTTCACATATTCTTCCTTGTAATGCTCAAACGGAACCCGCTCCTTGTTGTCCTTCTCGTATGCGATGTCCATACCGGTCGCTCCTTACATTCATATTTATACGCCGAGCCATTGAGCCTCCTCACCGGGGCTGTATCGCCCTATAAAAACTGTCCGTAAACAGCCACTCCGCCTATCGATTTTGCACGGCTCATCGATTTCGCGGCTATTTCAGCTCCAGAGACGGGAATAACGTCGCGTCCGTGTGCGGCAGGAAGCAACTCGCCACGAACTCGTCCATGTACGACGGCTCATTGCTGAGCTCAAGGTAGGTCATGTTGTGCGCGACGTCAGCCACCTTCGTCTCCGCCTCCTTCGAGTACAGGATCGCGTACGCGCCTGAGAGCGAGGAGTTTCCGATATAGGTGAATTTCTCCAGCTCGATGTCCGGAAACATGCCGATGTTGACGGCGTTGCGCATATTGATGCCGCTGCCGATCCCGCCTGCCACCAACACGCGCTCGATCATGCTCACGTCGAAATCGAGAGAGCTTAACATCACGCGGATCGCCGAGAAGATCGCGCCCTTCGCGCGGATAAAGTTGTCGATGTCCACCTCGGTCAGCTCAATGTCTTTGACCGAAGCCGCATCCTCCTTAAACGCAAGCACATAGCTTCCCATGCCATAGCTGTCGTGGCGGATCCGCTCCCCTTCCCGGATGAACTTTCCCTTCGGGCTGATGATCCCGCAACGGAACAGCTCGCTGATGATATCGATGATGCCGGAGCCGCAGATGCCGACCGGCTTCTGTCCCTTGTCCCCGACGATCTTGAAGGTCGGCTCCATCGTATCCTTGTCGATCGTGCAGGCCTCGATCGCGCCGTCCGTCGCGCGCATGCCGCAGCTGATATCGCCGCCCTCAAAGGCCGGGCCCGCCGAGCAGGCGCAGCTCATCATAAACTCGGAATTGCCGAAGACAAGCTCTCCGTTCGTGCCGAGGTCGATGAAAAGCGACATCTCCTCACTGTTCCAGATCGTGCTCGCCAGCGTACCAGCTGTGATGTCGCCGCCCACGTAGCTGCCAATATTCGGCGCCATGAGAATGCGCGCATGCGGGTAAATGTGAATGCCGAGATCCTGCGCGCAGATGGAATCCGTCTCAAAAAATGTGGGGATAAACGGCTCCATGCGCACCGGATCGGCGTCAACGCCGACAAACAAATGATTCATCGTCGTGTTGCCCGCGACGCACATACGGTAGACCTGCTCAGAAGCGATGCCCGCGGACGCGCACATCGCGTCGATCAGCGGATTCAGCGTCTCTTTTATGATCGCGTCCTGAAGCTTCTTCCGTCCTCCGTCCTTCTGCTGTTCGATGATGCGGTTGATGACGTCCGCGCCGTAGCGGATCTGACCGTTTCCGGCGGAAGCCTTCGCTAAAATCTCCCCGCTGATCATGTCGATGATGAGCGCGGATACCGTCGTCGTGCCGATGTCCACCGCCAGACCGCAGATCTGTGCCTTCTCGCCCGCCGGGAGCACGTCGAGCACTTCCATGCGTTCTCCTTCCCTGCTGACAACACACTGCACCTTGAAAGATGATTTCCGGAAGACCTCCGAGAGCTTCACAAGCGTGGCAAAGGAAAGCTTCACCTCTGACGCGCCGCAGGCCGCCTCCACCGCCCACGTCAGGCGCTCATTGTCCGGCATCGTATTGTCCAGAGAAGGCTCTTCCATAGTGATTTCAACAACTTCTAAGTCATTTTTGAAAGCGATACCCGCATTCGCGATGTCGTTCTTCGTCTTTTCAAAAATCTGTAATTCCTCCGCAGAACCAAGATCCGCAACTTTCATCCTGCTTCGATAGGCGGACGCGATGTCCGGGACGAGCACCTCCACGTCCGCGACGATCTTGCTGACACAGGACAACCTCCAGCCCTGCGCGTACTCCTCGTCCGTGATGTGCCTCGTCTGCTTTGAGTCCAGCTCCCCGCCCGTCAGTTTTACCTTACATTTTCCGCAAGCTGCATTTCCGCTGCATGGCGCGTCAATCGCCACGTTCGCCTTTCTGGCCACTTCAAGAAGATTTTCACCGGGACCGGCGAAGACCTCGACGGGCTCGCCGTTCTCGAACTTAAAAGTCACTTTGTACATAAGTTACCCCACGTTATTCTTAATATTTACACACTCACTAAGTGAGTAGCAATTACACCCGGAAACCAGATTGGCTCCGGGTGCGTCAATTTCAATATGTTTTTTGATCAGATCTCAAGATACGAATCCGCGTACAGCGTATTGTTCTTGAATACGTCGCAGGACTTGATCGTCTCCATCAGGCGCAGATCGTTCGGGTTCACGAT
>CANQRR010000081.1 GCA_947626285.1 uncultured Lachnospiraceae bacterium
TAGCTTTGCCATGTCTGTTCACCTATCTCCTTCAATGTATCATCCACCAACGAATCCTGGATATCCGTATCGATCTTTTCGCTGACCACCTTGCCGGCGATCATCGATGCAACCGTAATAATCTCCTTCTTGATATCGTCCTGCGCCTTCTTCATTTCCAGCTCAGCCTGCTTGTCGGCTCTCGCGATGATCGCCGCGGCCTCCGATCTCGCTTCCTCGATGATCTTCGCCTCGTTCTCAAGCGCTTTTTTCCGCGCGGCGCTCAAGATCTCGTTTTCCTCCATATGGATGTTGTGAAGCTTGTCCTCGTACTCGAGACGGAGCGCTTCGGCGTCGGCTTTCGCCTTCTCCGCAGAATCAATATTATCCTTCACCCGCTGCGCACGTTTCTTCAGAAAATCGCGGGCCGGATTGAACAGCAGGTACGACAGGAATGTGAACATCACAAACACTGACAGCGCCAGCAGGACCGCGTCGTGAATCAGCTGCGGGTCAAGATTAAACAGTCGTTCCAAGATTTCGCCTCCTTTCGCATCTATTTTCTCTTAGTTTATTTTAACTTTCCGATCAGCGGATTCGCAAACAAGAGAATAAACGCGATCGCGAGGCCGTAAAGACCTGTCGTCTCTGCGACTGCCTGGCCGAGAAGCATCGTGGACGTGATGTCGCCCTTCGCTCCCGGATTGCGTCCCACTGCGGACGCGCCGTGACCCGCCGCGATACCCTGGCCTACGCCCGGGCCGATACCTGCGATCAGTGCAAGACCTGCGCCGATTGCCGAACAAGCTAATACCAATCCTTCGTTTGTAATACCTTCCATGATGATACCTCCTGTGAATTTATGTTTTTGTAATTTTTTCCTCTACATTCACTGCCGCCCTTTCAACACGGGCGAAACAGTCAGTCTTTTGCTCCTCGGTTATCCTTCCGTCCCCGGAAGCTTGTCTGTCACAAACACCATCGTCAGCATACAGAATACATACGTCTGTATCGCGCCTGAGAAGACATCAAAATAGATGTGCAGGAAACCTGTCCAGCCGATGGCGATCCTGGACAGAAGCGAATAGATCAGCGACATCATGACCGTACCGGACAGGACGTTTCCGAACAGACGCAGCGACAGGGAAAACGGCACCGCGATCTCGCCGATCAGATTGATCGGAAACAGGAACGGCAGCGGCTGGAACAATCCGGTAAACGCGCCAAATTTGTTGTATTTGATGTTGTTGTACTGGATGATCCCGAACGTGATCAGCCCAAGCGGGAGCGTCACGCCATAGTCCGCCGTGGGCGGCCGCAGTCCGAACAGTCCTGAGATGTTGCTGATAAAAATAAAAATGAAGATGGACCCGATGTAATTCCGGAACTTCTTCGCATGGACGCCCATGCTGTTCTCCACCATGTTGTCGAGCATCTCGACGACGATCTCCACGACATTCTGGAAACCGGACGGATACTTCTGCGCATGGCTGATCGTGATCCTTGCCGCGATCGCGAACGCGAGGATCAGAAGCATGACGATCAATATGGCGACGTGCGTGGTCGTGATCCAGAACGTCTGTCCAAAGAGCTTGTAGCTGAAAACGCCGTGGATCATAAAATCCACATCCGATCCCGAAGCTGCCAGCAAATTCGCAGTCTCCACGTTTCCTCCTCCTTTCCCTCATACTAAAAACTATAACTAATCAGCTGCCTTGGCAGGCTCTGAATAATTACCGAAACAGCTGCCGGAATCCGGCAGATATTACTTTCCAAATTTCCCCAAAAATTTATGCATCAACGGCTGCAGGAACGCTCCGAACTTCAGACAGAGCACCCCGACAAAGTAGGCCATCACATACCCAAGCTTCAGATAATGCACCGCCGCGGCCGCCAGAAGTATGATCACCGTGCGCAGAAGATACGCCCTGCGCATATACCCTTCCGCGTCCTTCGGCTGCATGTCCAGCGCCCGGTCGATCGACCGGTACATGTGCGACGCCAGGCCGATCGCCACGAGGATCCCGATCCACAGGCCCATCGCAAACCGAAACCGCAGTCCGGAGAACTGGACATACACGCCTGTGACGATCAGGTCGATGACCTCGATCCCGGCGCCCGACGCCAGAATGCCGCAGATCAGCTCCAGAAGCGTTTCATTGATTTTCTTCTTCATCCTTCTGCCTTTCCTTCAATGACGGCGGCTGAATTTGTTTCAAAAGAATCCACGTGTTCCTCGCCCCGGCCAATATCCCAAGGATCAGAAGAACCGCCGTGACAGACCAGCCGTATCGCTCGTCCAGCCAGCTCCCGATAAACGCACAGAGCACGACAGGGGCCAGCATACTGATACCGAGCTGCGTCACCATCGCAAGAGAACGCACGATGTCATTCCTCTTTTTCATCTCTCTTCTCTCCGTCCCACTCTCCTATATTAATGTATTTTGCCATATATGTCCAGAATTTCTTAATTATTAATATTTTAACAATCTGCGTTTCCGGAACGGAATTCCCGCAGGATCTCCATCACCGTCAAGAGCGTCACCGGACCGAGCAGAACGCCGGCAGGGCCGTACAGATACAGCCCCGCGTACACCACCACGACCATCACAAACGGATAAATGCCAAGCTTCGCCCCGATCAGCCGCGGCTCCAGAAATTCCCGCACGATATAGGTCAGCAGAAACAGGCCAATATAACCGATCGCCAGACGAATTTCCTTCTGAAACAGCAAAAAGATCGCCATCGGGATCAGGACCGTCCCCGTACCGACGAAGGGCAGCGCGTCCATCAGTCCGATCACGATCCCAAGCACCAGAAAATACGGGTTGCCAAGCGCCCAGAGACCGGCCGTACACAGCAGAATGATCACAAGTATGATGATGCACTGCGCTTTCATATACATGCCGCCCTGCTTCCACATGCGGTCCGTGATGTTGTGGAAACGCTGATAGAGCCTGTACTCCTGCAGTTTTTCGTTCATCACATCGTAATCCTTCATCAGCAGGATCACCGCCACAAAGAGCATCAGCAGGAACAATCCGGCGTCCAGAGCTTTCTTGAGATAACGGACAGAATAATTCACGACGCCCGGAATGATGTAGACGCGGATCTGCTCCGTCGCGTGCTCCAAGCTGGAGTAGACGAAATCGCGCAGTTCATCCACCTGAATTCCGAAGCTTCGCTCCGCCATGTGGCAGCAGCCATCCACCCACCCGCAGAAGCAGCCGTAGTAGTAATCAAAATTCATCGCGATCCTTCGGATCTGCCCCATCAGCAGACAGTAAAACCAGTAAAACAGAAACGTCATGCCCGTGAGCAGGATCACGAGCAGGACAGACACGATCACCTCTTTTTTCCAGGGGAGTTTTTTCCGTATCGCCTCCGTCACCGGATTCAGCAAATGCACCAGCATATAGGCAATCAAAAAGGGAATCACATATGGCAGCAGATATCGGTATACGAAATAGACTGCCAATGTGACTCCCGTCACTGTGAGTATCTTTTTCCCTTCTTCCATACCTTGCACCTTCCAACGTCTTCTTTTGCATATGCTTAGTATGGAAAAAAAGAAAGGAAAATATCCGTCCGCGGCTTTGTCTCAAACGCCATTTTTTCCCTGCTTGCCGGATGCGAAAAAGCAAGCGAGACCGCGCAGAGCGCAAGCGGGACTGTTCCGCTGTTTTGCCCGTTCAGACGCGCCTTGTCGGCCTCCGTCAGATATTCCTCCCAGCTCTCATTGTACTTCCGGTCGCCGTACAGCGGAAGTCCGGCGTGCGCCATCTGCACGCGGATCTGATGGTGACGGCCTGTTTTCAATTCGATCTCCGAAAGAAGAAGCGCATCCCTGCAGGCTATCACGCGAAAAGACAGTTCGGCGCGCTTCGCGCCCTGCCCTCCTTTTTCCGCCACGGAGGAAGTGTTTGTCCTGCCGTCCTTTACAAGATAATCGACAAGATCGTAAGTTTTTCCGTTCTCAAACCGCCGCTCGCGCGGATGTTCTCCGGGCGGGCTGCCGTCCGGCAAGAGCGTTTTCTGTTCTTCTGCACAGACATTCCCATCGGCGACGCAGCACACGGCCTGATAGATCTTTTTCATGCTCCCGTCAGCGGCCTGCCGGGAGAGCTCAGCCGCCGCCCGCTTTGTCTTCGCAAATACAAGAACGCCCTCCACCGGCTGATCAAGCCGGTGAACGACGTATACGGTCGGAGCCTCTTTTCCGGCAGACTGCCTTTCTCCCTTTTTCCCAGAAAGACAGTTCCTGCCATTCCCACAGCTTTCCGCGAGATGATTATTCAGGATGCTTACCATGTCCTTCTGCCCGACCCTCGCGCTTTGCACCGCGATCCCCGCAGGCTTGTGACAGACAATCAGCTCCGCATCCTCATACAGAATCGTTACTTCCCTGTCCATAATCTCCTTTTTCTGAAAACATTTTCTTTCCGGCTCTCCGTCTTTTCCGGCTCTCTTTTCCGGACATTTCCATCGGCGGATCTTTGCCCTGTCTTTACATCTTGAACCGATACCCGACGCCCCAGATCGTCTCAATGTACTGCGGCTTGGACGACTGTTTTTCGATCTTTTCCCGGATCTTCTTGATGTGCACCGTGACCGTCGCGATGTCCCCGATCGATTCCATGTCCCAGATCTCCTTGAACAGTTCCTCCTTCGTGAACACATGGTTTGGGTTCTGTGCCAGGAACGTCAGAAGATCGAATTCCTTTGTCGTGAAATTTTTCTCCTCCCCGTCGACCCAGACGCGCCGCGCCGTCTTGTCGATCTTGATGCCGTGGATCTCCACGATGTCGTTCTCCTGGACATTGCTGTTCACCAGCCGCTCATACCGCGCGAGATGCGCCTTCACGCGCGCGACCAACTCGCTGGGTGAGAACGGCTTCGTCATATAATCGTCCGCGCCGAGCCCAAGCCCCCGGATCTTGTCGATATCGTCCTTCTTGGCGGAGACCATAATGATCGGAAGATTCTTCTTCTCACGGATGCTGCGGCAGATCTCGAAGCCGTCCAGCCCCGGAAGCATCAGATCCAGGATGATCAGATCGAACTCTTCCTGCAAGGCGCGCGCAAGTCCCTTGTCGCCGGAATTCTCGATCTGCACCTCAAAGCCCGACAGCTCCAGGTAATCCCGCTCCAGATCCGCGATCGCCGTCTCATCTTCGATGATCAAAATCTTACTCATACAGAAGCCCTCCCGATCTCTGAAAATTTTCCTTGGTTTTTCCGCAGTTCCATCTGCCGTCGTCCCATTCTAGACAGAAGATACATACTTTCTGACTACAAAATGCATGACGGTCCCCTCTCCGACCTTGCTGGTCGCCCAGATCCTGCCGCCGTGGTCCTCCACAATCTTTTTCACGATAGAGAGCCCAATCCCGCTGCCGCCCTGCGCTGAATTGCGCGACTGATCCGTCCGGTAGAACCGGTCAAAGATCGAGACCAGCTCCTGATTCGGGATCCCTTTTCCGTTGTCCTCCAGTTCGACCTGGATAAAGTCCCCGACGTCCATCACGCGGAGCTGGACATATTTTCTCTCCTTGTCCATGTATTTGACCGAATTGCCGATGATGTTGTTGATGACGCGCTTGAGCTGCTCCGCGTCCGCGATGATCAGCGTACCGATCTCCACCGTGTTGATGTAGGAGAACACGATGCCCCGCTCGCGCATCTCCAGGCCGACCTCCTCGGCGCAGTCGTCAAAATACTCCGCGACGTCGATCTTATTGAAATTGTACGGAATCTTGTTCGTGTCGATCTTGGAGTAAAAGGTCAGCTCGTTGATCAGACGGTCCATATCGTTCGCCTTGATGTAGATCGTGCGGATGTACCGGTCCATCTTCTCCGGCGTGTCCGCGACGCCGTCCATGATCCCCTCTACGTACCCCTTGACCGCCGTGATCGGCGTCTTCAGATCGTGGGAAATATTACTGATCAACTCCTTGCTCTGGCGGTCGAACGCTTTCTTCTCCTCATCCAGATCCTTCAGCCGCTGCCGCATCTCATCGAAATCCCGGCAGAGCTCGCTGATCTCATCCTTGCCCTTCACGTCCAGTTCAAAGTCAAAATCCTCTTCCTTGATGCGGTGCGTCGCCTCGCTGAGCTTCTGCAGCGGCGTGTGCACGCCCGTGTAGATCCAGACGATCATGAGGAACGCCGCGAAGATCAGGATCACGACGATCGAGATCAGAAGGTCGAGGAGCAGTCTGCCGTTCTGCGCGACAAGTTCGCTCACGGAGGAAATGATAAAGACGCTCACTTCCGCAGATTCTTTTTCCTCTTTTGACAGATTCTCTGAGTCATTTTTCGCTTCGGTACGCGGAATCTCCACATCCAGCTGTTTCACAAACACCCGGATGTCTCTGCCAATGTAGGAGCCTCCGTCCGACGTGCTGCTGAAGCCGCGATACTTCGGCAACGCATCCAAAAGCCTGCCGGCATCCTCCCCGGAACCGTTGTAGAATAGCTCTCCATCCTTGCGGACCAGCAGATAGGAATGCTTCTCCAGAAGCTCCGCGTTGATCTGCTCCAGATAGGCTTCCTGAAGAAATTTCTGCGGGTCGCTGTCCGACTGCTCCGCCAGTTTTTCAAAAATCCCCTGCGTCGTCTGTCCGATCAGCTGCATGGAGTCGGAGATATTTTCCACGGAGACGGAGACGCCGTAATTCTGCTCAATCGTATGTCTCTGAAATCTGGTAAAGCCCCAGAAAACGATGCTGAATAAGAGAAACGGCACCAGAATAATCACCAGAAACGCGATGATCAGCCTTGTTTTCAATTTCATAGATTCACCTGAATATATCCTGTTTGCTACGTGTCATTTCAGTATAACATGTCCCGCGGTTTTTTTCACCTAAACATTATTTGATAATTCTAAACTTTTTATAAAACAAAACCCGGAGAGACGCCACTCTCCAGGTTTTTGTTTTGCAAATCTTGAGTTCGTTCGACATAAGTCATAGTTCTGATATAACAGCTGCCCTTTTTTTGTCAAGCTCTTATAAATATTTTTTCAATACCTCCGCCTTGTCCAGCTTCTCCCAAGGCAGATCCAGATCGTTCCGGCCAAAGTGTCCGTATGCGGCCGTCTGTTTGTAGATCGGACGGCGCAGATTCAGCATCTTGATAATCCCGGCCGGGCGCAGGTCGAAGTTCTCGCGCACGATCTCCGTGATCTTCTCATCGGAAAGCTTTCCGGTGCCGAAGGTGTCCACCATGATCGAGGTCGGTCTTGCCACGCCGATCGCGTAGGACAGCTGGATCTCACACTTCTCAGCCAGTCCGGCTGCCACGAGGTTCTTCGCCACATAGCGCGCCGCGTACGCAGCGGAGCGATCCACCTTCGTGCAGTCCTTGCCGGAGAACGCGCCGCCGCCGTGTCTCGCATAGCCGCCGTAAGTGTCCACAATGATCTTCCGTCCGGTCAATCCGCTGTCGCCGTGCGGTCCGCCGATCACGAAACGCCCGGTCGGATTGATGAAGAATTTCGTCTCTTTGTCAACCATATCCTGCGGCAGGATCGCGTCGAAGACATGCTTTTTGATATCCTCATGAATCTGCTCCTGCGTGACCTCCGGATCGTGCTGTGTGGAGAGCACCACGGCGTCCAGCCGCGACGGTTTGCCGTTCTCATTGTACTCCACCGTCACCTGCGTCTTTCCGTCCGGGCGCAGGTACGGAAGCGTGCCGTCCTTGCGGACTTTCGTGAGCTGAAGCGCCAGCTTGTGCGCCAGAGAGATCGGATACGGCATATACTCCGGCGTCTCATTGGTCGCGTAGCCGAACATCATGCCCTGGTCGCCCGCGCCGATCGCCTCGATCTCATCGTCCGTCATCGTGTTCTCCTTCGCCTCGAGCGCCTTGTCCACGCCCATCGCGATGTCCGCCGACTGCTCGTCGATCGCCGTGATCACGCCGCAGGTATCCGCGTCAAACCCGTATTTTCCCCGCGTGTAACCAATCTCGCGCACGGTATCGCGCACGATCTTCTGGATGTCGACGTACGCGTTCGTCGTGATCTCTCCCATCACGAGCACCAGCCCGGTCGTCGTGGCCGTCTCGCACGCCACGCGGCTCATCGGATCCTGCTCGAGCAGGGCGTCGAGGATCGCGTCCGAGATCTGGTCGCACATTTTGTCCGGATGTCCCTCCGTCACGGATTCTGAAGTAAACAGTAACTTGTCCATTTGTACCTTCCTTTCTTTGGGTGGCTGCTTTTCTTCTCATGTTCAAGGAAATGAAAAGTCCGCCAAAAAGGCGGACTCAATTGACATTATCAAATCCCCTTATTGTTCGAGTTTACTCGCTCAGGTTGGCACCTTCCGTTTCCGGGGTTGCCGTGGCTTCACAGATCCTATGTATCTCCACCACTCTGAATAAGAGAAAAGCAATTATTAACTTGTACGATTTATAAACTACATCTCCGTATACTGTTTGTCAAGTAAAAATATATATTATCACAAAAATATTTTCCGGGATATCAGATAGTCACACCGACACGTTATTTTCAGAAGCTTAACAAAACCGTTCTACAATATACCGGTTCGCCTCCAGCTCCTGACTGTCGTCCAGCGGTGCGAGCTCCGATCTTCCGTATTTCCGCTCCAGCGCGCTGCCGATCAGATAATCGCAGATATGCGGATTCTTCGGGAGAAGCGGCCCGTGCAGATATGTCCCGACGACATTTTTGTAAAGGATCCCCTCCGCCCCGTCCTTCCCGTTGTTTCCGTAGCCGAATTTTACTTTCCCAAGCGGCCGGTTATCTCCGATATACGTCCTGCCGCCGTGGTTCTCAAATCCGACAATCGGATGGTCAAACAGCTCATTTTCAATCACGATATTTGAGATCAGACGTGGGCTTTCCTGCTCCGTGTACAGATCCACGAGCGAAAGGCCTTCGATCCTCCCGTCGTTCGTGTCGTAGTAATGCCCGAGCAGCTGGTAGCCGCCGCAGACCGCGATTACGACGCCGCCCGCTTCTACATAATCTCTAAAATCCTTCTGTATCGTCTTCAGCTTTTCACAGACCAGCATCTGCTCCCGGTCCGAACCGCCGCCCAGCAGCACGATGTCCAAACTCGCAAAATCAATCGAATCCGCAAGCTGAAACTCCCGGACCTCCGCTTCGATTCCGCGCCACTCACAGCGCTTCCTCATGCACTGGATGTTTCCCCGGTCGCCGTACAGGTTCAGCAGATCCGGATATAGATGACCTATCGTGATCTTCATAACTTTTCTCTCCGAATTTTTATTTCTCATTGACAAAAATACATTTATCTTCTATAATATAATTTATCTCTTTTTATTTAAAATATTTTGTTTATTGTATTAAAATCGTTCGTACATTTTTATTCGATAAAATTTCCCTGATTTTGCTCCTTGATAATTGAACAGGCTTTACACCTTTTCAACCTTCTGTTATAATCTACATGTAACGAAATACTAAATTATAACAGAAAGGAAGTGAAGAAAGTGAGTGATAACAATATGCCAACCAATGCAGAAGTAGTTGAATCTCTTAGCAGAAGACTTGAGCAGGCACGTATACTTAATAATCTAAAAGATTGTAAAACTCTTGAAGACTACAAAGAGTTGACAAAAACTTATGAAGCTATCTGCAATGAAGAGAAAAACACGAAATAAAAAACACTCACATAAGATAACCTTACCAATTTACCTGAGATTACTCCACAAATGATAAAACTGACATTTATCAGTGTTTACATATAAATCGGCAACCTGCAGGCAAAGGTGTAAAGTCTGTTGAATCATCAAGGCTTTACACCTTTTCTTTTTGACAGCAACGCACCATGCAAATTCAATTCTGCATTCCCACCAGTATATTCCGCGTCGAAAACAGCGCCGTGTAATTCACGAGCACGTACAGATTCCCGCAGCCGTCTTGGATCCGCGCCTCGATCGCGCTCTTCACATCCGCGATCAGCTCAGACGGAATGTCCACATACTTCATGCGCAGCCGCATATCCTGGCAGCGGATCCCGCTGACCGTGATGGATCGGATGCTCTCCTGCGCAAAGCGGTCAAAATCGACGTCCCACAGCCAGGAAATGTCTGTCCCGTCCTGCGCGTTGTCGTTGATGACGATGATGATGTCCTTCGGCTTTTCATCCTCCATGACCGCGGAGATGTTCTGGTTGAAGCCGGCCGGATTTTTCGCGAGATTCAGGATAATATGCGTCCCGTCGATCACAAACTCCTCCATGCGGCCGTTCTGCGGATTAAAATGTTTCAGCACATCGGCAAATTTTTCCAGCGGAAGTCCAGCCGTCCTCGCCGCGCTGTAGGCCGCGAGAATGTTGTAGATATTGTAAAAGCCCCGATAATCTGCCCGAATCTTCCGGCCTTCCACCTTAAAGCTCAATCCGTCCGACATGTTGACCTGCGAAGCGTCAAAATCGATCGCCGGGCGCGTGAACGCACACTTCGGACAATGATACTTCCCGATCTGACTGTAATGGTAGAATTCATACTCCAGACGCGCGCCGCAGTTCTTGCAGAAGCGTCCCTCCCGGATCTCGTGCCCTCTCTGTTCCGGATTCTGATCCTTAAATACCTGTTCCGAGATCCCATAGGTTTTATACGGATTCCCGCTCTTCATCGCCAGATACGCGGAGAGCGCGTCGTCTCCATTTACGATCACGGTCATCTCCGGCGCCATATTCATCGCGCGTTCCAGAATATCCATCGTGATGTCGATCTCTCCGTAGCGGTCAAGCTGATCGCGGAATAGATTCGTCAGCACCATGTAATCCGGCTTGAAATGCGGAAAAATGCGCAGAGTGGACGCCTCGTCGATCTCGATGCAGGCATAATCCGCATCGAGTTTTCCGTTGTTTCCCGCCGCCAGCACGAAAGCCGCTGCCACGCCGGCAAGCATATTTGAGCCGGTGTGGTTGCACACAAGCTTTTTGCCCTCCGACTCGATCGCGGAACAGAGGAGATTGTTTGTAGTTGTCTTTCCGTTCGTTCCGCAGACCACAAAAATCTTTTCCCGCACCATGGAAGCCAGATCCGAAAGGATCTTCGGATCCAGTTTAAGCGCAATTCTTCCGGCAAGCGTGACGCCCTGCCTGCCGGAAAGTCTGCATGCGGTACTGACGATCTTTGCCGTCCAAACGGCGATCAGCCTTCGTACCCTCATATTTCTTTAGTCTTCTTTCTTCTCTTCCTCTTTCGA
>CANQRR010000082.1 GCA_947626285.1 uncultured Lachnospiraceae bacterium
CTGATTATTATTATACCAGAAAGACGGTTGAAAGTATAGGAAATCCCGGCTTTCGCCGGGACTTTGTCTACAGTCTGCGCAGACAATCATGTCTGCGGATTTCTCTTTTCGTGAAAAATCAGTTCAGGCTTTATCAAAATAAAGTATTGACACTGTGTCAGAATAGTGCTATTGTATTTATGCTGACATAGTGTCAGAACAAATGCAGTTAATCAGGAGGGAATGGAAGCATTAAGAAAACGAAAAAACTTTCGATCAATCTCGTGAATGAGGAAATGCTGCCGGACGTGGATTATGTCGGTTCGGTCAGCAGCACGAAAGCAGATAAGTCTGCTGTATTTGAATATGATCTTGGGGATGCGGGAACGCCGGTAATCCGTAGGGCACCCCTGACGATCGAGTGCAGCGTTGCGGATGTCTACAATACTCCGAATTTTGAGAGCTTTATCTGCACGATTGACAACACCTATGTGGCGGAGGAACATCTGAACGAAAAAGGCAAGATTAATTACGACACCTTAAAACCGGTGCTGTTTGAGTTCCCTACCTATCAGTATCTGAGAACGGGTGAAGTAATCGGGAAATGCCTGTCTTTCAAGAAAACACCGGGAAAACCCATGTGGAGGGCGCGGTGAACGCTGTAGATCTGGAGCTGACGCAGCAGGAGATCGACTATCTGGAAGAACTGTATGTTCCGCATGCCCTCGTCGGTGTCATGGTGCAGAACGGGAAACAGAAGGCTGGAAACGTAGTGTAAATGAGGACGAAGAGAGATAAAGAAAGATAAAGAAAGATAAAGAAAGGTGGATAAGCTATGGCAGTGGTACAAGTTGAGTTTCAATCGGAAACATTAAAACGCAGGACGGCTTTTCAGGCAATTTTGCCAATCGAGTTTGCTCCGGCTCCATATCCGACACTTTATCTGCTTCACGGCTTGACGGACAACAGCAGCGCGTGGCTGCAAAACACCCGCATCCGTATGTGGGCGGAAAAAATGGGGCTCGCGGTGATCCTGCCGTCCGGAGAGAACTCTTTTTATCTGGATGTGCCGGTGAAAGACGGCTGTTATGGCGATTTTAGCGAATATATCGGGCGGGAACTTGTTGAGGTGACGCGTAGGATGTTTCCCCTCTCCGACAGGCGCGAAGACACTTTCATCGGCGGTCTTTCGATGGGAGGCTACGGCGCCTGCCGGAATGGGCTGAAATACTGCGGTACGTTCGGAAAGGTGGCCATGCTGTCCGCTGCGGTGCATTTCTTTGAGAACTCGCGGGAGTGGGTTCGCACGGAGGGAAACACGATCGGCGAGCTGCAGTGTATCGGTGACCTGGACGCTATGGAGCATACGGACCGCAATCCACGACTGGTATTTTTGGGATACTTACATCCAACACGTGTTGAAATGGCTGGAAATAGGCAATGCATAGCTGAACGCGCGAATACTTTTTAGGCATGAACGAGTCATAAGAACTAAGTATTTGAAGTGAGATGTGCGATTCCATATAATGTAAGTGCAGAAGCAGAGTGCAGAGTGCGTGGGTCTGCACTTACATTTTTGCATTATCCAAAATGTGAAGGATCACCAATAAGTGAACCAAACAAAAAATATTGACGAGGAGGAAAAAATCAGAATGAGAAAGAATGTATTACGCAGTCTCAGCCTGTTGCTTATGCTTGCGCTTGTTTTGGGACTTGCGGTTCCATCGGCAAATGTCATGGCGGCGGACAAAGCGAAAAAGAAGAAGGTGCTGGTCGTGTATTTTTCGGCGACGGGTACGACTAAAGCAGCCGCAAAGAAGGTTAAGAGGGCAACCGGCGGTACTCTGTATCAGATCAAAGCGGCAGACCCGTACACGGCCGCCGACCTGGACTACGATAAGAACTGCAGGGCGAATGCGGAGCAGAATAATGACGACGTCAGACCGGCTATAAAAGGAAAAGTTAAAGACATAAGAAAATATGATGTGATCTTCCTGGGCTACCCGATCTGGTGGGGGAAGGAACCGAAGATCATCCGTACATTTCTGGAGTCATATAACCTGAAGGGCAAGAAAATCGTGACATTCTGTACCAGCGGGGGAAGCGGAATTTCCGGAAGCATGAAAGAGGTGAAGCAGTCTGCGAAAGGCGCGAAAGTAATAAAAGGAAAGGATCTGACAGACTGGTCCTATAATCAAGTCGCAAAATGGGCGAAAAGTATAAATTAGTATGTATGAGGTGAATGAACATGAAAAACGGATATAAGAAAAGAGCTATGGTTTGTGCAATGCTTGCGTTGTTGTGGGCGCTTGGTCTGACTGCCTGCGCTTCGTCGGGGAACAAGGAGAAAAATACATCCGATACAACTGCAGAGACACAGACGGAGCTGCAGGAAAAGGAAGAAGCAAGTATGACTCAGACAGAGCTTCAGGAGAAAGAAGAAGTGAACACAGACCAGACAGAGCTTCAGGAAAAAGAAGAAGCAGATACGGAGCCGGAGACTGGCAGCGGCTCGAATATCCTGGTAGCATATTTCTCGGCGACCAACAACACGGAAGGCGTGGCGCAGAAGCTTGCGGACGGACTTGACGCCGACCTCTATGAGATCATGCCGGAGCAGCCCTATACGGACGAGGATCTGGACTACGGGGACTCCAACAGCCGCTCGTCGGTGGAAATGGACGATCCCGACGCCCGCCCTGAGATTTCCGGCACTGTAGAAAACATGGAGCAGTATGATACTGTGTTGATCGGCTATCCGATCTGGTGGGGCGAGGCTCCGCGGATCATGAGTACCTTTATCGAAAGCTATGACTTTGAAGGGAAGACTCTGGCGGCGTTCTGTACTTCCGCGAGCAGCGGATTCGGCAGCAGTGATTCGGCGTTGAGAACTGCCGCTGATAAGGCCACGTGGCTGGATGGCAAGCGTTTTTCCGCCGGAGCATCTGAGGAAGAGGTAATGGAATGGGCCGATGAGCTTGGAGTGGTTCCGGATTCTGAATTTTAAAAACAGGGAGAACATGAAAACATTTAGAACAGACTATAAAAGCGATAGGAGTGAAACGATATGAGTAAGACATTAGTAGCATATTTTTCTGCAAGCGGAACAACGGCGGGAGTCGCCAAAACGCTTGCCAATGTAGCAGGGGCAGATCTGTATGAGATCAGACCTGCAGTACCTTATACACAGGCGGATTTAAACTGGACGGATAAGAAATCCCGCAGTTCCTTGGAGATGAATGACAGATCCAGCCGTCCGGCGCTGGCAGATCAGAATGCAAACATCGGCGCATATGATACGATCCTGCTTGGGTTCCCCATCTGGTGGTATACAGCGCCCCGTATCATCCATACCTTTCTGGAGAGCTATGACTTTTTCGGGAAGAGGATTGTGCTGTTTGCGACATCGGGCGGCAGCGGATTCGGCAAGACGGCGGATGATCTGGCGCCGGTCTGTCCCGGTGCGGCAGTCCTTGAAGGTAAAGTTCTGAACGGCAGCCTTTCCGATGATGCCTTGAAAAGGTGGGTGGAGACGCTATGAAGATCGTTGTGTTAGAGGGAAGTCCGAACAAAAAAGGTTCCTCCAATCTGCTGGCGGAGCAGTTCGTTCAGGGAGCGACGGAAGCGGGTCACAGCGTACAAGTAGTCGACGCCGCCCATGCAGACATTCACCCGTGTACCGGCTGTATCCATTGCGGGTACGAAGGACCTTGCGTGCAAAAGGATGATGTGAGCGGGATCCGGCAGATGATACTGGATGCGGACATGATGGTGTTTGTGACGCCGCTTTACTATTACGGCATGAGCGCCCAGCTCAAGACACTGATCGACCGTTTCTGCGCGTTTAACAGCAGCATCCAGAGAAAGCATATGAAGTCGGCGCTTCTGGCTGTGGCGTGGAATGCTGACACATGGACGTTCGAGGCTCTGGAAGCGCATTACCATACGCTTGTGCGGTATCTGAACCTGGAGGATCAGGGCATGGTGCTGGGGAAGGGATGCGGTACGCCGTCCATGACGCGGCACTCCGGTTTCCCGCAGCAGGCCTATGAACTGGGGAAAAGGTTAAGAGCCTGACTTTTCGAAAGGAGCGAAAAAATACTTCCTGCTTTAGTTCTGGCAGATCGCCGCTTAGTACGTTCCCGCGGAAGATTTTGCCGCTTTGTTCGGTGAGGCCAACGAGGGCTTTGGCGTGCTGATGGCGGCGACGATCGGCGTCCCTCTCTATGTCTGCGGCGGCGGGACGATCCCGCTGATCCGGGGATGGCTCGCCATGGGCATGAGCATGGGAGCGCCTCGGCTTTCATACCTTGTGAAACAGCAACGCTGTTTCCCCATCCCGGAGGGATTTGAATTACGGGGTGCCCTAGGGGTATGATCACCGGTCCGGCGACGAAGATCACAAATCTGGGTGCGCTGAAGATCGTGATGGGAATGAAGCGATTTTTTCTGTATCTCGCCTTTGTCATGATATTTTCTCTGGTGACGGGGCTGATCGTTAATTTGATAATTTGACAGGGGCTGAAAATCAAATTTCTTTTCAATCTACAATGCCCCGATGGATTCCAAAGGGATGGAAAAATCTAAAAAAAGAACCCCCGGGGAGGCTTGCGAAGCAGTTTTCGGCAGTTTATAATGCTATCATGTTAGACAATTCCTACCTTCACCAAAAACGGAATGTTTAGCTGCGCATGCAGAAATGCGCAAAATCCCATTATAACCTTCGAGTGATCCGGCTTGTTCTGATCGGGAAGCAGAATAAGCCGGATCATTCCCGTTTCATCAGATCACATAGTTGTCTGCGCCTCGTTCCTGGTAACTGTCCAAAATATCCTGCAGCGTGATTCCGTCAAGATATTCGTTGACGACCCGGTAGAGCCCCTGCCAGACGGGAAGTGTTGGACAATCGGCACTTCTGACACAGTCAATGGGACTCTGTTCGACACAGGCAACCGGGGCAAGACTGCCTTCGGTCAGCCGAAGAATGTCTGCGACTGTATATTGAGCCGGGTCCTTTGCCAGCATATATCCGCCCTGATATCCGCGGTTGGTTTTCAGAAAATCAGTTCTATTGAGAATGGGAATGATCTGCTCCAGATATTTCTTGGAAATTTCCTGACGCCTTGCGATGTCCTTCAGGGCGATATATCCCTCGCCGCGGTGCTCCGCCAGATCCAAAAGCATACGCAGCGCATAGCGCCCTTTTGTGGAGATTCTCATGTTTATGCTCCCTCCTCTGATGGTTTATAACCCAATAATAACATATATTTAGTAGGTTTTCAAGAGCGCAAAAACATTTGATCGATATCAAATCAAAAGATGATTTGCAATGGATGCAAAACCGTATACACATAAAACCTATTGACATACTAGGTAAATAGAGATATAATCCCACTACAAACAGATTAATTAAAGCCTACGGATGCAAGAGGATGGTATGATGGATATTGCAGCGCTTGATAAGGCGATTTATGAACGGTACGTGGTGCCGACAAAGAGGAAGAGGACCCGGCTGACAGGTCTGGAGTTCGAACTGCCCGTTGTGAACAGGAGGAATGCTCCGGTGGATTTCAAACTGATCCATCGGGTGACGGACGCGTTTATTCAGAGATTTTCCTTTCACGGGACGGGAAGAGACGACGAGGGGTATATCTATGCGGCATCTGATGAGAAAACAGGGGACGGGCTGTCTTTTGACTGCAGCTACAATACGCTGGAGTTTTCCTTTGGGACGGAGACCGACCTGCATGTTCTGTATGAGCGCTTTGTGCGGTATTATACGTTCGTGCAGGAGCAGTTGGGAAAACACGGGCACAGTCTGACCGGCATGGGGATCAATCCTCACTTTGCCGTGAACCGGAACGTGCCGGTAGGCAGTGAGAGATATCGTATGCTGCTTCATCACCTCTCCTCCTATGAAAACTACGGTCAGGCTGCGCTGTTCCATCACTATCCGAATTTCGGACTGTTCTCCTGTGCGAGCCAGATTCAGATGGATGTGGAGGAACAGGGTCTGGTGGAGACGCTGAATACGTTCACGAAGCTGGAACCGCTGAAGGCGCTGATCTTCTCAAATTCTCTCTGGGGCGAGAAACAGGATATACTCTGCAGCAGGGATTTTTTTTGGAGAAACAGTCTCCACGGGCTGAACCGGCATAATGTGGATATGTACGGTCTGGAGTTTGAGTCCGTCGATGAGATCATCTGCTACATCCGGAGCATGAGTCTGTACTGTGTGGAGAGAAACGGGAAATATATCAATTTTCCGCCGGTTCCGCTGACGGAGTACTTTGCTTCCGAGCGGATCGAGGGGGAATATTTTGACGGGGCTGGATATCGGAAGATCCTCATCCACCCGGAAATATCAGATCTGAAGTATCTGCGCTCCTTCAAATTTGAGGACCTGACATTCCGGGGAACCGTGGAGTTTCGCAGTGTCTGCGAACAGCCGGTGAGTGAGATCATGACGTCTGCGGCGTTTCATGCCGGATTGATGGAGAATCTTCACGTGCTCACGGATCTTCTTAATAGAGATCATGTAATCTATCACAGAGGCTACAATGCCTCCGAACTCAGACGTATGTTTGTGAAAAGGGAGCTGCCGGCTGTGTTTGATTGGAAGGCGGTTTCCGGGCTGCTCTTGAGGATTCTGGCTGCCGCGGAGGATGGGCTTCGCAGACGGGGACTGGGAGAGGAGATATTCCTGAAACCTCTCTATCGCAGGGCAGAGAGACTGCAGAGCCCGGCAAGGGAGATGCTGGAGGGATTAGAGCAGGGCAAGACGATGGATGATTACATAGAGGAATACGGAAGGCTGGAGGCGGTCCGGGAGCCTTCCGGTCGGAGCAGAGATTGGAATGATGGGGGAATGAGATATGCTTCATGCGGATGATCCCAAAGTGAGGAGCCTGCTTCTTAAGGGGAACTTCGGATTAGAGAAGGAGAGCCTGCGCATCACGCGGGAGGGACGCATGGCGCATACACCGCACCCCTTTCCTGAGGAAGCGCACATCACTAGGGATTTTTGTGAGAATCAGACGGAGATCAATACGCCTGTGACGCGGAACGCGCACGAAGCAGTGGCCGCCCTGCATCGGTACACCTGCCGGATCCAGAAAAAGCTGTCGGAGGCGGAAGAGCTGCTCTGGCCGTTTTCCAATCCGCCCTATATCCAGAATGAGCAGGATATTCCGGTGGCGGAGTTCACGGGTGAAATGGCCGGCAAGACCGTCTACCGGGAGTATCTTTCGGACCGGTACGGACGCTACAAGATGACGCTCTGTGGGATCCACGTGAATTACTCTTTCTCGGAGGAATTGCTGATGGCGGACTTTGCCTTAAGCGAAAGAACGGATTTTACAGAGTACAAAAACCAGTTGTATGTCGTGCTCGCGGAGAGAGCGGCGGCGTATGGCTGGATCCTGACTGTGTTGACTGCGGCCAGCCCGCTGTTCGACAGCTCTTTTGTGGAGAAGGGAAGGTACGGGCGCGCCGGCGTAAACGGGATGGCGTCCACGCGCTGCAGCGAACTGGGCTACTGGAACTATTTTACGCCGGTGCTGGACTACAGCGATATCCGCGCGTACGCGGACAGCATTCAGCGCTATGTGGACATGGGCTATATCACCTCCCCTACGGAGCTGTATTATCCGGTCCGGCTGAAGCCGAAGGGGGAAAATGATCTGAACGCCCTCCGGACGAACGGTGCGGATCACATCGAGCTTCGGATGTTCGACCTGAATCCTCTGGCGGAGGCGGGGATCGACGAGCGGGATCTCATTTTTGCCCAGCTGCTCCTCGTCTGGCTCGCCTCGACAAAAAGGCAGCCGTTTGCTCCGCGGGATCAGGTGCAGGCGGCACAGAATTTTAAGAACGCGGCGCATTATGATCTGAAAACGGTCAAGATCGTCGTGCCGAACGGGGAGGTATACTCCGCCGCGCACGCCGCGCTGAACATTGTAGGATTTATGAAAGAGTTTTACCGGGATTTCGGCTCCGAGGTGCAGCAGGTGCTCGCCTTTGAGGAGCGGAAGCTTCTCGAACCGGAGACACGCTATGCGTGGAGGATCCGGAAGGAGTTTGAACCGGGATATATGGAAAAGGGACTTCAATTGGCAAAGAGACAGCAGGAGAATTTGGCATATGTGTGAACTTTTTGGAATTTCAGCGAGAGGACAGGTGGTTCTAAACGATTATTTAAAAGAGTTCTTTTCTCACAGCACGGGACACCCTAACGGCTGGGGGATGGCGCTGCTCTACGGGAACGCGGTCAATGTAGAGAAGGAGCCGGTTCCCGCGTATAAAAGCAGCTATCTGAGGGAGCGGCTGCGCCACCGCCTGAGCGCGCAGCAGATGATCGCCCACATCCGGCTTGCGACGAGAGGACTTGTGACCTACGAAAACAGTCATCCCTTTGTAATGCGTGATCGATCCGACCGTGCATGGGTGCTCGCCCACAACGGAACGGTTTTTGACTGCCCTGCATTGAACGGGTATATCCACGAGCAGGAGGGACGGACGGACAGTGAGCGGATTTTGTGTCACATCGTCAGAAATATTGACCGGCGTACGGATGCGCTCGGCCGGGCTTTGGATGTGGAGGAGCGTTTTCAGGTGCTGGACGATGTCATGCGTGAGATCTCATCCCGCAATAAGATCAATCTCCTCATCTCGGACGGTGAACTTCTGTATGTTCACACAAACTACGCGGATTCCCTGCATTTCAAGCGTCTGGAGGAGGGCATTATTTTCTCCACTGTGCCGCTCGACAGAGGCAAGTGGGAGCCGGTGAAGCTGACCGCGCTTTTGGCATATCGGGACGGCGAACTGGTCATACAGGGAACTGAGCATGGACAGGAGTACAGGGACAACCCGGAGGATATGCGGATGATCTACATGGATTATGCGGATTTGTGAGGTCTTTTCCATTTCATTTTGCAGTTTCCGCAAAAGATCGTCTGGATAGTGTACGCCGAACGCGAAAATACTTTTTAAGCACGAACGAGTCATAAGAACTAAGTATTTGAAGTGAGACGGATGTTCCCATATAATGTTATGTGTTGTTATTTCTTTTATAATTTTCTCCCCATGCTTTCATCGCGTCTAAAATCGGCTGGAGGCTCTGCCCCAGCTCTGAGAGCGCGTATTCCACTCTCGGAGGCACTTCCGGGTAAACAGTACGGGTGATGATCCCATCGGCTTCCATAGACCGCAGGCTGTCGGTCAACACTTTCTGACTGATGCCGTCCAGATTTTTCTGAAGCTCATTAAAGCGCCAGGGGCGCACAAGCAGGTTTCGTATAATCAGCAGTTTCCATTTGTTTCCGATCAGTTGTACGGTAGTTGCGACGGGACATTCGGGGATCAATTCAGCTTTCGTTTTCATAAGGAACCTCCATTGCTTCAAATTTGAATGTTACAATCAAACTATAGTGCAGCATTACAGAAAAAGCAATAGGTATCAAAAAAGTAACTATGTTATAAAAAAGTGCGTACTTGCGGAGGCAAAGCAGGTTTGTATAATCGAAGGTACAGGGAGATCAATTTTTCACTGAATAAAAGAAGGAGGATAGGACAATGGCACTTTCAAATCTTGCCGGATGGGCTGAGGATAAGGCTGCTTCTGCTTGCGGAGCCGCCTGTGGCGCATCGGATAAGCCGGAAGAAAAGCCCGCTGCTTTGTCCTTTTGGGTTACTGCGAGGGGGAATATCCGAAGGAAAAACCGCGCAAGGAAAACAGGGGCAGGATCATAGAATAAGAACAGAGGAAAAACATGGACGCACAAACTTGTTTGAAGAAATTAGAATATGTCGGTGTACTGGCTTTTGCCACGGTGGACAAGAACTGTCCGCAGCGGTGCATTGAGCCGGGGACGCCCTACCGTATTCAGCAGAATCACTGCTTACACTGCGGAAATTGCTTTACGGTTTGCCCTATAAAGGCGGTAGAAAAGCGGGGATAAAATGGCGCGGATCGTTGTGGCTGCGGTGCGGCAGCACAGAAGTGATATGGAGGTGATCTTCAATGTTTTCAAGGATGTCGATGACAAAACCTACCGGGAATTACTCGGATCATATCCGGCGGCTCCGGGAAGCGCTGGACGCTGCGGACGCTGTTGTGGTGGGTGCGGGAGCAGGCTTGTCTGCTTCGGCAGGATTTACGTATACCGGTGAGAGATTTGAGCGGTACTTTTCCGATTTTGCGGACAAGTATGGTTTTCGGGATATGTATTCCGGCGGCTTTTATCCGTTTCCTGCACCCGAGGAATTTTGGGCTTATTGGAGCCGGTATATTTTTATCAACCGTTATATGGACGCGCCGAAGCCGGTCTACGACAGTCTGCTGGCTCTGGTAAAGGATAAAGATTATTTTGTGATCACCACAAATGTAGATCACTGTTTCCAAAAGGCGGGATTTGATAAAAACCGGCTTTTCTATACGCAGGGCGACTATGGACTATTTCAATGCTCCGGGCCGTGCTGTCAGGAAACCTTTGATAATGAGAGCATGATCCGACAGATGACAGAAGCGCAGGGCTATATTCAGGGGGATGACGGCAAACTGTGTTTTTCCGGGCATACAGTGCCTAAGATGTCTGTTCCGTCTGCACTTGTTCCCCATTGTCCGCATTGCGACAGGCCGATGACGATGAATCTACGCGCCGACGATCGTTTTGTGGAAGATGAGGGCTGGCACCGGGCGGCGGAGCGTTACGAGGATTTTCTGCGGACGCGGGGACAGCAAAGGATTTTATTTTTGGAGCTGGGCGTCGGTTACAATACGCCGGGGATAATCAAATATCCGTTCTGGCGTATGACTGCGCAGAACAGGGCGACGATTTATGCCTGTATTAATTACGGCGAAGCTGTCTGCCCGAAGGAGATTGAGAAACAATCGATTTGCATTGACGGAGATATTGGGAGTGTATTAGCGGATGTTTGACAGCCTTTCTATACAAAATCGAAAATCAGGAAAAGGAAAAGTGTAACAAGTTGCAAAAATACTTTCTAAAATGAGGCGACATATTGATTTTTTTATGCAGTCCGGGTATAATAGAAAGGAAAAATGCAACAAGTTGCAAAAATCCTTCGTAGAGGATGCCGACAATGGAGA
>CANQRR010000083.1 GCA_947626285.1 uncultured Lachnospiraceae bacterium
GGAAGCTGTATGCCAGCCTTGCGCTCCTGATCGGGCTGATGCTTCTGATCATGTCCTCCCTCGGTTCCTGCGCGGCGCTGTTCATGCAGAACACGGTGGATTATACCGGGCTTGCCTATCAGTCCACGGACGATGCCATACGGGAGGCAGACCTTTACTATACCCAGCTGGAAGCGAAGCTGCAGGAACGGGTCAACCAAATGAAAGCAGAGGAGCCGGGGCATGAGGAATACCGGTACAACATCGGGCCGATTGAGCATGACCCATTCGTGCTGATCAGCTATCTGTCCGCAAAATATGAAGTTTTCACATTTGATGAAGTAAAGGCGGAGCTGGACGAGCTGTTTGCGCTGCAGTACAGCCTGAATACGGAAGCGGTGAGCGAGACGGTCACAGAAAAACGGACGGTGAAGGTCGGGGAAGCACTGGGACAGGTGGTGACCAGCGGTTACTGCAGCTGTCCTATCTGCTGCGGCGTATGGTCCGGAGGGCCGACGGCAAGCGGGGCCTATCCGACTGCAAACCACACGATTGCCGTGGATGCGTCGGCACCGTTTGTCCCGATGGGGACGAAGGTGGTCATGAACGGCGTGGAATACACGGTAGAGGATACCGGGGGCTTTGCGCAGTACGGCGTGCAGTTTGACGTCTATTATGATTCCCACGCGGAGGCGCTTGCACACGGGCATCAGACCTGGGAAGCGTACATCGCGGACGACAACGGCAGCCAGGAGGTGGAGGTTACAGCCACCCGCGCCGTGGATACCCTGAACGTGACGCTGGAGGACAGGAGCCTTATGGCAATCTGCCAGGAGCGGCTGGATCCATTCCAAAAGGAGCTTTTCGGTGCGTACAACGAGACGAAAGGGAACCTGCAGATGTTCGGGACACCGTTTGAATTTAACTGGTATGGGCGCGCAGGCAGTTATTACGGCTGGCGTATTCACCCGGTTACCGGGGAAATGCAGATCCACAATGGGCTGGATATCGGGGTTCCCTCCGGGACTTCCGTAAAGGCCGGGCTTACCGGGACGGTCACAGCGTCCTCGTACAATGACAGCTACGGCAACTATGTCATCTTAGAGGACAGTGACGGGTATGATCTGCGGTATGCGCATCTGGAAAGCAGGGGCGTGGCGGCAGGCGATTCCGTAACAAAAGGTGACGAGATCGGATTGGCCGGAAGCACGGGAAGCTCCACGGGGAGCCACCTGCATATCGAGCTGTTAAAGGACGGGGAGCGCATGAACCCGATTTTCTATCTGGAAACCGGGAGCGGGACCATAGCCGGGGGCAATGAATATACCAGCGAGGCGGCGCAACGGCTGCTTGCGGAGGCAGAGAAGTACCTCGGAGTGCCGTATGTCTGGGGCGGATATTCCCCCAGCGGGTTTGACTGTTCCGGCTTTGTGAGTTACTGCCTGGTTAATTCCGGGGTGCGCAACACAGGCCGGCTTACCGCGCAGGGGCTTTACAACATCTGTACGCCGGTTCCGGAGTCGGAAGTGCAGCCTGGGGACCTGATTTTCTTTACCGGGACTTATGATGCAGGGGAGCCGGTGACCCATATCGGCATTTACGCCGGGAACGGGCAGATGATCCACTGCGGGCACCCGGTACAGTACACGTCAATTTATTCCCCGTACTGGCAGAGCCATTTTTACGGATTTGGCCGCTGGTGACGCGGGAATATCAGATTCATGTAAAGGGCGGCCCCTGTGGCTGCCCGGAAAGGAGAACCATGAAACGGCTGGAAAAAGCCATCGCGGAGCGCGAAAAGGCGCGGGAACGGATGGAAGCATCGAAGGCGCGGTATGAGGAAGATCTGAAGAAATACCGTGCCGCGCAGGATGTGGTGACGGAGGCGGAGAACATGGAATACGTCCGCATCGTGCGTGAGCTTCACATGACGATCCCGGAGTTTGAACGGTTAAAAGAGAAGCTGAAGGCAGGCTCCATGCTGCCGGGGAAGGAGGATGGCGGCTTTGGGAAAGCCATTGAAAAGGGTTAAGGAAAGGCTGGCGGTTCTTCTGCTGGCCTGTTTTTTTGTAGGAAGCGCGGCGGCGCAGGACCTGGCACAGCCGGTCATTTTTATTGAAAAGCCGGACGGGTGGCGGCAGGGGGATACCGCACTGGGCGTGTCCGTGGATGTCAGCGGGATGGAGGATGGATTCTCGGTCAGCCGGATCGAAGCAAAAGCCGGGGACGGGGAATGGACGGACATTACCGCAGGCAGGAGCATCACGATCAGCGGGAATACCACTGTTTATGTGCGCGTGACAGACGGGCAGGGGAACGTATATGAGCAGAACCGTTCCGTCAAATGCTATGACGAGGAACAGCCGACACTCTCGGCGTCCTTAACGGACGGGGTACTCACCATCCAGGGGACGGACACCATTTCCGGGATTGCCTCTGTTGCGGTCAACGGGACATCCTACACGGACCTGGCGGACGGGATGCTGAAAGTGCAGCTCACCCAGAATGACTTTACTGCGAAAAAGATTGAGATCACGGCCACGGACGGAGCCGGGAATACCTCGGAGGTTTATTCCATGTCAAACCCGTACTATGAGTGGGCGGTAAGGGAAGCGCAGAGGCAGGCGGCGGGCCAGGAAAACGGATTGTCAACTACGACCCCGGCAGGCGGGGAAGGGGAGACGGAGCCCGTGCAGTCCCCGCTTCCCCAGGACGCGCAGGCGAGCGGCCCTACGGAGGCAAGGGGAACCGTGGATGAGCGGACGGTCACCGGGATCGAGGAAGAACTGGGGAAAGCCGGGGAAACCGTGGACACCATCGACCAGACTGCTAGGAAAGGCGGCAAGGAATTTTATACGATCTCCACGAAAAGCGGCAAGATCTTCTACCTGATCGTGGACAATGACCGGCAGGAGGATAACGTCTATTTTCTTACGGAAGTAGGGGAAAAGGACCTGTTAAACTTTACGCTTTCCGATACGGCAACACTGCCGCAGGTGGATACCGTCTATGCGGAACCGGAAAAGCCGGAGCCGGAGACAGAGACGGAGCCTGCCCCCGCGGAACCGGAGACTTTGGAAGCGCCAGAAGAAAAGGAATCGGAGACATCCCCTGCCGGCGGCTATCTGTTGCTTTTCCTTGCCGGTGCCGGTATATTCGCGGCGGGCTATTATTTTAAAATCTACAAACCGAAGCATGGGTTTGTGGAGGAAGATGAATACGAGGAGGATGCGGAAACCGTTGATGACGAATTTGACGACCTTACCCCTGCTGGGGATGAGTGACCGGAGGTGGCAGTATGCAGGACAATCCTAAATATGTAGTATATCTCTCTTCGATGGAGATGGAGGCCTCTACGCGCCCGATGGCGGATTACAGACAGGCCAGGAAGGCTGCCAATGACTGCAGCGGCAGGATGTGCCAGGTTGAAAAAGACAGCGAGGAAGTAGTCAGGCTTGCTCCCCCGCAGCTGTTCAACCTGGCCGCCCTGCAGGCGGAAGCACACAGGCTTTTCGGATATACAGCAGGGCAGACAAGGGAACTTGCGCTCTCCCTGTATGGGAAAGGGCTTCTGACAAATCCGGAGACAGACAGCTGTTACCTGCCGGTGGAACTTGGCTATCCCACGGAAAAATTGATCCGGCTGCTGATAAAAGAGCTGCCGTTTCTTGATGATGTGATGCCGGAGATGGAAGTGAGGCAGACGTTCGGACCCGATGATGAAACAAGGGGCAGGCACGCGATCCTGCCGGTCCTGACGCCGGGTGGATTGGACAAGTCCGGGCTTGATGAACCAGAGCAGAACCTGCTCTACCTGCTCGGGGCAAGGGTAATCATGGCAGCTTCCGGGGCGCACGTCCATGAGGACCATAAGAGCCGGCTGACCTGCAATTACTATCCTTTTTTCATAGAATGCCGCCATACCCGGCAGGAGGGATATCGGGAGACGGAGGCTCGGATGGAAAACTTTTTCGGGACAAGACGGGAAGGGACTATCCAAAGGGAAGCAGGGGTCTATCTTGGGAAAGTGTTCGGACCATGCGATACCAAGATCGAACAGAGAGTGGAAAAGAAAACGTCATTTTAAGAAAGAGTGAGGTAAAAGAATATGGGTAAAAAAAGAGCATGGAAAAGAGCGGCTGCCGGGCTGATGGCAGCGTTTACGGTCATGGTGTCCGTTTTATCGCCGCTTTCCGTATATGCACAGGAAACAGAAACGGATGCGTATGTGCAGGAGACAGAAATACCTGTGCGGGAAGCAGAAATGGCGGTGTACGCGCAGGAAGCGGAGACAGAGGAAAAGCCGCCTTTTTATGAGGACGTGAAGGAGCTGCTTGATGAGGATGAGACAGTCAAAGCAGAAGATTATGAACTGGAGATTGGATCCACCTTTGACCCGGCGAAGGATTTCTCTGGCATTGACATCCCGGAAGGTGGGAAAGTCAGGGTGGCTTTTGAGGAAGCAAAGAATGGGGCCGGGGAAAATTTTGCGAACGACCATGAGGATGTCTACAAGGCAGTGTATTACGTGGAGCCGCTTATGACGGACCATCCGAAGTATCAGATCAGCCGGAACCTGATTGTGAAGGAAGCGGCTGCAGGTACCGGGGAAGCTGTTCTGGACGGCATGGATACGGACACTGTGGCAGCCCTGCCGGAAGAAACGGAGGATAGTGAAGCGCAGACAGGCAATACCCCTGAGGACGCCGTTTTCGGGGAACCGGTATCCGAAACAACTGTGGATACGCAGGCCATTCCTGCAGAACCGGAGACAGCAAGCCCAGAGACGGAAGCCGGGGAAACGGACTGGACGGAGGAAGCGCAGACGGAGCCTGGCATGACGGAAGATGTGGAGCCGGAGATATGGGAGAGCTTGGATGAAGAACACTTGGATGAGGACTTGGAGGCATCCGACGGGCAAGATACGTACGATGAAGAAAGCGGGTTGACTCTTTACAGCGCACTTGAACAGGGGGCAGAGGCTGGAATAGACCTTGCTTCGCTAGAAATGAATGAAACAGTATCCTTCATAGCGGCCACGGCCAGTGGTTCGAAAAAGGTAGAAGTATCTGTGGTTGCCGAGTATAAATACACAGATTATGGACTCGGTACATTCCTGACGCATAAATACCAGGTTGTATTCGGGGGCACAACAGCAACGGCTTATTGCATACAACCGTCCAAAGGCGCACCGCCTGCAGGAAAGTATGAGATCAGCAAGATAAAGGATGGAAAAGCGCTTGCCAAAGTTTGCTATTATGGTACAAAAGCGGCAGGTGAGGAAGGTTTTTTCGTGGAAAACCACCCGGATTTCAATGCAGGAAAACGGTTTATCATTACCCACCTTGCAGCTTCTTACGCAAGCGGCAGCAGCGATGCCTTTTCAGGTGCAAATGAAACAGGCAGGGCATTGGCAATGGAACTGTACAACTACTGTGTAGCGCAGCCGGCAATTCCAGATGTGGACATGGCCTTATCTGAAGCGAACACTGCGGCTTACGTGGAAGGCGACCATCAGCGCACCAATGAAATCACGTTTATTGCAGATCCACTTCAGAGTATTACAATGTCGATTCCGGCAGGAGTGACCCTGCACAACGTATCAACCGGAGTGGATTTCGGTGCTGGGTCTCAGGTTGTGCTGACAGGTGGCACAAGGTTCTATCTTACAGCGCCGCTTACTCAGGTGATAGATGTCGGTCCGGTATGGAGCTGCAGGATGAATGGGAGTATTACAAAAGATTATTCCGCATATAAGATTTCTACAGGAGGGGGAATACAGAATCTTGCACTTGTCTTTGGCGATGGTGTGGATGAACAGGTTTTTGTCGATTTTTCTGTTAAATGGATCGAGATAGTCGACATCAACGTGAAAAAGACGGACAGTGAGACGGGAAATGGCCTTGCCGGCGCGGTATTCGGCGTATATGCAGATGCAGGCTGCACCAGCCTTCTCTCACAGCTCCCGGCTACGGACGTACAGGGGGCAGCTTCTGTCAGACTGGTGAAAACGCAGAATGTCATGTATCTGAAAGAGATTACGGTGCCACAAAGCTATATGCGAAATGATCATGTTTATACCATGGATGTTACAGGGACGATAACATATTCCTGTACAGTTCCGAATGAGAGGGTAAAGGCAAAAGTACGGATGACCAAAGTCGATGCGGAAACCGGATCCCCGCAGGGAGACGCCACGCTTGCAGGAGCTGTCTATGGGCTGTATGCACGCGGGGATATTGTGCATCCGGACGGAAAGACTGGCGTTTTGTACCATGCAGGGAATCAGGTTGCGACGCTTACCACGGATGAGACAGGCGCAGCGGTAGCTGAAAACCTATATCTTGGAAATTACTACCTCAAGGAAATCAGCCCATCGACAGGATATAATCTGTCAACTGAGGAATACGATATTTCTTTTTCCTACGAAGGTCCCGATGTGCCACTCGTTGAAAAAGCTTGTACCGTTAAAGAGACAGTGATTAAGCAGCCGTTTCAGGTAATCAAGGCGGCCAACAATGGAAAGACAGATGCGGATCTGCTTTCCGGCGTCGGGTTTACGGCTTATCTGGTCAGCTCCCTGCAGACCAAAGGAGACGGCAGCTATGACTTTTCTTCTGCAAAGCCAGTGGTGACTGGGAAGAACGGAGTGACAGAGATCTTCACGGACAGCAAAGGCCATGCAGTGTCCATCGCCATCCCATACGGGACATACCTGGTGCGGGAAACCACAACACCCCATAATTTTAAGCCGGTAAAAGACTTCCTTGTGCGTATTACGGAGAACCACCCGACAGAACCGCAGGTTTGGCGTGTGCTTCTGGACGATGCGTTTGAGGCAAAGCTGAAGATCGTCAAACAGGACGACGAGACAAAAAGGCCGGTGCTGGCGATCGGTACGGAATTTAAAGTATATGATCTGGACAATGGAAAGTATGTGGAGCAGGTAACGACTTATCCGGTCACGGTAACGCATACATCCTATTTCACGGACAGCGAGGGCTATCTGATTCTGCCGCAGAACCTGCCGGCCGGTAATTACCGGGTTGAGGAAGTGACGGCTCCGGAAGGTTATACGGTGGGGCAGGCAGTGGATGTCGCGGTAGATTCCGATACGATGTACCAGGTGGATCCTGCTTCGGGTGATGCCATCATTGAAGTGGTCTATGAGAACCATCCGGTGAAAGGGAAGCTGCGCGTGGTCAAGAAAGGGGAAGTGCTTGCCGGGTACGGGAAACATTTCGAGTATGAGGTACAGCCGCTTGCCGGGGCTGTGTTCGCGTTGACTGCGGCGGAGGACATTTTTACGGCAGACTACCAGAAAGATGCAGACGGGAACCGTATCTGCGAATACCGCAAAGGTGAGCTGGTCGCGGAGCTGACAACCGGCGAGGACGGGGAGGCTGTCCTTGCGGATCTGCCGCTTGGACGCTACAGTGTTGCGGAAACAAAAGCCCCGGAAGGATATGTGCTGAATGGTGAGGCACAGGAGGTGCTTTTTGAGTACGCGGGCCAGGAGACGGCAGTGGTGGAACAGACGGCGGAGTTTGCGGACGAACGCCAGAGGGTGCAGGTGAAAGCCGTAAAGAAAGATGCGGAAAATGAAGCACCCCTCGCAGGTGCGGGGTTCGGACTTTACGCAAAGGAGGATATCACAGCCGGAGGGAAGGTGATCGTCCCAGCAGACACGCTCCTCGCAGAAGCAGAGAGCGGGGAGGACGGATGCGCCGCCTTTGACGCAGACCTGCCGTTTGGCGTGTACTACATCCGGGAGGTCAAGGCACCTGCGGGTTATCTCTCCAACGCGGAGACAAAGGAGATCACGGCATCGTACCAGGGACAGGAAATCATGGTGGCAGAATTTGCCGCAGAATTTACAGACCAGCCGACCGTGACGGAGTTCACGAAGTCTGACCTTACCACGGGCGTGGAGCTGGACGGCGCAAGCCTGACCGTACTGGATAAAGATGGAAACGTGGTTGACGCCTGGACTTCCGTCAGGGACCAGCCGCATATGATCAAGCGTCTGCATGTGGGGGAGACCTACACCCTGCGGGAGGAATTTGCCCCTTATGGTTATTTAAGGGCGGAAGAAGTGAGATTCACCGTGGAGGATACCGAAGAAGTACAGAAGGTGGAGATGAAGGATGCCGTGCCGACCGCACTGCTGATCATTGCCAAGAACGGGGAATTTTTGGATAAAGTGACGCTTCTGGACGATGCAAAGGGTATGCTGTTTCATCTCTTTGGCTATATCACCGGTTCCTTGCCGGAAGTGACATTTGAGGTATATGCGGCGGAGGACATCAAGGCGGCAGATGGAACCAGCGCGGATTATTACAAAGCGGACGAGCTGGTGGGAACCATCACGACAGATGCAGGCGGCATTGCCCAGCTTGGCGGCCTGCCGGTCGGGAAGTATTACGTGAAGGAGGCAGAGACCGCGCACGGGTTTATCCTGGATGGGGAACCGCGCTATGTGGACCTTAGTTACCGCGACCAGGATACCCCGGTAGTGACCTACAGCGAGGCATGGCAGAACGCTAGGCAGAAAGCAAGGGTCCATATCCTGAAGAAAGAAAAGAACGGCAGCCGCGTGCTTGCAGGTGGTGTGTTCGGGCTGTACACCGCGGAGGATATCTGGTCTGCCGGCGGGGATGTCCTTATGAAAAAGGGTACCTTGATCGAGCAGCGCACGACGGATGAAAAGGGGGAGATTTCCTTCCTTGCGGATCTTCCGGTGGACGGGAGCTTTTATATCCGGGAGATCAAGGCACCGGACGGCTTTGTTGCTTCCGGGGAAAAGCAGGAGTTTGTATTCGAGTATGCCGGGGAAGACCAGGAAGAAAAGGTTTTTGAATTTGTCTTTGAGGACGAGGCGACCACTGTGGAACTGACAAAGGCAGACCTGACGACCGGAAAGGAACTGCCGGGGGCGCACCTTCGTGTCATAAAGGAGAATGGCGACCTGGTAGATGAATGGGTGTCCGGGGAAAAGCCCCATGTGATCCGTGAGCTGACGGTGGGTGAGACGTATGAGCTGACCGAGACAAAGCCGGCGGACGGGTATGTAACTGCTGAGAGCATCGTATTCACGGTAGAAAATACCGCGGAGATTCAGAAACACCGGATGGAGGACGATGTGACGAAGGTAAGCATCAGCAAGACGGACATCACCGGGACACAGGAAGTGCCGGGGGCAAAGCTGACAATCCTGGATCAGAATGACCAGGTGGTGGAAAGCTGGACTTCCAAAAAGAAACCGCATTATGTGGAGAAGCTGCCGGTCGGGCGTTATACGCTGCGCGAGGAACGTGCGCCGGAAGGCTATGTACTGACGGAGGACGTGGCTTTCACTGTTTCGGATACCGGTGAGATACAGAGTGTGCAGATGAAGGATGACACTGCGAAGGGAAAGGTGATCCTGAACAAGACAGACAAGGAGACCGGCAGGCCGCTTGCGGGCGTGGAATTCGAGCTGCGCGACGGGAAAGGCAGAGCGCTTGAGACACTGAAAACAGATGCCGCAGGCCATGCAGAGAGCGGCCTTTACGAGATCGCTTCCTACAAGGGCGGCGTGTATGACAAGGCACTATGCTATTACCTGATGGAGACAAAGGCCTTGGATGGATATATTCCGGATGATATGGAGCATGAGATCGTGTTTAAGTACGCTGGCCAGTCCACACCGGTAATCGAGGTGAAGCTGGATTTCACGAACAAGCCGTCTGGCGAGCCGGTTCCGGTATCCGGGGCACCGAAAACAGGCGACCAGACGCCGGTTGCCCTGATGCTTGTGCTGATGGCGGGCGCAGCAGGCGTGGCCGTGCTTCTGCTGGCGATAAAGAGAAAACGTGCATAAGGAATTTTACTGAAGGGAGGGATGCTTCCGGCATCCTTCCCTTTGTTTGAAAAGAAAGGAGAAAACAGCATGGAAAGAACGAAAATAGATGCCCTGGCTAGGGAGAAGGCAGAGCGGGAAGAAATGGAGATCCGCTTCTATGATCGGATCAGGGCTTACGGTGAACGGTACAGCCAGACAGGAAAAACGGCAGAAAAGGGAGGTGTGCCGCATGATGACGAAAGGTGAGTTTTCCGCTTATGTTGCAGACCATATCAAGGGATACCTGCCAGCGGAGTATGGGGAAGCGGACATCACAATCCGTCCCATGAGAAAGAACAATGACGTGGAGGTGACCGACCTCCTGATCAAGGTTCCCGGAAAGTCTGTTACGCCGCTGATCCATCTGGATGAATTATATGGCGCATATGCAGACGGGGAAATACAGATGGAAAATGTCCTGGAGAAGATATCTTCCCTGCGGCAGGAGAACGACAACCAGGAAATGGCATCGCGGGTGCATGGGTTTGAGGATTACAGAAATGTGAAAGAAAGCCTGCAGATCCGTATCTGTGACCCGGAAAGGAACGGGGGAAGGCTGGAGGATCTTGTTTCCACAAGGCAGGGGGATTTTGACGCTGTCTATCACGTGAATCTGGACAATAATGAAAAGGGAATTATTTCGGTAGCTGTAACAAAAGAGATGGCTGATATGTGGGGAGTCACGGCAGAGGATCTTCACAGGGATGCTCTCGCTGCAGATTTTATGAAAAGGCCGGTGCTGAACCATCTGCCAGGCTTGATATCTGGCTTGTTTCATGGTGAGGAACCGAAGAACCTGCTGGATGTGGATGTTGAAAAAAGAGAAGAGTTTTTGGAATCATCAGAAATGCCAGTTCCGATGTTCTGCCTGACAAATGAGGATAGGTCTTTTGCAGCGTCCCTGATCCTGGATGGGGAATTGATGAAATCAGTAGGCGAGATACTAGGGGAAGATCTCTATGTCCTGCCCTCCTCAATCCATGAAGTGCTGCTCGTCCCAGCATCATATGTGGACGGTTATGCTGGGCTGCAGCAAATCGTGACTGAGATTAATGAAGAAATAGTAGCGGAGGAAGAAATCCTGTCGGATAAGGTCCAGTATTATAGGCTCTCGGAATCTTGAGCCTGCCGACCAGATCCATCGGTCGGATGAACCTTGAAAAGTAGATATTGTCCAGA
>CANQRR010000084.1 GCA_947626285.1 uncultured Lachnospiraceae bacterium
AGATCCTCGTCCAGCGTGATCTGCGTGCCCGCGTGCTTTGCCTGCCTGCACATATGTATGTTCTTCATCAAAAGCTCCATATTCCTGCCACCTTTCCGTTTTCTGCTTTTCCTCCCCGTTTCAGCGCCGACACTCCGGAGAACGCCGCTCTACCGTATCATGACTTCCTTATCGCGCGCCTCGATCTTGACGACCAGACAGGGATAGGACGGATCCTTCGACAGCTCTTTTTCGTCCGTCGGCCCGAGCAGACGCGTGTCAAACATGATGCGCTCCTCATCCTCCGCGCACTGTGCCACCGCGATGCTGTAGCCTCCCGTCTTCTGCTCGCCGTAGCCACGGATCAGGTACATATCCTCCCCCTCCGTGTACGTCATCCGTATCTCTTTTTTCTTGTTCTCCTCAATGATCTGCGACAGCTCCTCCGGGAGCTTTCCGGCTTCCACGACCGTATAGTCGATCTCTTTTGCATCTGCATTCCCCTGCCCGGACGCCGCGCAGCCGACGACGACCACCGTCAGCGTCAGGAGCAGAAACGCTAGGATTCCAACTCTCTTCACACAAAGCACCAGCTTATCGTTTTATACTATTGTTATTTCAACCCCGCCCAAAATATGCCTTGTCATTGCCGTTTCAATCCGATATAATGGATTCGTGTCTGATGAAACGGACACGAATTTATTCGAAACGAGGCATAGATCATGAACAATGTACAGATCATGGAGGAGACGAAAGCCGCGGACATAAAGAAGCGCGAGCGGATCTCCGGCATCCTGGTGCACCCGACCTCTTTCCCGTCCCCATACGGGATCGGCGACCTCGGTCCGGGCGCTTATGAATTTATCGATTTTCTCGCAAGATCCGGACAGCATCTCTGGCAGGTCCTGCCGCTCGGGCCGACCGGCTTCGGGGACTCCCCGTATCAGGGATTTTCCGCATTCGCGGGACAGCCCCTGCTCATCAGCCCGGATAAACTGATTGACTTGAAGCTGCTCACGAGAGGAGACTTAGGCGATATGCCGGAATGGGATCCGGCAAAAGTAGACTACGGGCCCGCGATCGAATACAAAACGTCCCTGCTCAAAAAGGCCTGGCACGCCTTCTACCACACGCCGGACAAGACGCTCCTCGAGGAGTTTGAGAATTTCTGCGAGAGCGAAAAAGACTGGCTGGACGACTACGCCCTGTTCATGGCCTGCAAGGACTACCACGAAGGGCGCTGCTGGCTGGAGTGGGAGGAAGAGCTCATCGATCCGGGCGCACAGACGAAAGCGCTCTGGAGAGAAAAGCTCGCGGACGGCATCCATTACTACTGTTTTGTACAATTCATCTTCCAGAAGCAGTGGATCGGGCTGCGCGACTACGCGCATGAGAAGGATATCGAGATCATCGGGGATATTCCGATCTTCGTGGCGCTCGACAGCGCCGACGTGTGGGGGAACAAGAGCCTGTTCCAGCTGGATCCGGACGGGCATCCGACCAGCGTGGCCGGAGTGCCGCCGGACTACTTCAGCGCCACCGGGCAGCTCTGGGGCAATCCGCTCTACGACTGGGACTACCACAGGGAGACCGACTACCGCTGGTGGATCGCGCGCATCCGCCGTCAGCTCACGCTGACCGACTATCTGCGCATCGACCACTTCCGCGGCTTTGAGGCATACTGGTCCGTCCCCGCGGGCGAGGAGACCGCGATCAATGGCGCATGGGTCAAAGGGCCTTGCGAGGAATTGTTCCAGGCGATCGCCAAAGAGCTCGGAGACGACCTCCCGATCATCGCGGAGGATCTGGGCGTCATCACGCCGGAGGTGGAGCATCTGCGCGACACCCTCGGCTTTCCGGGCATGAAGGTGCTGCAGTTCGGCTTCGGCGACATGGGCGACCACAACTACATACCGCATTTTTACACGACGACAAACTGCGTCTGCTACACAGGGACGCACGACAACGACACAACGCTCGGCTGGTATCTGTCCCAGCCTGAGGATATCCGTGACCGCATCCGCCGTTACGGAAACACGGACGGCAACTGCGTGAGCCTGGACTTCATCCGCTTCTGCATGGCGAGCATCGCGAAGTTCGCGGTCTTTCCGATCCAGGACCTGCTACAGTTCGGCAGCGAAGCGCGCATGAACACCCCGGGCGTCGCGGCGGCGAACTGGGCCTTCCGCTACCGCGCGGAGGATCTCACGCCGTGGCGTCAGGAATGGCTGCTAAAGACGACGCAGCTCTTCGGGCGCTAGTTACCCGCGCCGCTGTATACACACCGCGCAGGAGAAAGGATAGATCCGCAATGATCCGTTTTATTCTGATCGTCATACTGGTTGTCTCATTTTTGATCCTGTCCATCCCGATCTTTCTGATCGAGTGGCTCATCGGGAAATTCCGCCCAAACTGGCGCGACATAAGCTCCCTGCGCATCGTGCAGGGAGCCTTCAAATGCGTGATCTGGCTCTCGGGCGTGAAGCTGACCGTCATCGGCGAGGAACGCGTCCCGAAAGATCAGGCCGTGCTCTATATCGGCAACCACCGCAGCTACTTTGACATTGTGCTGACCTACGCGCGCTGTCCGGGGCTCACCGGCTACGTCGCGAAAAAGGAAATGCTGAAGATCCCGCTGCTCTCGCGCTGGATGAAATTTCTCTACTGCCTGTTTCTCGACCGCTCTGACGTCCGCGAGGGCTTAAAGACCATCCTGGCCGCGATCGAGCAGGTCAAGCGCGGCATCTCGGTCATGATCTTCCCGGAGGGCACGCGGGGCGAATCCGCCGATGAACTGGAGATGCTTCCGTTCCACGAGGGCTCTTTCAAGATCGCGACGAAAAGCGGATGCCCGATCGTGCCGGTCGCCATCCACAATTCTTCCGCACTCTTCGAGGATCATCTGCCGCGTATAAAACCAGTACCGGTCACAATCGAATACTGCGAACCGATCTACCCGCGGGAGCTTCCGAAGGAGCAGCAGAAATTCCTCGGCAGCTACGTGCAGGAAATCATTCTCGACACTCTGAAAAAAAACAGCGGCCGCCCGGATTGAATTGCCGGACAGCCGTTTTGTTTCGTTTACCGCATCTCTTTCTCCCGCCTTGCGTCCAGATACATCCAGAGATACAGAAGCAAGATCCCCAGCGCCAGCGCGCCAAACAGAATCCGGGCGGTCTTCACGGAACACCAGGCTCCCTCATACTCCCTGTAGATCTGCAGGAACAGATCGCTTCTGTGCGTCTCCCCGTTGACCGTCAGAACACCGTCATACAGATCCAGGTAACGGTTTGCCCTGCAGCGGAAAAACAGTTTCCCCCGGCAATCGTCACTCTTCGTGATGCCGATCACAAATTTTTCCCTTCCGTTTGGAATAATTTCTCCTGTCGCTATCTTCAGATAATTGTTCTCCATTAACTCCTGCGCCCCGATCGTCCGCTCAAACACGATCCGTCCGCTCCCGTCCCGGATCGTCATCAGGGCGCTGTCCCCGGCCTGCACAGCCGTATCGTCCGCATTCCCAGAGATCACGATCTGATCAAACGGCTTGGAAATGTATACCTCCTGCGTCAGCTCGATCTCCTTTGCATCCGGCAGGATAGCGCTCATGGAAGAATTCTTTTTCTCGTTCAGACTCCAGTCCCGCAGCGTCACGTTCGAGCGGACGACGTCGTGATACGCCAAAGCGCAGATCCCCAGCGCGCAGACCAGACTGACCGCAGCCGCGGCCGGACGCGCCGCCCGGTGCATTCTCCTTTGCCGGACAGTCGTCGGTGCGGCGAGAACCTCCGCCCCGTGCGACGCCACCGCCAGCATGAGACAGACAAACGGGAGACTGTACTTGGTCTTGATCTCCCAGAAACAGTAGAACAGGATGCCGCCGAACAGCGACAGAACAAACACGAACTGCGCAGGATCGATCTCCTTTTTCCTGAGAAGGTTCCAGAGCGCGATCACCATCAGAAAGAGGGTCGCCATGCGAAACGCATACCCGTACGCCTGAAACAGGTCTGCGCGGCTGCCGACCAGCCAGTCATAGAGCTTCGTCATCTTCGTATCCGACTTTATATTGGCCAGGAGGTCGCCTCCATCCCCGCGCCCCCAGACCTCCAGCATCTTTTGACCGATAAATGTGATCAGACCGGCCGCCGTCTGTTCCCTGTAATTTTCAATCGTCTTCTCGATCGTCGCCTTCGTCTTCTCCTCTATGGTCTCAAACTGCAGCGTGAAATTGACGTCACGGTCGTTGTGCCGTCCGGTGCCGTGCGACGCCATCATGAGCCAATGGGTAGGCGGAAAATTCCCATCCGAGACAGCGGAAAAATGCCAGTCGTTCACGACCGAAATCGCTTTGAAAAGAATCGCCGCCGTGACAATGCAAAGAACCGCACATCTCAGCACACGGATCATGTTTTCCCGCTTTCGCAGTCCCCACAAAAACGCGCATGCCGCGACGGCGATGACCGGGATGACAGACGTCGGGCGAACATAGTATCCGAGAACCGTAACGACAGCCGTCAGGACACAAAAAATCCTTCTGCTGCAGACGCTTTTCGCCTTATAGACACGGAGGCTGAAGTAGACAGACGCCGTCACAAACGGAATGCTCAGCCCGTTCGTGTAGACCCAGAGCGCCAGAAGATAGTACAGCGGATTCATCACGCACAGCGTCAAAAGCCTGGTCCCCTTGCGCAATCCTCCGAGCAGGACTCCCGTCAGGTACAGAAATACGGCTGAGACCATGATCGCCGCAAATCCCAGCAGGAATGTCGGCACGTACATGTCCTGAATTCCCAGAAGAAGGCACAGCTTATAGTAACACCTGAGCACGACGACCAGGAAGTAGTTGTTCGCAAACCGCGCAAAGTAGCCCGCGTGAGGAGCCGTCTTTGTCAACGGCACCTTTCCTGTTTTGGCAAAATACAAAGCTACATCCTGAACGTGCATGGCGTCCCCGGCCGGGGTGACTTTAAAATTGAGAAACAGGACCAGGAAGACCAGGGCCATGACAGCGAACATGACAACAGACGCCGCGATGAGCTGTCTCCGGCTGAAGCGGTCCATCGCCCGGTACAAAAGCACGACGAACAGACAGATCAGCCCCGCCAGCATCAACGGAAAAAGCAGGCGCAGCGACAGGGAGAGTACCCCCGTGAACACTTTGTCCTGCGCATGCCACGCACAGCCAAATCCGATAAAGATACAGATCAGCATCACAAGCGCCAGGATCAGCCGGTAAACCAGCATGCCAAACTTTCTTCCCATTCTGTCTTCTCCTCTCCGGCCGTCAGGACCGTTGTCACAGACCAAATTCCTCCGTCGACTCATAGAAATAATCCTCGGGATGCGCGCTTGAGACCACCTCGGCAAAAAGATTGCTGAACGTCTCCCCGCCGATCGTGTTCATATGCTCGTCGTCCCTGAACTTGTCATCCGCAAACTCTGTCAGACGGTTCTTATACAGCTGAAAATTCAAAAAACGGACGCCCAGCTCCTCCGCAAGACCGTTCAGGCATTCGTACAGATTATCAAGATCACCGGCCCCGTTTAGGCTTTCCTGCGGATGCGGCAACAGCAGGATCGTGTATTCGATCCCATTTTTCCGGCAAAATTCCGCCGACTTTTTCAGATAGCGCAGCGCCTCCTCGTTTGCCTGCGAAAGGCCGAGCGTTCCATCCCAGTAATAGTAGTCGGCATTGCGCTCCTGCGCGTTCTCCCCCTGATAGACCTTCTTCCCGCCATTGCGGAAACCTCGTCCCTTGTATTTCGCCAGTTTTTGGTTTTCCCCGATTCTGTTCGCGATATTCCTGCGGACATACGACCACTGGAAATAAGATTTCACACTCGTGGAGTAAGCCAGGATCGGCAGTACCCGGCTCTCATCCTTCAGGGCCGCAAGGTAGGCAAGCCGCCAGCGCAGCGTGCACATCTGCTTATACGGCGTCGTGTAGTTTCTTCCCTTTTTCCCTCTCTTCAGCATCGGGATCGTCAGCACCTGATAAACGTGCCGGAGGTCGTTGTTCTCGGCCGTATCGCGAATCAGATAATAGCTCCCGATCAGCGGCTGCGTGGATGCGCCCAGATTGAAACTGTTCGTCCCGAGCTTTTCATCCAGAATATACGGATCCAGCGCGTTGAAGGTCACGGAAGGACCGCAATAGATCGTGTCCAGCGTCCCGTTCAGCTCCTTGCGCTCGCGCTGTGATACTATGATCAGGGAATATTTGCTCCAGTCCTCATAGCAGAAGCGTATCACGCTCTCCAGTACAAACACGAACGCGAACACTATACAGATGCGGCTGAGCACTTTTCTGGCATTCTTAATATTGCGCATATGCAAACCCTCCTGCCATAGAAATATTGAATTTCCCCATGCACAGGATCGCCGCGACCAGGAACAGGTAGCACGCCCAGCGCAGCACAAGAGGTTTTTCGGCGAGCAGATCCCTGACTGAACGCTTCTCCTGGATCAGGTCGACGATCGCCAGCAGGATCAAAGCCCCGAGCAGAAAGAGCGCGTCTCCCTTCGTGACGCCCGGCAGCAGCTCTGCAAGACCAGATGGGAGCCGAAAATCCGTAAACATTTTTTTTATGAACTGAAGCATATCCGCCGTGCTCGACGGCCCCGGAAACACCTTCAGAAGGCAGACGAACGCAAACGTGCGCGCCACGGAAAACGCCTGCCACCACCTGCTCTCCTCCCGGATGTGCAGGAAGCGCTTCGCGTTCGCGAACCACGGCTCGCAGACCATCGCGCCCATGATGACGACGCCGTTGGCGATGCCCCAAAAGATATAGCGCCAGCTGGGCTCATGCCAGAAGCCGGTCGCAAACCACACGAAGAACAGGGCGAACAGGGACGGAAAAAGCTTGCCGATGCGCACACCGAACCACTTTCTCCCGCGCTTTCCAAAGCGGACCGCCGGCTTGGAGAACGCCAGCGGGTAGAACAGGAAATCGCGAAACCAGGAGCTCAAGGAGATGTGCCATCTCCTCCAGTATTCCGCAAGCGATTTCGAGAAGAACGGTTGACGGAAGTTTTCCATAATGTGAATCCCGAACAGCTCGGACGTGCCCGCGACGATGTCCATGTAGCCGGAAAAATCCGCGTACATCCAGACTGTCATGTAGACGCAGCCCAACAGGCAGGTAATACCGCCGTACTGCGCGTACCCCTGGAAGATCGCCTGCACCGCCGGCTGCATCCGGTCCGCGATCACAAATTTCTTGAAAAAGCCCCAGAGCATCCTCTGGCAGCCATAGGAAAAATCCTGATACTCGAAGCGGTGCCCCTCATACAGCTGCTCCGACATCGGCTTGTAGCGGTTCATCGGCCCCTGCGTCATCTGCGGAAAATACGCCAGAAACAGAAGCAGCTTCGTGTAGTTTCGCTGCGCCTGCACGCGCTTTTCATACAGGTCGAGCAAATAGCCGTACGCGATCAGGGTGTAGTAGGAGATCCCGAGCGGAATCAGAAACTGCGGCACCGGCAGCGCGATCCCGAAGCGGCCGAGGATGGAATTCCCCATATTCGCGAAAAAGCCGCTGTATTTCAGCAGGAGCAGAAAACCGAAGCTCGGCACAGCCGAGACCGCCAGCAGCCATCTCTTCCTGGTCTTAATTTTACTTTTCTGCTCCTTATCCTTTCCGGCCTGCTTCTCCTGCTCATTCAGCCGCTCCATGACAAGCCCGGCAGCCCAGGTACAGACGCTCGTCGCCAGCATATAGACCGGCGACGCCGCGCTCGCCAGCGCATAGAACAACATGCTGGCCGCAAGCAGCACGATCCAGCGAAACCGGACCGGGCAGAGCAGATAATGCACAAGAAACAGCCCCGACAGAAAGAGCAGAAAGAAAAGTGAATTCACTGTCATATCGTAGTTTCCCCGTTTCAGATCTAGCGAAAATCTAACACATCGGTTTGATACAAATATGTTGTGCGCCTGCGCGCACGGGCATTCCAAGGAATCATTGTATATGAAAATACCGGACAAGTCAACTGTTGTGACCTGCCCGGCATTCAAAAATCAGAGATCATTTTTTATGCTTCTTCTGGTGATTCCGCCGCCGCCTTCTCATACTCGTCGAGGATGATCTGCTGAATCTTCTCTCTCGTCTCTGAGTTGATCGGATGGGCGATGTCTCTGTATTCCCCATCCGCAGCCTTACGGCTCGGCATTGCTATAAAAAGACCTTTCTCTCCTTCAATCACCTTGATGTCATGTACTACGAATTCGTCGTCAAGCGTTATGGACACGACGGCTTTCATCTTGCCGTCCTTTGCCACTTTTCTAACTCTTACATCTGTTATCACCATAATATTTACCCCCATGGTCTCCTAAGATTTTTTTGACAACATCATTCGGAAGCAATTCGGGGGGCTGTACCCCGTATATTATGTCTTACAGGACGTAGCGTTCGTTTGATTCGACCACAATCTTAATCCCATCCTCACCGGTGTAACGCGAATTTGCCCGAATGGTATCGCGGCTCTCGACAATGCAGTTCTCTAAATAAACATTATCGCCAAGGTATACATCATTCAATACAATAGAATTTTTGATCACACATCCTTCCCCTACGAATACTTTTTTGAAGATCACCGAATTCTCCACATAACCGTTGATGATCGATCCGTTCGCAACCAGGCTGTTCTTTACTCTGCCGCCCGGATTGTACTTCGCGGGCGGATTGTCATCCACCTTGGAATGCACGTCCGGATACTCGCGGAAGAAGTAGTCACGCACCTCTTTCTTGAGGAAGTCCATGTTCGTCTGGTAGTAGGACTCAACGGAGGCGATGTTGCTCCAGTACTCCTTCATCTTGTATCCGAAGATCCGCTTCACATCCTTGTAACGGATCAGCACATCCTTGACGAAATCATGCCTTCCTTCTTCCACGGACTTCTCGATCAGCTCGATCAGCTGACGTCTGCGGATCACATAGATGCCGCAGGAGACGGTGTGCGAGGCGGCTGCCATCGGCTTCTCGTCGAACTGGACGATCCGGCTCTCCTCGTTCATCTGCAGAATACCGAAGCGCGTGACGTCCTCCGACGCCGGAACATCTTTGCATACGACCGTGATATCCGCTTTCTTCGCGATATGGTACTCGAGCACCTTCGCGTAATCCAGCTTGTAGATGCCGTCGCCCGAGGCGATCACCACATACGGCTCATGGCATTCTTTGAGGAAGTCCAGATTCTGGTGGATCGCGTCGGCTGTGCCTCTGTACCAGAAGTCATTGTCCGAGGTCACCATCGGCGGAAATACGAAAAGTCCGCCTTGCTTTCTGCCGAAATCCCACCACTTGGAAGAGCTTAAGTGCTGGTTCAGCGACCTGGAATTGTACTGCGTCAGCACCGCCACCTTCTGGATGTTCGAGTTCGACATGCTGCTCAGCGCAAAGTCGATGCTGCGAAAGCTGCCCGCGATCGGCATCGCCGCAATCGCCCTCTTGTTTGTCAGTTCCCTCATCCGAAAGCTGTTGCCCCCGGCCAAGATCATACCTACTGCTCTCATTGGACATCACCTGCCTTATCTAATGTTTCCCCGCTTTCCAGGACTCCATTCGGATAATCCTCCGGCACGGTGACGCCTGTCACAGCGGTATTCTTTCCTATTCTGACGCCATCCGGGATCACCGCATTCTCCCCGATGACTGCAAGTCCGAACGCGTAGACGGACGGCTTGACCTTGTTCGGAAGCTCCTCTCCGATGCCGACCTGCGCGCCCCTGCCGATCACCGCATTCTCCGCGATGATGCCTTTCTCCACGACGGCGCCTTCTCTGATCACCGCGTTCTGCATGATGATCGAATCCCTCACGACTGCGCCCTTCTCCACGACTACGCCGCAGCCGATGATGGAATTGTACACTTCGCCGTAGATCTCCGAACCGTCGCCGATCAGACTGCGCTCGATCACGGAATCGGCGGAGACGAACTGCGGCGGAAGGATATCGTTCGTCGTGTAGATCTTCCAGAACTCTTCATAGAGATTGAATTCCGGTATGATGTCGATCAGCTCCATGTTCGCCTCCCAGTAGGAGCCGAGCGTCCCGACGTCCTTCCAGTAGCCGTTGTACTCGTAAGCGACAAGCGTCTCGCCCTTCTCATGGCAATACGGAATGACGTGCTTGCCGAAGTCACAGTTGCTCTGCTCGGAGAGCGTGATCAGCGCCTCCTTGAGCGCCGGCCAGGAGAAGATGTAAATGCCCATGGAGGCCAGATTGCTCTTCGGCTCCTTCGGCTTCTCCTGGAACTCTGTGATCCTGCCGTCCTCGTCCGCGACCACGATGCCGAAACGGCTCGCTTCCTCCTGCGGCACCGGCATCACGGCGATGCTGACGTCGGCATTGTGCGCCTTGTGGAAATCCAACATCACTTCATAGTCCATCTTATAAATATGGTCGCCGGAAAGGATCAGCACATAATCCGGATTGTAGGATTCCATGTAAGCCAGATTCTGGTAGATCGCGTTCGCCGTACCCGTGTACCACTCGGTCTTCCCCACCTTCTCGTACGGAGGAAGCACCGTCACGCCGCCGACATTCCGGTCCAGGTCCCACGGAATACCGATGCCGATGTGCGTATTCAGACGCAGCGGCTGGTACTGGGTCAGGACGCCGACCGTGTCGATGCCGGAATTGATACAGTTGCTCAGCGGGAAGTCGATGATGCGGTATTTCCCGCCGAACGCGACCGCCGGCTTGGCCACTTTGGAGGTGAGCACGCCGAGACGGCTCCCCTGCCCGCCTGCCAGAAGCATGGCTATCATTTCTTTTTTAATCACCTGTTATCACCTCTTGCTGTATTAATTT
>CANQRR010000085.1 GCA_947626285.1 uncultured Lachnospiraceae bacterium
CTTCACCAGCGCCTTCACCGCCGCAAGATCCCCCTCGCGTATAGCGTCCGCCGCCTGCTGCGCCAGACTCTTCTGCGTGAGGTACGGATAGACGATGCCGTCGCCTTCCGCCGTTCCACGCAGCGGCTGCCAGCAGCCGTAATCCCCATCCATCTGCGCAAGCATCTTCTGAACATGCCCTTTCGCGGCGTCCGTCATCGGTCTTTTTATGGCGACCCGCTTATTTCCCTTCACTGGTCGCCTGTCTCCAGCCCGACTGCTTTCTAATATCGGTCGCGCATCTTCCGCTCGGATGTTCTCCGACACAGACACCCCGGATAAGTTCTGTTTTGTCTCCCGTTCCTCAATAATCGTCGCGATAGAAAACTCGTCCGCCCGATCCGTACTCAGCTTCACATACTGAATCTCGCTCTCTCCATGTCTTCCGCGCAGATCAGCGGCGCTCATCTCGATCAGGAACGAATTCGCAAACCGGTCCATCACACCCTCTTCCGTGAGCGTCGCGGCCATCTTTGTCTCCCCGAACAGCTCCATGCGGTACTTCGTGAAATTCCACGTCGGCCGCCCGTACTTCTGCTCTCTCAGCGAAGCGTCCGTGAAGATCTCCTGCGGAAATTTGTAGTCCGGGTACGGATAGTAAAATTTGTAATGCGCAAGCCCGCAGCGCGCCATCAGCGCCTCCCACTCTCCACGTGAAAAGGTGCGCGCTCCGCTGCTCTCTTCGTAGCCTTTGATCCCGTCGAAGTATCCGTCCGTGTGATCCTCCGGCGCGCCGGCAAAATATTTCAGCCCCAGACGGTTCTCGATCGCCACCAGGATCACGCCGTCTGGCTTCAGAAAACGGCGGACATTTTTCAAGAACGTCCCGTACGGATCGTTCCCCGGCGTGAAGCTCTCCGCGTACTCGAACACCCCGTTTAAGATCACGTAGTCGAACTGCCCGCCGAAGTCCATGTCGTTCAGATTGCCGACCCAGATCTCCAGATTATCATAGCCCTTGTGCCGCTCGTAATTGATCTCGGCGCGCCGTTTTGAGAGCTCATTTGAGATCACGCGCTCCATACGGCGGCACAAAAGCCCTGTGATCGCTCCACAGCCCGAACCGATCTCCAGACAGGACGCGCCCGGCGCAAACGGATACCAGCTCAAGATGTTTTCCCGCGCGCGCGCAAAATGATAGAGGACGGGGAACGCCACATCCCCCTGCTCCTCCGGGCGGACGCCGGATTTCGCGATCGCAAGGAGCTCGTTCTCCACGTCCCCGTCCGAATACAGGTCTTTTCCCTTATAGTAATCCAGCTTGAATATTGCCATCGTTGCTCCCTCTTCCGCCTGTTCTGTCAGACTTTACGGCTCGTACCATCCCCAAGATCATATGTTTCCCGCACGACACATTTTTCTGAATTTCTGATGTCAACCCCGTTCATACAGTTCTGGGTAAAACATACTCTCTCAAATTTTACGACAGTGTCACTCTGGAGTTCATATCGTAATACCCTACCGTGTTCCGGTCTGAGATCACCGTGAGGCTGCAGACGTCATAAAGCCTGTGGTATACGGTAAACTCGCCGTTGCGATAACCGGTACAGCCCAGTGAAATCAGGTACTCGCCGCCCTGCAGGTTGAGCGTCTGGGTGAAGGTAATCTCCTGGCTCTCCCCCGCCTTTTTCCCCTGCACGTCGGCCTTTTCGTACATCGTGTTGGTGCCCGTGATCTCGATGCCCTGCAGGTTCTTGATCGTAAACGCGTAGATCGGCTCTTTGATCTCCTCGTGAAACTCCACCTTCATCTTCACGGAAAACTCCGTGCCCTTCATCAGCGTGTTCGTGATGAGACCGTTCTCGTCAAGCACCGCGTAGTCCGTGATCTCCGCCGCCTTCTCGCCGTACTCGATCAGGTTCGGGTTCGTCACCACGGAATCCTTCCAGTCGCCGGAAATCTCCTGCGCGATCACGCCGCCTTCCTCGTCCGGATCGTACTGGTGCACAAGAACCTTTTTATAGATATCGACAGCCTCCTTCGGGGAGCCCTCGAAGATTTTTCTTCCCTGATTCAGCAAAATCGCGCGGTCGCAGTATTTCGTGATACTGCCAAGGTCGTGGCTGACGAAGAGGATCGTCCGCCCCTGCTGCTTGAATTCCTCAAATTTCCGGTAGCACTTTGCCTGGAAAAACACATCTCCGACCGAAAGCGCCTCGTCGACGATCAGAATCTCCGGATCAATGTTGATCGCCACCGCGAACGCCAGCCGCACGAACATGCCGCTTGAATACATTTTGACCGGCTGATAGGCAAACTCGCCGATGTCGGCAAAGCTCAAAATGCTCTCCAGCCTGGCGTCGATCTCCTCCTCCGAAAAGCCCATCATCGTGCCGTTCAGATAGACGTTCTCGATGCCCGTGTACTCCATGTTGAAACCGGCGCCAAGCTCCAGCAGCGCGGAGATGCGACCGTCGACCACCGCCTCGCCGCTCGTCGGATTCAGCACGCCGGTGATGATCTTGAGGATCGTTGACTTGCCCGCGCCGTTCGTCCCGATGATGCCGACCGTCTCGCCCTTTCCGATGTCAAAGCTGACGTCCGTGAGCGCATAGTGCTCGCGGTAGCACTTCTTCCTCGTCAAGCCAAGGCTCTCCTTCAGGCGGTCAGAGGGGCGGTCGTAGAGCTTATACAGTTTTGAGAGGTGATCCACGTGGATCGCGATTTCATTCGCCATGTTTTATTCCTTCTGCAATTATTCAAACTGTGTTTAGTGAACACCGGACGGAACCGCACGGTACCCTTCCTTGGAACTTTCCCGGCAAAACTGTAGATACCATGTTGGGAAACGGAAGATTTTCTTTTTTCAGTTTGTGCCGGAAAAGCCCCGGAAATCCCTGCGGTTCCTGTCTACGGCTGCGGTACACTAAACGTAAATTTACAATACATCCGCGAAGTGGACCCTCAGACGCCGGAACACCCACATTCCGAACAGAAACGCCCCGACCGTGAAGATCCAGAAGTATACAGTCCACAGCGGACGCTCCCAGAACCAGTGTTTATAGATGAACGCGTCGCGGTAGCCCGTGACGATGTAGTAGATCGGATTCAGCTTGAGGATCTTCAGGATCGTCGGATGCGCCGAGAGCATGTTGTCGGCGATCCACATGATCGGCGTCATCCAGATGCCAACCTGCAGCGCGATGCCGATGATCTGGGAGAGATCCCGGAAAAACACAACCACCGCGCTCGTCGCGTAACACAGTCCGAGCGTCAGCAGGAAAAGTCCGCCGGTATAATAAAAAAGCTGGAGATAATACAGATCCGGGAAATGCCCGTAGAAACAGTATAAAAGCGCGATAAAACACACAAAAAACAGGTGGACGAACAACGCCGAGATCATCTTCACGATCGGAAGCACGCTGATGTTGAACACCACCTTCTTCACCAGATAACTATACTCGATCAGCGCGTTCGTGCCTCCGTTTAAAGCGTCCTGAAAAAAGAACCACGGCACGATACCCGCCACCAGATACAGCACAAACGGCACCGGAAGTCCACCCTGATCCGCCCGGAATCCCACCTGAAACACGAACCAGTACACCAGTACCGTCACGACCGGCTGAATGAACGCCCAGACGATCCCCAGATACGAACCCGCGAACTTCTTCCGGAAGTCGTTCTTCGCCAGCTTGTAGATCATCCGCCGGCTCTGGTAGATCTGCGCCGGCAATGAATTCTCCCTCTTCATATCAAAAAGCTCCTGTGAGACAGCTGTTTCTTTGTCTGCAAACATATCGCAGCAATGCATGGGCATCAGGTCGCGATGAAATTACCATAACTTTCAGTCCATGCAGAAGCTGCCTTGTCAAGATTCTTACTAACGTACTCCATGCTCCTGCTCATATGCGCGAAGCCCGCCCCATTTCGTGTCCTTCTCAGACATGATAAGCTCCATCCCCTGCGGAATCGGCCACTCGATTCCGATGTCCGGGTCGTCGTAGCGGATGCCGCCCTCGTCGTTCGGATGATAGAAATCCGTGCACTTGTAGGCAAACTCCGCGTAGTCGGAGAGCACCAGAAAGCCGTGCGCAAAATTCTTCGGGATGAAGAACTGTTTCTTGTTCTCCGCGGACAACAACTCCCCGTGCCATTTTCCGTATGTCACCGAACCTTTGCGCAGATCTACGACGACGTCGAACACCTCACCCGAGATCACCCTCACAAGCTTGTCCTGCGGATAGTTGATCTGGAAATGCATCCCGCGCAGCACGCCCTTTCGGGACGCGGACTGGTTGTCCTGCACGAAGATCTGGTCAATCCCGGCCTCTTTGAAGTCGTTGTAATTATAGGTCTCCATGAAGTAGCCGCGATCGTCCCCGAACACCGCCGGGGTGATGACTTTCAGACCCGCGATCGCACACGTCTCCACTGTTATCTTTCCCATATTTCCCGATTCCTCTCTCACTTAGTTGGGCGGCCGGTTTACAGTCCCTCCGCGACCTCAAGCATATATTTCCCGTAAGCCGTCTTCAAAAGCGGCTGCGCCAGCGCGATCAGCTGCTCCCTGCTGATGAAGCCTCTCTTGTAGGCGATTTCCTCGATGCAGGAGATGTAAAGTCCCTGTCGTTTCTGGAACGCCGCCACGAAATCCGATGCGTCCAGCAACGAATCGTGGCTGCCCGTGTCCAGCCACGCGAAGCCGCGCCCCATCGTCTCCACTCGGAGCGTGCCGCGGCGCAAATACTCATTGTTCACACTCGTGATCTCGATCTCCCCGCGCGCCGACGGCTTCACATTCTTCGCAATCTCCACGACGTCGTTGTCGTAGAAATACAGCCCCGGCACCGCGTAATTGGACCTCGGGTGCTCCGGCTTCTCCTCGATGGAGAGCGCCTTCCCGTTCTCGTCAAACTCCACGACGCCGTACTCCCGCGGATCGCGCACATAGTAGCCAAAGATCGTCGCGCCCTTCTCGCGGGACGCCACCTCCAAAAGCAGCTTCGAAAAGCTCTGTCCGTAGAAAATATTGTCTCCCAGCACAAGCGCCACGCGGTCGTCCCCGATGAACGTTTCCCCAATCAAGAACGCGTCCGCCAGTCCGCGCGGAGTCTCCTGCACCGCGTAAGAAAGCTTCAATCCCAGCTGCTCCCCCGTCCCCAACAACTCCCGGAAGACAGGCAGATCCCGCGGCGTGGAAATGATCAGGATCTCACGGATCCCCGCCAGCATCAGCGTCGACAACGGATAGTAGATCATCGGCTTATCATAGACCGGAAGGATCTGCTTGGACACCGCCTTCGTCAGCGGATAAAGCCTGGTGCCGGAGCCGCCGGCCAATATGATTCCTTTCATGGTTGTGCTGCTCCTTTCTGCTCGACTCTTATCAATCCTTATATAAATCCCGTACCATCAATCTTCCAACTGAAGGCAACTGCTTCTCGGTACGATAACTCTTTTGCCTCTGCAGAACTCTATCGCCTATTTTTTCAGCAATTCTGCCGTTTTCTCCAAGTCATAATTTTCAAGCATATTATCTCTACTTCTGATACATTTCTTCGTAGTATTTCTGATAATCCCCGCTCGTCACGTTCTTCATCCACTCCTCGTTCTCGAAGAACCAGCGGATCGTCTTGCGGATACCTTCCTCGAACATCGTCTCCGGCTCCCAGCCGACCTCGGCGCGGATCTTGTCCGGCGCGATCGCGTAGCGGCGGTCGTGCCCCTTGCGGTCCGTCACATAAGTGATCAGCTTCTCACTCACCAGCTCCCTGCGCGGATCGTCCGCCGGAAGCATCTCCTGCAGCGTGTCCAGAATGATATGTATGATCTGAATGTTCTGTTTCTCATTGTGCCCGCCGATGTTGTAGGTCTCGAACAGGCGCCCCTTCTCCTGCACCATGTCGATGCCCTTCGCGTGATCCTCCACGTACAGCCAATCCCGGACGTTCTTTCCGTCGCCGTAGACCGGAAGCTCTTTTCCGTGCAGCGCGTTGTTGATGATCAGCGGGATCAGCTTCTCCGGGAACTGATACGGACCGTAGTTGTTGCTGCAGTTCGTGATGTTCGCCGGGAAATGGTAGGTGTCCATGTAGGCCTTCACCAGCATATCCGAAGACGCCTTGCTCGCCGAATACGGGCTGTGCGGAGCGTAAGGGGTCGTCTCATAGAAATACTCGCCCTCGTTCTCCAGCGAACCGTAGACCTCGTCCGTGGAGACGTGCAGAAACTTCTTATCCGGCTTGAACGTCCCGTCCGGCAGCTCCCAGACCGCCTTCGCCGCGTTCAGCATTACAAGCGTGCCCAGCACATTCGTCTTTACGAAGACCTCCGGATCGCGGATGCTGCGATCCACATGGCTCTCCGCCGCGAAATGCACGACGCGGTCGATGTCGTTCTCCTCAAAAATCTTATTGATCGCCGCGGAATCGCAGATGTCCGCGCGGATGAATGTATAATTCTCTCTGTCCTCAATGTCCTTCAGATTCTCAAGATTTCCGGCGTAAGTCAGCTTATCCACGTTGATGATGCGGATGCTGTCGCCGTACTTGCGGAACATATAGTGAATGTAGTTGGAACCGATGAAACCGGCTCCGCCCGTGACAAGATAGGTTCTCATGGTCGTCCTCCGTTGCTAGCGATATTGAAAATCTGTGGTTCAGTATAACATTTATTTTGAAAGAGTTCAAGCCATGCATGCCACCCTTCCAGGACTAGCTTCGCGTCGCAGACCGCTTTCTTCGAAAGCTATCCGCTGCTAAAGCAGCTCCTGTCTGTGGCTGAATAGGCGTTCCGCCCATTCCACCGAAAACATATGATAGACCTTCGCAAATGAATTTGCCCGGTCTATCATATGCTTTCTATGCATGGCGAAACTTGTGAATCACATCTCCGGTACCGGGGTGGGTCTGGCACTGTCCCAGACGCTGCTCACGTCGAAGAGGTCGCTCACCATATCCGGGTTGTAGTACATACGGTAGCCGTCCAGGTTCCGGCGGCCCTGGCGCATGAACGTGTCGCCGAACTGCACCCAGTACTGCGACGAATCCACGTTGCAGAAGATATTGAAGCCCTGCCCTTTCAGGTAGGAGAAGTATTCGTTGTCCGCCGTGTACGGCTCCCAGCCTCCGATGTCCGCGCCGAACGCGAAGATGATAACGTCAGTATCCCCGACGACGGACGCCACGTTGCCCAGCCAGCGCTCCGTGTCCTGCACGACCTTGTCGTATCCGGCCGCGGTCGGGGAGATGTGTCCCCAGGTGTGGCTCGCGAACTCCCAGCCGTCCGCCTTCATCGCCTCGGCCACCGCGCGCGCGCCGTCGACCTCCTGCTGCCACGCCGCCTCGTCGAAATCCGGGTGCGCGTCAAAGAATTTCTGCTGGTACTCGGTGACGCGCCCTGCCTCCTTCGTACGGTAGACCTCGTCGGTTCGGTAGCCCAGCACGCCCTCGTAGCCGGTCAGCGCGATGATGCCCTTGTGCCCGCGGTAGGAGAAATCCGGATGCTCATCCACAAATGTGTCGATCCACGGCACCAGATCGTAATCCCCGACCGAAATACTGCCGTCGTCCTCCACATACGTGTTCTTGACATCCCCGTTCTCGTCGACGATCAGCTTCTGCGCGAAGCCGTCGCCGTCCATGTAGTGATAATAGCTCACGTCGTCCTGCGAGAGCACAAACGGAATCTTGCCCGGCGGGAGCAGGATCTCTCCGCGCGATACGGTCCCGTCGTCGTTCACCGTGCACATGTCGTGCAGGCTCACCATCACGTAGCCCTTCGCGTACATGGACTCCATGATGCCCGCGAACTCGCTCAGCGTCGTCATGACCTGATTGTAGCCGCCCTCGTCCTCATCGCCGTCGAAGGCCTTCGATGTGTCCTTGATCATCGTGTGGAAGAACACATGCGTGATCTGATCCAGCGGATAGGCCGTGCAGCTCTCCTTCGTCGCCCGATAGCCCGCCACCGCGTTCTGCAGCGCCTGGCTGCTCGTGTAGCTCTCCGCGGAGGTCAGATAGGCGATCGCCCGATCGTAGTCATACTGCGCCGCCATGTAATCCGCCACCGCGATCCGATCCTTCTCGCTGATCTCCTGGCCGCTCCCCTGCGCGCTCTGCCCGCTTCTCGCCGCAAGGATCTCCTGCGCAAACGTCTGTGGCTTCTTTCTATTCTTCCCGGAAAGCTCCGGAATCAGCACGTCCTTGATCAGCACGATCGAAAGGGCGACGGCAATCAGAAGCAGAAGGGAGATGATGCACTTGATGATCAGCTCGTTCTTTCTTCTTCTGCCCTGCTTTCGCAACAGTTTCATATCCCGCTCGTCCATAGTCTCAGTCCCCTTGACTCCCTCATGTTCCTCTTTTGATCGTTTTGCAAATTAATAATTTGCGTTCTTTACTGCCTTCGCTCTGCCTTCTCGCCGCATTCTCCCTGTGGCCGCGGCTGTCAGTTCAAATCTGCGGAACGGACTCCGGGCGCAGCGGGTCCCACACCGCCGACGCGTCGAACAGATCGCTCAACATATCCGGGTTATAGTACATACGATAGCCGTCGATGTTTCTCCTGGACTGCCGCACGTAATCCGTGCCGACCTGCAGCCAGTGTTTCGACGAATCCACCCCACAGAAATAGTCGAATCCGCATTTTTTCAGATACTCAAAGCGATCGCCCGCGTACGGCTCGGCGCCCCTGATGTCTCCGCCGAACGCGTAGATCAGCGTGTCCGTCTCCCCAATCAACGGCTCCACCCACTCTTCCCAGCGGTCTGTGTCCAGCACAAACTTGTCGTAGGCAATCCCGTTCGTCTCATGCAGGTTCTGATGGCCCCAAGTGTGGCTCGCGAACTTCCAGCCGTCCGCCTTCATCGCCTCGGCGACCTTCTTCGCCTCCTCACACTCGCGCTCAAACGCGGCCTCGTCAAAACCGCCCGGGTAGGAATCAAAGAACTGCTGCTGGAACGATGTGACGCGGTCCTGCTGCTTCGTCTTGTAGACCTCGTCCGTCCGATAGCCCAAGATCCCCTCGTAGCCGGTCAGCGCGATATAGCCCTTCTGCCCGTGGTAGGAGAAATCCGGGTGCTGCTCGACAAAGCGGTCGATCAGCGGCACCAGGTCGTAATCTCCGACCGAAACGCTGCCGTCATCCTCAATGTATTCGTTCTTCACGTCACCGTTCTCGTCGACGATCAGCCTGCTCGCAAAACCGTCCCCGTCCATGTAGTGATAGTAGTTCGCGTCGTCCTGGGAGAGCACGAACGGAATCTTATCCGGCGGAAGCAGGATGTCCTGCTCGGCGAAGACCGGGTTGCCGTTTGAGTCCTCCGTCTTCTTCACGATCTCGTCCAGAAAGATCATCACATAACCGCGATCGTACATCTGCTGAATGATGCTGTTAAACTCGCTCTCCGTCACCATGTTTTGATTGTAACCGATCTCATCCTCATCGCCGTCGAACGCCTTGGCCGGATCGTGGATCAGCGTGTGGAAAAAGATGTGCGTCACTTCGGAGGCCGGATACGGCACGCAGGCGTCCCTGCTCCGCTCAAAATCACTCACCGCCGCCGCAAACTCCGCGTTCCCTTCATATTCTTCCGACGACTTCAGAAGGTCGATCGCCCCGTCATAATCGTACTGCGCCGCCATAAGCTGCGCCTGCTCCAGAAGACTGAGCTCGGGTACGGCTGCATTTCCTTCCGACGCGTCCTGTGCGTCCCCATTCACTTTCGCGGCGGCCTCCGCCTCTTTCTGCGCCTTTCTCTGCGCACGCTCGGACTCCAGCGCCGCCCTGCGCTCCGACTCCTGCTGCTCGGCCACCTGCTCGTTCCGCGTCTGCTTCGTCCCGTGCCCGAAACCGACCTCATAGATAAGCGCCGCGATCAGGGCCGCGATCAAAACTCCCAGGATCACGCACAGTGTCCGGATCTTACGCTCGTTGTCCTGCTCACGCTGCCGCTTCGCAATCTGACTGCCGTCCGATTCTGCGTTTCCACCGACTACAGACTTTACGACTCTGAAGACACGCTTCCTGGCGGGCCCAGACTGCTCTGTGTCCCGCTTGGCCAAACTTGGCTGCTCCTCCGGCTCTTTCTGCTCTGCAGATTTTTGCTTCAGTTTCGGCTCTTGCTGCTCTGACAGCCTCTGCTGTTCCGTCAGTTTCTGCCGCTCTGATGGCTCTTTCTGCTCTGCTGACTCTTGCCGCTCCGGCACGGCCTTCTTCGCCCGCTCCGCCCGGCGCCTGTCCTCCATTTTCTTCGCCAGATCGCTGATCTCCCCGTTGTACACCTGCGGTCTGCCCGGCGTCTTTTTCGATCCCTCTGTCATTTTCTCCCCCTGAACGCTTCTTTATGCGTAGCCGTCCGTCGCCTCGCGGACACGATCCATCCCTTCTGTTTTTGCCGTTTTCCGACAAAATATTCTTAATAACAGAATAGAGGAATGACCACTTTTTGTCAATTCCCAGAGGCGCCGCATTTTCTTAAGATTTTGTTATAAAAGTTCTGCTTATATACCTGTTCCTACTACAATAGATTTATGGTTAATACCCCTTACAGCCAGTAAGGAATTACCCATCTTGTTGCTTAAGCTGTTA
>CANQRR010000086.1 GCA_947626285.1 uncultured Lachnospiraceae bacterium
CCAGTTACTACTCTTTTGGGGTACTTCTTTCGCAAATTTTCTCTTATTGCATTCTTGACTTCACACCATTAGACTTTAAAAGTTTGATAAGGATATAATGTCTATATAAAACATCAGGTTATCCGCATGGAAAAGTTCCGGGAACATATAATCCAAGGAACATTGATATAAACCAAAATAATCCATACGGGAGGTATGAATCATGCTCGAACGTGTACCTGAAATACTGACCTTCAGGGAGTGCAGGGATCTCTTAAAAATAGGCAAAAACAGCCTCCTCACCCTCCTCCACACCAAAGAAATCGCCGCCTTCAGGATCGGAAACAGATGGAAAATCCCAAAATCGGCGGTGGTGGAGTATATTAAATTTCAATCATAAAAAAGAGTGGAACTGCTCGTGATATGAGCGGTTCCACTCTTTTGCACATTTCTTTACCTATCTAAATTTGGGTGCGAGTCTCAAACGGCATTATGAAAAAATGATTCCAATTTTACCCTGTCAATAATATGCAGGAATTCCATATAAATAATTTGCAGCGCGCAATCTATCAGAAGAAAAGGAGATATTCCCAAAATTCAATATTGATATAAGCATAAAAAATTGTGCTTTCGCTCAATTTCTATATTGCTTACCGATCTGCAAATGTGTATAATGTAGAAAAGTAGTGCGTATCCACTTATTCGACACAGGAGGAGAAACGATATGAGCGTAAGCTATAAGAAGCTCTGGAAGCTCCTGATTGATAGAGATATGAAAAAGAAAGACCTTGCTGCTGCTGCGAATATCAGCACATACACGGTCAACAAGCTGAACCGGGGTGAAAATGTAAATACCGACACGCTGGTGAGCATCTGCAAGGTGCTTGGCTGTACATTTGATGATATCATGGAGCTTCTTCCCGATGAACAACCAGGATGTTCGGATGAAAGACACAAAGAGTAAAAGGAGATCCGCTCATGGCCAAACTTGAAGATATTACGGTCGGCAGCGTCCTCACGGGCATTGCCGGCAATGAACCGGTCAGTGTCGTGGCGGTCCAATGGTACGGCACAAACGTCATAGAAATCACATTTAAAAACAGCATGGGTGTTCCCGGAACGCAGCTCCTGTATCGGGAGGACGAAGAAAACATCCATGTCAAGGATAATCACCTCCCCTGGAGCTTTGACGCGGACGGCAATCAGCTTCGCCTTGCGTCGGAGGCATACAGAATCAGCCTCGCACACTTATTTGACCCTTACCTGGCCGTACATACCTCCTCCGTGGAGCCGCTGCCGCATCAGATCTCGGCGGTTTATCAGGAGATGCTCCCTCGCCTTCCGCTTAGATTCGTTTTGGCGGATGATCCTGGTGCCGGTAAAACCATCATGACCGGCCTCTTTATCAAAGAATTGATGGCCCGCGGCTCCCTGAAGCGCTGCCTGATCGTCTTGCCTGGCAGCCTTGTGGAGCAATGGCAGGACGAACTGTTTCAGAAGTTCCATCTGCATTTTGAAATACTAACGAACGACAGGATCGAATCTGCCGTCACAGGTAATGTATTCAATGAGGTGGATCTGTGTATCTGCCGATTGGACAAGCTGGCCCGGAATGATGACATTCAGGAAAAGCTCAAGGTCTCGGAATGGGATCTGATCGTCTGTGACGAGGCGCACAAGATGTCCGCAACGGTCTGGGGCGGCGAGGTAAAATATACGCGCAGGTTTCAACTGGGTAGGCTGCTTTCCAATATCACAAAGCATTTCCTGCTTTTGACTGCGACACCGCATAATGGAAAGGAAGAGGATTTTCACCTTTTCCTCTCCCTGGTTGACCCCGACCGCTTTGAGGGAACACACGGCAACTCGCAGCAGGCCATCGATGTCAGTGACGTGATGCGCCGTCTGGTAAAAGAGGAGCTTTTGAAATTCGATGGCACTCCATTGTTCCCGGAGCGGATCGCCTATACGGTGAATTATGACCTATCCGACATGGAAGCGAAGCTCTACGCGGCCGTGACGGATTATGTGCAGGAAGAATTCAACCGGGCGGACAAGCTGAACAATGACCGAAAGACAACAGTCGGATTTGCCCTGACAATTTTGCAGCGCCGTCTTGCGTCCTCACCGGAAGCAATTTATCAATCACTGCGCAGACGGAGGGAACGGCTGGAACACCGGCTGGCAGAGGAACGCCTGGGAAAAAGAGCTGCGGATGTAGCAGCCGACCTCGATGATTATGATGACGATGACCTCCCGCCGGACGAGCAGGAGGAAATGGAAGAAAGGGTCGTAGACCACGCTTCCGCCGCCGCAACTATTGCGGAGTTGGAGGCGGAGATCAAGACCTTAAAGCGCCTGGAGCAGATGGCAAATCAGGTCCGCACCAGCGGCGTTGACCGCAAATGGGACGAGCTGTCCAAGCTGTTGCAGGACAATGACAGGATGTTTGGCGCAGATGGTCAACGTGAGAAGCTCATCATCTTCACCGAGCATAGAGATACCCTGAATTATCTAACCGATAAGATTCGCTCCCTGCTGGGCAGCGAGGATGCCGTGATCACCATTCACGGCGGTATGCTACGTGATGAGCGCAGGAAAGCGGAACAGCTCTTCAAGCAGGATATCGGCGTTCGCGTCTTGATTGCAACAGATGCCGCCGGCGAAGGCATAAACCTGCAAAGGGCCCACCTGATGATCAACTATGATCTGCCGTGGAACCCGAACCGCCTGGAACAGCGCTTTGGGCGTATCCACCGTATCGGCCAGACGGAGGTTTGCCACCTCTGGAATCTTGTGGCCTCTGAAACACGGGAAGGCTTTGTATTTCAATGCCTTTTCAAAAAGCTGGAGGAGGAGCGCCAGGCCCTGGGCGGCAAGGTGTTCGACATTCTGGGCAAGATGACCTTCGATAACCGTTCTCTCCGGGAACTGCTGATTGAAGCCGTCCGGTACGGAAACGACCCGAAGGTTAAGGCACGCCTCAATGAGGTGGTGGACAACACAATCAACCGGGATGAGTTTGAGAAGCTCATCGAGGAAAACGCTTTGACCGATGATGTGATGGATGTCCACACAGTCATGGCTATCAAGGAAGATATGGAGCGCATGGAGGCCCACAAGCTCCAGCCTCACTTTATCGAGGCGTTTTTCGTGGAGGCTTTCCAGTCCGTGGGTGGGAAAATTCGCCGCAGGGAAAAGGGCCGATATGAGATCACATCCGTCCCCTATGCCGTGCGGAACCGTGATACGCAAATCGGCTATGGTGAACCGGTGCTGAACCGATATGAGCGGGTCTGCTTTGATAAGGAGTTTTGCAATATTCAGGGCCAAGCTCCCGCAGCGCTTATCTGCCCCGGCCATCCGCTGCTGGATGCCACGCTTGATTTGATCCGGGAACGCAGTGTGGATGTGATGAAGCGCGGCGCGGTGTTCATTGATGAAAACGATTATGGGACATCCGCCCGTCTGCTCTTCTACATTGAAGATTCCATACAAGACGGTATTCTGTTGAAGGACGGCAGTAGACGCATTATTTCAAAACATATCCATTTCGTGGAGCTGGACGAACATGGGAACGCGACCGGTGCGGGATATGCCCCCTATCTTGATTATCGCGCGGCGGACGAGGTGGAATCGGCGGCTGTGCTGAAATGGGCCAAGACGCAAAAGTGGCTGTGCTCCGGCGTGGAGGGCTTGGCCAAGACATACGCCATCACGAACCTGATCCCGCCTCATTTCGCGGAGGTAAAAGCCCGCAAGGAGGCTATGCTGGGCAAAACCGCCAAGGCCGTGAAGGACCGGATGACCGCGGAGATCCAGTACTGGGACTACCGGGCAGGGGAGCTGAAACAGAAGGAGGCGGCGGGGAAGCTGAACTCCAAGCTGAACTCCCAGATGGCCTCCCGCCGTGCCGACGATTTGACGGCGCGGATGCAGGCAAGGCTCACGGAGATAGAAAAGGAGCGCAGAATCTCTCCCATGCCTCCAGTGGTGACCGGCGGGGCGCTCGTCATCCCAAAAGGGCTTTTGCATAGCCTTACAGGAGGCGGATCTCCGGGAATGTTCGGAGCAGGGGACAGACAGACCGTCGAGTACGCGGCCATGGCCGCAGTTATGCAGATAGAGACTAACCTCGGCTATAAGGCGAAGGACGTGAGTGCGGCCAAGTGCGGTTATGACATAGAGTCCTTCATCCCGGAAGAAATGCGCCGACAGCTTACAAATTCTGCGCTGCGGATGATTGAAGTGAAGGGCCGCGCAAAGGGAGCAACGACAGTCACAGTCAGCAAAAATGAGATACTGACGGCACTCAATAAGCCGGAGGAATTCATTCTGGCAATCGTTGAGGTGGATGGGCAAAATACCCATGTGGTTTATCTGAAAGAACCATTCAAAGGGGTAGATAAACCCAGCTTTATGGAAGTAAGCCGTAACTTCAACATTTTGGATTTACTCCAGAATGGCAAAATAGTTTATCAGGAGTAAAGAAAATGGAAAATCAAGTCATCATACCTCTTTGCGGTGTCGATGAGTCCATGACCGGTTTTTCTATAAACGGATGGGACATTAAAAAGATCGATTTCGCGAGTGAAAAGAATACTATTGCTGACAATATAATAGATTCAGAACTATACGAGGCCCTCTACAGTTGGGTGGATACGGAGGATAGATATACTATTTTCCAACTTCCACAAGAAAATCAGAAACCGTATTTTCTCTGCTTTTATAAAGAAACAAAAGATGTTTCAGATTTTGAGCCGATTGTAGATGTTCTTAGGGTGATCAAGTCGAGCCAATTTGGATGTTGGTACCCCATTTCCCTTAAAGATGGTATACTGATACCCATATTGAAAAGCAGATTCTACATGACAGACGCTATGCAAATTCGGCCGCTGTTAAGCCTCTCGCCTCAAGAGAGGGAACAGGCATTGCAACTATATCAAACCAGAATAGATGAGCGATTTCCTGATATTGTAAAGACGATGCTGCTTTTCTTTCATGAGTCCTGCCGTTCAAGCAATCTTTACCTCAGCTTCATAACACGAGTGATCATCCTTGAGATGCTAATTGAAGGAAATGCGGAGTTATCCTATCGATTAAAAAGAAGTGTAGCAGTGCTTTTGGGACGTGACAAAGAAGAAAGCGTAAAAATTGCGGAGAGTGTCAATATAATCTACAGAGAACGTTCAAAATTTCTGCATGATGGGAAAACAGATAAGATCTCTGATGATTTAATGGACTTGACTTATGATTACGCAAGGCGTGTGGTGGCAAACCTTATGTGTATCCCAGATGATATAAAAAACATACGTTCTACTCTTGAGCAAGCGGGATACGGGGACGATCCATACAAAGTAACAATCTAAAAAACGAATTGTGGGAGATAAGACAATGCCAAACAAAAAGCTGATTGAGGTGGCGCTGCCGCTGGAGAAGATCAACGCGGAGTCTGCGCGGGAGAAGTCCATACGGCATGGGCATCCGTCTACGTTGCATCTTTGGTGGGCACGGCGACCGCTGGCGGCGGCGCGGGCGGTCATTTGGTCGAGCCTGGTGGATGACCCGTCCTCCCACCCGGAGCAGTTCCCCACGGAGGAGGAACAGAACCGGGAGCGGCAGAGGCTCTTTAAGATCCTGGAGGACCTGGTGGTCTGGGAGAACTCCAACAACGAGCAGGTCCTGGCGGCGGCCAAGGCGGATCCTCAAGTCCACCGGCGGCAACCCGCCGGAGCTTCTGGACCCCTTTGCCGGCGGCGGGGCCATCCCGCTGGAGGCCCAGCGACTGGGCCTGAAGGCCCACGCCCATGACTTAAACCCGGTGGCGGTGATGATCTGTAAAGCCATGATCGAGATACCGCCCCGCTTTGCCGGGATGGCTCCTGTGAACCCGGAGGCCCGGAAGCGGCTGGACAAGGGTGAGGGCTGGCGCGGGGCCGCAGGGCTTGCCGAGGACGTGCGCTATTACGGCGAGTGGATGAAGCAGGAGGCCTTCCGCCGCATCGGCCATCTCTATCCCAAGGTCAAGGTGCCCCGGGAGCAGGGCGGCGGCGAGGCCACGGTCATCGCATGGATTTGGGCGCGGACAGTGAAATGCCCCAACCCGGCCTGTGGGTGCGAAATGCCGCTGGCCAGCAGCTTTGTGCTGTCGAAGAAAAAGGGAACGGAACACTCTATTATTCCCATTTTTGATGGTAACAGTTTTAGATATGAAATCAAAGCCGGAAAAAATGCACCAGAAGAAACTGTTTCAAGGACTGGGGCTCACTGCTTGAATTGCAATACAGCAGTACCGTTTGAATATATACGTACAAAGGGGAAAAAGGGAGAAGTCAATTCCCAACTAATGGCTATTGTGGCTGAGGGAACTCATGGTCGAATATACCTTAAGCCTGATATTGAGCATATCAACATAGCTAATGTAGCGGAACCGGAAAATGTGCCGGAAACTTTTTTGCCGGAGAAGGCATTAGGCTTTCGCGTGCAATCATATGGGATAAATCAGCACAAAAAGTTATTCACAAATCGACAACTTACAGCCTTAACCACATTCAGCGGCCTTGTTGCTGAAGCCCAGAAAGCGGCCGAGGCGGACGCGATTGCCGCCGGGATGCCTAACGACCATCTCCCCCTGAGAGAAGGCGGAGACGGCGCAAGGGCGTATGGGGAAGCTGTGGGGATGTATTTGGCGTTTGTCATTGACAAAATGACAGATTATCATTCTTCGAATTGCTCGTGGCATAATTCAAGAGAGCTTATTAGAAATACATTTGGGCGTCAGGCCATCCCTATGGTATGGGACTTCGCAGAAGCGAATCCATTCAGCGAATCAGCAGGTTGTTTTACCAATATGCTTGATTGGGTTACAAAGTGTATTTACGAATTTCCGTCATCCTTCGTCGCAGAAGCAAACCAAGCTGACGCTCAAATTGACTGCGGATTGCGGAATATCATGGTTTCCACTGACCCGCCTTACTATGACAACATCGGCTATGCAGACCTGTCGGATTACTTCTATGTCTGGATGCGCCAGTCGTTAAAAGACATTTATCCAGAATTATTTAGTACTTTATTAGTTCCAAAAGTAGGCGAGCTTATTGCAAATCCTTTCTGCCATGAGGAAAGTATAGAAAAAGCGAAGGCCTATTTTGAGAACGGTATGCTGTCTGCCTGCAAACAGATGTACCAATACGCGCGAGAAGATATTCCTGTAACCATATACTATGCCTACAAGCAGAATGATTCTGACGATACCGGGACGGCGTCCTCTGGTTGGGAGACAATGCTGGGGGCCATTGTAAACGCGGGATTTTCCATCACCGGGACCTGGCCCATGCGGACGGAGATGGCCAACCGAAACAGGAATATTGGCTCCAACGCTCTCGCCTCCTCCATCATCCTCGTCTGCCGCAAGCGGCCCGCCGATGCGCCGCAGACCACGCGGCGCAATCTCATTAATCAGCTCCGCCGGGAGCTGCGGCCCGCACTCCGGAAGCTCCAGGAGAGTAATATCGCCCCGGTGGACCTGGCCCAATCGGCCATCGGCCCCGGCATGGGCGTCTTCTCCCGCTATGCCCAGGTGCTGGAGGCAGACGGCACGCCCATGACGGTGCGCAGCGCCCTGAAGATCATCAATGAGGAACTGGACCTCTACTTCAACGAGCAGGTGGGGGACATGGACTCCGCCAGCCGCTTCTGCGTGGATCTCTATACCCAGTACGCCTACAACGACGTGAAATACGGCGAGGCGGAGATATTGGCCACGGCCAAGAGTACCTCCATCCCCATGATGGCCTCCCACGGCGTGCTGTACGCCAAGGCCGGCATCGTGCATCTGACGGACCGCGCCGAGCTGCCAGAGAAGGTGGAAGATAACGAGCAGTGCGTCTGGATGATGACCCAGCAGCTCACCCAGGCCATGGCCAAAGGCGGTACCGAGGCCTGCGCCCAGATCATGGCGGACATCTTCGGCTCCATTGGGGAGCAGGCCAAGGACCTGGCCTACCGCCTCTACACCATCGCCGAGCGCAAGAACTGGGCCAACGAGGCCTACGCCTACAACGCCCTGGTGGTGGCCTGGCCGGACATCCAGGCCCGAGCCGCTGCCCTGAAGGAGCTGGTGCCGGAGCAGCTTGACCTGTTTTCAACGGAAATGACCGAATAAGAAGTTTTTATTGAAAGGGGGCGGAACCTCCTGTGGATAAGTACATAGAGACCGCGCTCCCGTTGGCTGGAATCAACGAGGCCGCCATTTGGGAAAGAGCCGGTCGGGCCGGTCATCCGGCGAACCTCCACATGTGGTGGGGGAGAAGCCCTATAGGCTCGTCTCTCGCTGCTTTGTCGGCCGCGATGCTGAATTTCTCCGAGGAAACCGCACCGGAGGACATGGCGATACTCGCGAATGCCGCCTCCGGTGACCTGGACTCCCTTGAGGCGTTACGCGTAAGGCTCAAGGAGCGCGGAGCCCCGCCCACGGTGTGGGATCCCTTTGCCGGTTTTGGCGGGATACCCATTGCCGCAGGGAAACTGGGATTAAAATCGGCCGCAAACGATTTAAACCCCGTGGCCGCTATGCTGACGAGAGCGGCGGTGGACATTCCCGCCCGGTTTGCCGGCCTGGAACCCGTCCATCCGGGAGAGCACGGGCGTGTCACCTATTCCGGCGCGGAAGGACTGGCGGAGGATGTTCGGTTCTACGGCGAGTGGATGGAGAATCAGGCCCTGAAGCGGCTGGCGGAGGTTTACCCACAAACGGAAAGCGGGGAAATTCCCATGGCGTGGCTGTGGGTACGGACCGTAAAATGCCCAAACCCCGCGTGCCATTGCCGGATACCGCTGGGAAGCTCCTACGTCCTTAGCAAATCCAGGACATCCAAGTATTGGGCGGAACCGGTCGCCGAGGGGAACGCCATCCGTTTTGAGATCCGCGAAGGCGACTGTCCAGCTGATAAGGAGAGCAATAAAATTACCGGAAACGGGGCTGTATTCCGCTGTCCCGTGTGCGGAGAGGCGACGACGGACGAATATATCAAGAAAATGGGAGCCGCGCATGAGCTTGGCGCGGAGATGATGGCTGTCGTCACAAACACCAGCGGTGTGAAGGCCTTCCACGTTCCCGATAAAGACCAGACGGAGGCTGCCAACGTGAAAAAGCCGGAGGATATCCCACCGGGAACTATTCCGGCCAACGCCCACTGGTTTTCACCTCCGGGGTTTGGGCTTGCGGAGTTTGCCGACCTCTTTACCGACCGCCAGCTGCTGATGTTGTCCACGTTCAGCGATTTAGTAAAGGAAGCACAGGATATGGCGGCCTCCGCCGCTCTGGCGGCGGGTATGAGCCATACGGGAGGATCTCTGGAGGCAGGTGGGACCGGGGCTCTGGCTTACGGGCAAGCTGTGGGCGTGTATCTTGCCTTCGTCGTGGATAAAATGGCCGACTACAATAGCTCCATGTGTTCCTGGAGGACCTCTACCGGGAATGTCCGCTGTACATTTGGCCGGCAGGCTATCCCGATGGTGTGGACCTTCGCGGAGGGAAACCCCTTTTCCAATGTGTCAGGGAACTTTAAGACTATGCTGAAAAGCGTAGTGGAGAGCGTTGAGCAATTAGGCTTCGGCGCGCCGGCCGCGGTAACGCAGGACAATGCGGTGACGATGGAGTACCCACAAAACGTGCTGGTCTGTACGGAGCTGCCCTACTATAGAGATATTGGCTATGCAGATCTGTCCGATTTCTTCTATATTTGGCTTAGACGCGGCTTGAAGGAGACATATCCGCAGATGTTCAGCCCGATGGTCACCTCTAAGGACGAGGTATCCACTGTGTCCACGTATTACGGGACTTCCAGGGAGGATGCCGAAAATAAGTACCGGGCTGAGCTGGAGGCCGTCTGCGGGAAGCTGTATTGCTGTAGTAGTTCAGAGTATCCGGCATTGCTGTTTTACTGCTTTCGGAAAAGTGATTTGGAGAGCATGCGGCATGGCGGTACCGGACGCAATGAGTCTGCATGGGAGTTTATTCTGCAAAGCCTCTTTTCCGTCGGCTTTGCTGTTACAGCCCTGTGGCCTATGAGGTCGGAACCGGCATCAGAAAAGGCAGATTCAACGCGGGTTTTGATTGTGGCGCGAAAGGGCGATGACAGGGAAAGCCAGATCACGCGGCGCGGCTTTATCAACACCTTAAAGCGGGAACTGCCGGGGAGAATACAGAGGCTCCTGACCGGTTATGTTTCTGAAGAAGATAAGCTTCTCTCGTTCATGGGACAGGGACTCAGGATTTTTTCGCAGTTTAAGACTGTCCTGAACGCGGATGGCTCCGTGATGTGCGCGCATGACGCATTGCAGATCATCTATCAGGAATGTAGAAATGAAATAGCACAGAGAACCGAAACCGCGCCCGACGGCGACGGGGCAACAAAGTCTAATGGTGTGAAGTCAAGAATGCAATAAGAGAAAATTTGCGAAAGAAGTACCCCAAAAGAGTAGTAACTG
>CANQRR010000087.1 GCA_947626285.1 uncultured Lachnospiraceae bacterium
TAGGTGGGACAGATCTGAGATCAAATATCTTGAGGCCAGTCTTTTTTATCCCAACTGACAATTCGTTTACTCCATCCGGACATCCACGGATGATTGACGTATATTTGCGGATAGATTATAATTTAGGATAACAAACCAAAATTTGCTGGTGAATGGGAAGCTGAAAAAGCAATTCGATCTTTGATCCAACGGAGGGCAATATGAAGCCTCATAGACCGGTTTCCATGATTATTCTAGACGCGATACTTACAATATGGTGGATCCTGTTTGTCGGAATGTTCTTCTTCGTCCTGATCATGACAGAAGTCCATAAACCAGATGGATGGAGGGCGTTCCGCGGGGAAGGCATGGCTGTTATCTTCAATCTTCTCATTTCCGAAGGGGAAGGATGGCTTAGAAGCGAATGGAAGGTGGGGAGACTGGCGACCAGTATTTTGCTGCTGTTCCCGGCTGCGTGGGCGATCTGGGTTACTAATTTATACTTTGATTACTTTACCTATATCGATCAGTATAGAGGCCCTTGCGTCAAACTGAATATTTTGACCTGTTTGATATGCCTGTACATAAATATATCGCCATCGGTAAACGAGTATCTGAAAAGATACAAGTGGCAGCATTGGATTGAACCTTGGCGAAATCACTATTCCTATTACAAAGATGATTCGGAATGACTGGATCGTGTGCGTTTGCGATTTAATTCTGGGGCGGGATAAAATTCTTCCCACCTTTCCCATAATGTGCTATAATCTTCGCGAAAGCAATGAGCCGTGCACGGCAAAAAATCATATACATATTCGGAAATGAGGAATCGATATGGCACGAATCGATGAGCTGATTCTTTATCGGGGGATGGAGAACGGCGATCTGCTTGCAGAGATGGCGTGGATCATGGAGAACTACGGGAAGAACGAGCTGTACGCGGAGGTGCGCGCGAAGTTCTTCTCATGTATGCACAGGCTGATCGAGCTGGCGGGGACGTACGGCTTCGAGCGGAACCTCTGGCAGGATTACCTGACCTTTCTGCTGGTGAACCATGAGAACGTGTTCAGCACCGCCTGTGAGATCAAGGGGATCACGGAGGGAAGTCTGCTGGAGCTGGCGCGGCACGATTTCGCGATCTTTCGGGAGCTGTTTGCGTACGATTTCGCGGAGGTGGAGCGGACGCTGCAGGCAGGATTCTTTGAGGAAATATTGAATTACCGGAGGGCGGGCGTCGCGAGCCGCGTGTTCAACCGGCGCATCCGGGATCGCATCAGCGAGCTGTCCGTGCAGCTGGCATCCGCGCAGGACATGGAAGCGTTCACGCAGTACATGGTCCGTTTCTACCGGGAGTTCGGCGTCGGCAAGCTTGGCCTGCACAAAGCGTTCCGGGTCGAGCATGATGAGGCGGGCGTACAGATCTGCCCGATTACGAACATCGCGCACGTAAATCTGGAAGACCTGGTGGGCTACGAGATCCCAAAGAAGAAGCTGATCGACAACACGGAGGCGTTCGTGCAGGGCAGGAGGGCGAACAACTGCCTGCTGTTCGGCGACGCCGGGACCGGAAAGTCGTCCAGCATCAAGGCGATCCTGAACCGCTATTATGACCAGGGCCTGCGCATCATCGAGATCTACAAACACCAGTTCAGGGATCTGAACGACGTGATCGCGCAGATCAAGAACCGCAATTACAAGTTTATCATCTACATGGACGACCTTTCCTTCGAGGAGTTTGAGATCGAATACAAGTACCTGAAGGCGGTCATCGAAGGCGGACTGGAGCGCAAGCCGGAGAACATGCTGATCTACGCGACGTCGAACCGCCGCAACCTGATCCGTGAGCGCTTCAGCGACAACTGGGAGGAGCAGGACGGCGACATCCACAGCAACGATACGCTGCAGGAGAAGATGTCGCTTGTTTCACGTTTCGGCGTCACGATCTATTTCGGGGCTCCGAACAAGAAGGAGTTCCAGAACATCGTGCGGACATTGGCGACGCGCTACGGCGTGACGATGCCGGAGGGGGAGCTGCTTCTGGAGGCAAACAAGTGGGAGCTGAGCCACGGCGGCCTGTCCGGCCGGACGGCGCAGCAGTTTATCGATTACCTGCTTGGACAGACGAAAGAATAATTGGAATTTTTCATGGTAGATTTTGGCTTTGGCAAAGGGAAAGGAAAAGAAAGCATGAGCATCAAAATGTTTGCCGCCGTTGCGATCGGTTCGACCGTGACGGAGATGAAGATCTTCGAATTCGGCGGCAGAAAAGCAATGAAAGAGATCGAATGTGTCAGCGCCAGGCTGAACATCGGCGTGGACGCGTACAATATGGGACACATCAGCAGTGAGAAGATTGAGGATCTCTGCGAGGTGCTGAAGGACTTCCGCCGGATCATGCTGGGGTACAAGGTGACGGAGTACAAGGCGTGCGCGACCAGCGCGTTCCGTGAATCCCGGAACATGCTGATCATGCGGGATTACATCGAGAAGCAGACCGGCCTGAAGATCGATGTGCTGAGCAATTCCGAGCAGCGCTTTGTCGATTACAAGTCCATCGCATCTGTTACGGCGGAGTTTGAACAGATCATCCGGAACCCCGCGGCGATCGTCGATATCGGCGGAGACAGCCTGCAGATCTCTCTGTTTGACAAAGACAAGCTGATCACGACGCAGAATGTCCGCGTGGGGAGCGTGACGACGCGCGAGCGCCTTGCGCCGCTCACAAAGAACCGCGCGCATTTTGAAAAGATGGTCGTGGAGATCTTAAGCCATGAGCTTGCCGGGTTCGGAAGACTTTATCAGAAAGACCGGCAGATCAAGAACCTGATCGTGATCGGCGGGGGGATCACGGAGCTGACGCACCCGTACGAACAGCAGAATAAGAAGATCACTTCTGTGACGCTGGATCAGTTTCAGACTATTTACGACCGGATCATCGGGATGAATCCGGAGGAGATCGCGGAGCGCTTTGAGATCTCTTCGGAGCAGGCGGCTGGCGTCGTCCCATCTGCGATCTTCTGCAAGTGCATGATGGGCGACTTCGGGGCGGAGACGCTCTGGATACCGGATTACAGCCTGTGCGACGGACTTGCCTATGACTATGCGTTGAAGAACCGGTTCATCAAGAGCACGCACAGCTTTGAGGAGGACATTCTGGCCTCCGCGCGCAGCATTTCCAAGCGCTACAAATGCAGCCAGGCGCACATCCGAAATCTTGAGGAGCTGGCGCTGCAGGTGTTTGACCGGATGAAAAAGATCCATGGGATGGGCAAGCGGGAGCGCCTGCTTCTGCAGATTGCCGTGATCTTGCACAACTGCGGAAAATTCATCAGCCTTGAGGATGTCTCCGAGTGCGCTTACAATATCATCATGGCGACGGAGATTATCGGACTTTCCGACGTGGAGCGCGAGATGATCGCCTACACGGTGAAGTTCAATACGAGCCGCTTCGTCTACTACGATGAACTTTCGGTTCGGACGAGCATCAGCAGAAACGAGTATATGTCGGTGGCGAAGCTCACCGCGATCCTGCGCATGGTCAACGCGCTTGACCGTACGCATCGCCAGAAGTGCAAGAACGCTGTGGTGACGCTCAAGGAGCATGAGCTGAAGATCACGGTCGCGAGCCAGGAGGATCTGTCGCTTGAGATCGGGACATTCAACGAGAAGGCGGAGTTCTTTGAGGAAGTGTTCAATGTGCATCCGGTGTTCAAGCAGAGGAAGCAGCTATAAGGTTGTATTCGTACACCGCGGACGGAACCGCACGGTACCCTTCCTTGGAACTTTCCCGGCAAAACTGTAGATACATGTTGGGAAACGGAAGGTTTTCTTTCTTCAGTTTGTGCCGGAAAAGTCCCGGAAATCCCTGCGGTTCCTGTTTACGGCTACGATACATTACACACGAAAGAAATAGCAGATAGTAAAAGGGAGGAAGGAACATGGCGGCGATTGACTTTGACAAGCCGGAATATTATATCAACAGGGAGTGCAGCTGGCTGGGATTCAACAGCAGGGTGCTCTCAGAGGCGCGGGACAAAAATCTTCCGATGCTGGAGCGGCTGAAATTTTTGAGCATCACTTCCTCCAATCTGGACGAATTCTTCATGATCCGCGTCGCGTCGTTGAAGGACATGGTGCACGCGAAGTACACGAAGAAGGACATCGCGGGGATGACGCCGACGGAGCAGCTCGCGGCGATCGCGGTGCAGGCGCACGAGCTTGTGGCGCAGCAGTACAGCACCTACAATCGCTCCCTGCTCCCGCTGATGAAGCAGTGCGGACTGGAGCTTGTGACGGAACACGAGAAACTGACGAAACAGCAGAAAGCGTTCGTGGATCAGTACTTTGAGGAGAACGTCTATCCGGTCCTGACGCCGATGGCGATGGATTCGGCGCGGCCGTTTCCGCTGATCCGCAATAAGACGCTGAACATCGGGGCGCTGATCTCAAAGAAGGGCGAGAAGGAGAAGGCTAAGGCGGAGTTCGCGACGGTGCAGGTGCCTTCGGTGCTGCCGCGTATCGTGCAGCTCCCGGAAGACGCGGACGGGAAGCGCAGCGTGATTCTGCTTGAGGAGATCATCGAGCAGAACATTGACAAGCTGTTCCTAAACTACAACGTGGTCTGCGCGCATCCCTACCGGATCATGCGCAACGCCGATCTGGCCTACGACGAGGACGAGGCGGCGGATCTGCTCAAGGAGATCGAGAAGAAGCTGAAAAAGCGCCAGTGGGGCGAGGTCATCCGTCTGGAGATCGAGGAAAAGATGGAGCCGAAGCTTCTGAAGATCCTGAAGTCGGAGCTGAACGTGAAAGAGGAGGATATCTACCGCATCAGCGGTCCGCTGGATCTGACGTTTTTGATGAAGCTCTACGGGATGGAAGGCATGGACAAATATCGCAATCAGCCGTACAAGCCGCAGAGCGTGCCGGGTATGAACGACGAGGAGGACATCTTCACGCAGATCCGCAAGGGAGATATCTTGCTGCATCACCCGTACATGACCTTTGAGCCGGTCGTAAACTTTGTGAAACAGGCGGCGAAGGATCCGGACGTGCTGGCGATCAAGCAGACTCTTTACCGTGTCAGCGGTCATTCGCCGATCGTGGCGGCGCTTGCGCAGGCGGCCGAGAACGGCAAGCAGGTGACGGTGCTGGTAGAGCTGAAAGCGCGTTTCGACGAAGAGAATAACATCCTCTGGGCGAAGATGCTGGAGCAGGCGGGCTGCCACGTCATCTACGGGCTTCTTGGACTGAAAACGCACAGCAAGATCACGCTGGTCGTTCGAAGGGAGGAGGACGGGATTCGGCGCTACGTGCACCTTGGCACGGGTAACTACAACGATTCCACGGCAAAGCTCTACACAGACTGTGGCATTCTGACTTGTGCGGAGCCGATCGGTGAGGACGCCACCGCCGTCTTCAACATGCTTTCGGGATATTCGGAGCCGAAGCACTGGAACAGCCTGGTGCTTGCGCCGCTGTGGATGCGGGACGCGTTCATGCGGCTGATCCAGAGGGAGACACATCACGCGAAAGCAGGCGAACCGGCGAGAATCATCGCCAAGATGAATTCTCTCTGCGACAAGGAGATCATCGCGGCGCTCTATGAGGCGTCTGCGGCAGGCGTGGAGATCGACCTGATCATCCGCGGGATCTGCTGTCTGCGAGCGGGAGTTCCGAAGGTCAGCGAACACATCCGTGTGCGCTCCATCGTCGGAAATTTCCTGGAACACGCGCGCATCTTCTACTTTGAAAACGGCGGGGACGAGGAGTTTTACATGGCGAGCGCGGACTGGATGCCGCGCAATCTTGACAAGCGCGTCGAGATCCTGTTCCCGGTGGAGTCGCCGGAGATCCGCGAGAAGGTGCGGCACATTCTGCAGATTCAGCTGGACGACAACGTGAAGGCGCATGTGATGCAGCCGGACGGAAGCTATGAGAAGATCGACAAGCGGGGCAAGGCTCTGCTCTGCGCGCAGGATTATTTCTGCGAGGAGGCGGTGAAGCTGGCGCAGACAGCGCCGGAGGAAGGAAAGAGCCGCGTGTTCATTCCTGCGGAACCGATAGAGGACTGAGGAGGAGAATGATGTACCGGGATAACACAAAAACCGTGAAGATCGGCGATCGCGTGATCGGGGGCGGCAATCCGATCCTGATCCAGTCGATGACGAACACGAGGACGGAGGATGTGGCGGCGACGGTCGCGCAGATCAAAAAGCTTGAGGCGGCGGGCTGCGATATCATCCGCTGTGCCGCGCCGACGATGGAGGCCGCGCAGGCGCTTGGCGAGATCAAGAGACAGATCCGCATTCCGTTGGTGGCGGACATTCATTTTGACTATAAACTGGCGATTGAGGCGATCGAGGCGGGGGCCGACAAGATCCGCATCAATCCCGGGAACATCGGCAGCACGGAGCGCGTGCGCGCGGTGGTGGATGCGGCGAAAGAGCGGAACATCCCGATCCGCGTCGGGGTCAACAGCGGCTCGCTGGAGAAGGAGATCGTCGAGCGGGATCATGGCGTGACCGCGGAGGGGATCGTCGAGAGCGCGCTGCGCCAGACGGCGGTGATCGAGGACATGGGCTATGACAATCTGGTCATCAGCATCAAATCCTCAGATGTCCTTATGTGTGCGAAAGCGCATGAGCTTCTGGCGAAGAAGACGGATCATCCGCTGCATGTCGGCATCACGGAGGCGGGGACGCTCCTGTCCGGGAACATCAAATCGGCGATCGGTCTGGGACTCATTCTGTCGCAGGGAATCGGCGATACGATTCGCGTCTCCCTGACGGGCGACCCGCGCGAGGAGGTCAAGTCCGCGAAGCTGATCCTGCGCACGCTGGGGTTGCGCAAGGGCGGGATCGAAGTGGTTTCCTGCCCGACCTGCGGGCGCACGCGCATCGATTTGATCGGCCTGGCGAATCAGGTGGAAGAGATGGTGGAGGATATTCCGCTTGACCTGAAGGTCGCTGTGATGGGCTGTGTTGTGAACGGCCCCGGAGAGGCAAAGGAAGCCGACATCGGCATTGCCGGAGGGATTGGAGAGGGACTGCTGATCAAAAAGGGGGAAGTTGTCCGCAAGGTGCCGGAAAAGGAACTGCTGAGCGTGCTGCGTGAGGAGCTGTTGCACTGGGAGGCGTAGGACGGCGGATATCCGGCAAATACTTGCCATCTTTTCTATTTTACATAATTGTTTGCATAAAAGATAATTTGCTCAAAGAAAGAGAGAAATCGGGCAAAAATTTGCGCAAAATTTACAAAAATAATTGACTTGAGCTAAAAAACATTATATAATTCTTTTGGTTTTTATGAACACAACAGGAGAAGGATACGGCAGAAAAATCAGTCTATGCCGATCACATTGACATAAGGTCCCGGTGAGACAGGAGAAGAGGCAGCGTGGGGACCGGGACTTATGTCTTGTGTTCATATAAGAAAGAGAGTGCTCGGAAAACAGAGCGGGGATACCGGAGAACGGGTTCCTGGCAATGATTTTCGGGCACTCTCTTTTTCAGTCCGATGCGCGCTGCGTCAGATAGAATACGGCAAGCTGCGTGCGGTCGCGCAGATTGAGCTTGGAGAGGATCGTGCTGAGGTAGTTGCGCACGGTCCCTTCGCCGAGATACAGGGATTCCGCGATCTCACGGTTGCTCAGCCCGGCGGCCACGCCCTTTATGATGTCGAGCTCCTTCTCTGAGATCTGGAATTCGCGCAGATCCGGTTCGCCTGTGCCGCGCAGAAGTCCGGGAAGACGTTCGGTGATCTCTGTTCCGAATACGGTCTGGCCGTTGTACACAGCCTTGATCGCGGGGATCAGGTGTCCGTAGTCCTGCTTCAGCAGATAACCGCAGGCGCCGATCTTCAGGGCCCTGACAATGTATTCGTCGTCGGAGAAGGTCGTGAGCAGAAGGATCTTTGCCTTCGGATGCCGGGACAGGATCGTCTGCGCCGCGGTCAGGCCGTCCATCTCCTTCATGCGGATGTCCATCAAAAGGACATCCGGCGACAGCCTCTCATACAGGGAGACGGCTTCTTTGCCGGAGCTGCCGGAAGCTCGCACACAGAGCTCCGGGTCGGATTCCAGGATCGTTTTCAGGGCGGCGGTGACCAGCAGGTCGTCGTCGATCAGAATAAGGTTCATTGCGTTCTTTCCTTTCCTGTAGTTTCAGTGCCGGATATTTTTGCAGGCATTGACAGTCACCTGTACAGGCCGCGGTATGAGATCCGTCAGGCATGCGGAATTGTGATATAGATACGGAAACCGTTTTCCGTCTGAATGTTCAGGTTTCCGTTCAGGGCGTCGACGCGGGCCCGGATGTTTTCAAGGCCGATGCCGGAAGAGACCGCCGGGGATTCCGCCCGGGCGTCGTCGGTCCGCGTACCGTTGTCCTGTATGATGAACTGGTAGAAGCCGGGATGCTCGATTGCCGTGATGGACGCGTCGGTCGCGTTGCTGTGCCGCGAGATGTTGACAAGCGCTTCCTTCGCGATCGCGATAAAACTGTATCTGACCTCACGGGGCAGATCGGGCGGCATCCGGTACTGCAGGCGGACCGGGCAGAAGTGAAAGTCCCGGATCATGGCCTGGAGCGATTCCTCAAGATTCACGGAGCTGTCATGCAGATCGTGTACACTGCTGCGGATGCTGTTCATCGCGTCGTCGAGCGTTTCACCGAGCTGTGCGAGCGGTTCTTCAACTGCCGGGGCGTGCGGTACAGTCCGGATCGCGCCGAGCATCAGGATCGCGCGGGTCAGCAGGTGTCCAACGTTGTCGTGAATCTCCCTGGCGATGCGGTTGCGCTCGCGCAGCGTGGCGGCATAGATCTCGCTGTCCTGTCTTTCATGAAGAGAACGGTTGCGCTCTTTCAGCAGGAGCTGCATCTCAGTGCCCGCATCCTTTGTCTCCAGGAGCTGCCTGTGCAGCCGGAGCCCATTGTCTGTCTTCCGGCGAAGCAGCACGGCAAAGACACAGCCGGACAGTATCAGGAGAAACTGATAGCGAAAGGGAAGAAACGGGTGCTGCGCGCCGAAACTCTTTTGATAAAAGGCGCTATAGAAAAATCCGCCAAGAGAGAGCGCGGGTGCGCCGATGTCTCCCCGCGAATCAGGAGAAAACCAATCATACGAGAGGAGCGGGAGGAAGACGCAGAGCTCCGGGAAGAAAAACTGCAGCGCTCCGTATCCCGCAGGCAAAAGCTGTTTCCAGCAATGGCCGCGCAGCGCGGACAGGAGAGCGCTTGCCGTGACCGCGAGAAGAGCCGCGCACACATTTGCCGGCGCGATCCCGCCGAACGGAAAGCCCAGCAGGCAGAAACAAAAGAGTATGCATTTGTCGGCCAGATAGGGCATAAACGTTGCCTCCCGGAGTTTTTCTTTCGCCATGTCCGCGGCGGCAGACAATGCTGCGCGGCCCGAAAACGAAAGATCCTGTGTGATATCGTATCATATGGCATTTGGAAAATCAAATGACATTTGTCACCTGCTTTGCTTACATTCGGCACTGAAAAATGCGGGGAGAACATGCTATACTGTCTGGGAAAAGAAAACTTTACAGTCTCAAAATGCAGACAATATGAGGGAAGCACGGCTTGGAGAACGGACCAGGCAGTGCGAGGAGGAAGGTATGATCCACATCAAAAATCTGGTAAAGAGGTACGGGGAGCTGACTGCCCTTGACCATTTTAATCTGGATATTCAGGAGGGCGAAATTTTCGGGCTTCTCGGTCCGAACGGATCAGGGAAGACGACGGCGATCAACTGCCTGCTTGCGCTTTTGAAGTACGATAAAGGCGAGATCAGCGTGTTCGGGCAGGAGATGCGCCCGGACAGCTACGAGCTCAAGCGGCAGATCGGCATTGTTCCACAGAATGTGGCGGTATTCGACCTGATGACGGTCAGTGAGAACATCGATTATTTTTGCGGTCTCTATGTGACGGATAAGGAGAAACGAAGAGAACTCGTGGAGGATGCGATCCGTTTCGCCGGTTTGGAGGAGTACCGGAAGATGACGCCGAAAAAGCTTTCCGGCGGACTGCTGCGCAGACTCAACATTGCCTGCGGGATCGCGCATCGGCCGAGACTGATCATTCTGGATGAACCGACCGTCGCGGTGGATCCGCAGAGCCGCAACCGCATTCTGGAGGGGATCGTGGAGCTGAACCGAAACGGCGCGACGGTGATCTATACCTCCCACTATATGGAGGAAGTCGAGCAGATCTGCAGCCGCATCGTCATCATGGACCACGGGCGCGCGATCGCTTCCGGCACGACGGAGGAGCTGAAGCAGATGATACGGACGGCGGAGACGGTGACGATCGAGGGTATCTCTTTGACCGGGCAGCAGCTGCAGGAGGTACGTGAGCTGCCGCATGTCTTTACTTATGTGCGATAAAGAAGTAATAGAAGTGTAAAAAATTTTGCCGTTCCTATCCGGCACTTGCGCATTGTGTCGGAT
>CANQRR010000088.1 GCA_947626285.1 uncultured Lachnospiraceae bacterium
GGAAAAACCGCATATTTGCTGAAAGAAATGGAGCCAGTTCGGCTCCATTTCCTATCTGTAAGTGGCAAACTCGGGTGGAAGTGTACGGGAAAGCCCTGAACGCTTTCAAGGTCAAATATTACGGGAGCGCGAAACAGGTAACGCTTCGGCTTCACGTGGTAGGGGGTGTGTTCTAATGGCCGCAAATGTCATTATCAAATCAGACGAACGCCGCCGCCAGGAAGCGGATATGTTGCGCGCGTTCGGCGGCGGACGTCCTGAAAACGGCGAAAAGGTCAATCGGGAATACGCCGAAGAAATCAACGCAAGGATGAACGATATTTATAGAAAGGTGGGAATAAGATAATGATTATCATTGAAAGGGGCGAAGGAAAGAAGATTTCCCATTCCGAAATGGGGAATTGGCTGAACGTCGGCGATCAGCTTATGTTCAATCTGGAAAAGCTGGAAGACGACGCCGCGGTTCATATTGACGTCATGGGTTCCGCGAATGGGAAACTTCGGGAAAGCGAAGGCGTTTACTATGTCGCACAGATCGACATTCCGCCGCGGGCCTACACGGAAAAGGAAATCGACAATCCTGACTATGATCCGGATCAGGAAGGATCGCAGAAGAAGATCATTGAACGCGATCCGGTTCCGTTCAGCATGGACAACGTGACGTTGACCTTATTCGAGTTGAAAGAAGGTGTATTCGATGAATAATTACAATTTTGACGCGCTGAAATTCGCCGTCGAAGGCATTTCGGGCGGCGCGAATACCGTTATCATGGACAACGCTGATCTTCCGTCCTTCATGGTTCCGGTTTACAAGCGCACAAACGCAAATCTTTTCACGGGCGGATCGGAGCAGACAGCCCCGGCCTTCATCGTGGACACGGCGGAATACGACGCTTTTTATTTCAGTCAGTTTATAAATTGCGTTGTGGACGGCCGCGCGTATTCCTGGCCGCTGGTCGATCCGGCCGCGTCGCTGAACTATGATTCAGCACACAATTATTGCAACAAGAAAGGCCCCGGCTGGCATTTAGGAAGTATTCCTGAATGGGCGGTTATCAATCACTTGATCCGCAAATCCGGCTTCGAGCCGCACGGCAACACGAACTTCGGAAAGGCGTATCAGCACGAACACGAAGCGGGCGCGGTCACGTATACGTACATGGAAAGCGAACAGAAGAAGAACGGACGCACGGCGACGGGTTCCGGCCCGGCAACCTGGCGGCATGACGGCACGTTCGCCGGAATTGCCGATTGGGTTGGCAACGTCTGGAAATGGATGTCCGGCGCGCGCGTCGTGGACGGCGAAATTCAGGTTTTCGTCGGCAACCTGGCGGCGAAACAGACGTCCGCGGCGGCCGGTTCGACGTTCTGGAAGGCGATCCTTGAAAACGGAAGCCTTGTCGATCCCGGCACGGCCGGAACGCTGAAGTATACAAAGGCGTTCAAGATCGCAACAGACACGGGCGAAAAGGGATCGAATTCGACGTCAACCTTCAACGTGATCGCGGCTGACGGCGACACCGTTTCAAAGATTCCAGAAATCCTTCTGGCGTTGAATCTGGCCCCGGTTGCGGACGACAAAGAGAAGTACAAGGGCGGCTTCTGGATTAACAACGAAGGCGAGCGCTTGCCGCTTGTGGGCGCGGCTTGGTACGGCACGTCGTACGCCGGTTCGTCCGCTTTGAACTTCCACTCTCCGCGGTCGCACGCGGCTCACGACCTCGGCTTCTTCTCCGCTTTTATGGAGTTGTGATCTGTAATCTGAAACACTGTAATCTGACGGGGCCGCGGTAGCGGCCCCTATGAACGGAAAGGTTTAGAAAAATATGGACGATAACCGATACAACCGGAAGGCCGGTCAGAACATGACGCCGCGCCAGGACGCGGCGGAAGTCAGGGAACAGCGGAAGGGGCTTGTGATCCTTCAGCGGACGAAAGACCTTGCCGGTTATCTTTATATCGCTTTTGTGAAATATCCGAAATATGAAAAGCTGGGCTTCGTGGCCGATTATAAGAAGACGTTGTTTCAGTTCCTTTCTCTGATTATAGCGGCGCAAAAGAAGTATTATAAAAAGACGACGCTTCAGGACGCGGACGTCCAGCTTGAATTGTTACGGCTTTTCAATGATCTTTCCTATGATCTGAAATTTATAGATGAAAAGCGTTATTTGTTAGTGGCGAACATGATGAACGAGATCGGGCGGCTTCTCGGCGGCTGGATTCAATCTCAAAAGGACACTAACAAACCGGGATAGAATCCCGCCAGGGAATGAGCCGTTACGCTTGCCGATTGTGGGCGCGAATTGGAACAACACGTCGAACGCCGGTTCGTCCGCTTTGAACTTCAACAATCCGCGGTCGAACGCGAATCACAACATCGGCTTCTTCTCCGCTTACCCTTTTATCGAGAACACGTCGTCCACGCGCCGCCGTGCAGTGAAAGCAAAGGGAAAGGGGCTTATTTCCTCAACCGGCCACGGCCGGAGAAAATTAAACAATCCGGAAGAAGTTTTTCCGGGGAAAACTAATTTGTCCGGCGCGAAAGGCGGGTTCTTCTTCCAGGGGAATCCGCCTTTCCTTTATACAGTTAGTAGCGCGTCGAAGGGTGTACCGGTCGGACAAGGGCGCGGCGGCCGAAAGTCGCCGCGCGAATCCTTTTGAAAGGAATCTGTTTTTATGCCAAAAACATTTAATATCACACACGACGAAATAATCAGTCAGGAAAATTTGCTTCTGGCGAACAAACACGCCGAAGATTGCAAGCGGTTTCGTGATGAAATCTTAGCTTTCAACGCGCACCGTCAGGAAAATATAATCAGCTTGCACAACGATCTGACGTATTTTCCGGAAGGCGGGGAGCCTGGCGGCGAATTGCAGTCGAATTATAAGGTCGGCAAATACCGCATGAAGAAGATTTTCGAGCCGAAGCCGCGTATTATCATGGCCCTTCCGTACCGTGACCGCGTTGTCCAGTGGGCTTTTTATCAGAAATTAAGCCCGCTATTCGACAAGACGTTCATTGAACATTCATACGCGAACCGGGAAGGAAAGGGCGCGGATCGGGCGCGGATCACGCTTCAGAAATGGCTTCGCAAAGTCAACCGGAGCGGCGGGAAGTGGTATGTCCTGAAGCTGGACATTTCAAAATATTTCTATCGCGTCGATCATGAAGTTCTTATGAACATTCTTTCGCGCCGGATCAAGGACAAATTGATCCTGAAAGACCTTTACAATTTGATAAATTGCGAAGATACGGCCTTCGGGCTTCCGTCAGGCGTTCAGCCGGAATTATGCGATCGGGAAGAATGGGTTTTCAATAAGGGTATGCCGATCGGGAACCTGACTTCACAAATGTTCGCAAATATTTATCTGAACGAACTGGATCAATACTGTAAACACGTTTTGCACGTTCATTATCTGATTAGATATGCGGACGATATTATCATTCTTTACCAGGGCAAACGGGAAACGGAAGGGCTGAAGGATCAGATCGAAATGTTCCTGAATGACAATTTGCGCCTGGAACTGAACAAAAAGACGACGATCCGCCCGGCGTGGCTTCCGGTCGAGTTTGTCGGCGCGGTCATATCGCCGCTATTTATCAAAATGCGCAAGAGTACGCAAAAGCGCATGAAATCGCGAATCCGTTTCATCAAAAAACTGTATGAAGCGGGGCTTATGGCCTGGTATAAGGTCGATAGCACTATGCAAAGCTATTTCGGATTGATCCGCGGCTTCACGGCCGGGAACCTTCTTCGGAAAATATTGGACGAATTCGTTTTTGTGGTAAACAACGCGAAGCGGGTGATTTCTTCCCGCTTTTAATTGTCTAATAAACAGGGAAAGGGGGTTCGCATTATGCCGGACAATACAGCACCGTCAAAATCGTTTGAACGCGAAGTCCTTGATCGGCTGACGATTATCGAACAGAAGTTAGATAGTTACAGCAACGCAAAGGCGAAGACGTATGAGAACGAAAAAAAGCTGATCGAACTGGAACACGAAGTCAGCGATCAGGAAGACCGGATCAAAGTTCTTGAAGAAAAAAACACGTGGCTTTCAAGAACGATCGTCGCCGCGGTGATTGCGGCGGCGGTCGGCGTCGTGTTTACGCTGGCGCGAATGGGCGCGGGGATTTAAGAGGGGGAGAGCATGAGCGGGAAAAGAAAAAAGGCGAAAACAAAGCCTGAATTTTCAAAGTTCATTCTGGCCGTTTCCGCGCTGGAATGTTGGATCGTGACCGGGGCCGCGCTTGTCATGGCGTGGATCGGGAAAGACACGTCTGTCTTTTGTTATCTGATCCCGTCGTCGTGGGGGGCCTATGGGATTTCACGGGCCTTTTATTATAACAAGGCGAAATCAGAAAACGCGATCAAACTTCGGAAGGCGTACCAGGCGGCCGGGCTGGATTCCGCGCCAGCGGATCAGGAATTTGAATCGGCAATGTCTGAAGAAATTCAGAATCAAAATTATTAAAGGAGAGTGAAAGAAGTATGGACATTCAGCAGACACTTGTTACATTGTTATCCGCGGTTATTTGCGTCGCAATCCCGATCGTCGTCAAGGCGGCGACGGATTTCCTTCGCAACGTCACGGAAGGAACCGTGATCGAAGAAGCGATCGACATTGTTTGCGACGCGGTGGACGAAACGAACCAGACGTTCGCGGATCAGCTTCGCAAGGACGGCACATTCAACGAAGCTATGCAGAAGGAAGCCTTGCGCCGGTCGCTTGAAAATTCCCTGGCGAAGATGAATGACCGCATGAAGACGGTGATCGAGAAACATTATAACGATCTGGAAAAGTGGATTCTGACGCAGATCGAAGCAATGTGCAAGCAGAACAACAAGGAAGCCGCGGCCACGAACGCGGCGCAATGAGCAACACGGGGCGGGCGTTCTTCTGGCGTCCGCCTTTTTTAGAAGGGAGTAGTTTTATATGAAAATCTTATTGATTTCAGGACATGGCGCGGGCGATCCTGGCGCGTCGTCGAAGTTCGGCGTCGAAGCGACGGAAACCGTCGTCATGGTACAGGAAATTCAAAAGGCCCTGGCCGGTTATGCTGACGTGACGCTTTATCCCACGGATCGGAACGCATACAGCGACATTCTCGCCGGGGGCCTGAAGGTCAAGCCGTCTGATTATGACTATGTTCTGGAAGTGCATTTCAACGCTTGCGTGAATGACACGGCCGGAGACGGAAAGACAACCGGAACGGAAATCTATGTCACGACGTCGGAAAGCGGCGTCACGGTCGAACAGGCGATCGTCAATCAGATCGCGAAGCTGGGCTTCAAAAACCGCGGCGTAAAGCGGACGAATTTTTCCGTGATCTATAATTGCAAAAAGGCCGGAACGTCCGCCGCGCTTCTGGAAACGTGTTTCATTGACGACAAAGATGATATGACGATCTACAACGGGAACAAGGCCGCCGTCGCCAGGGCCGCCGCACAAGGGATCATTGACGGCTTCGGGCTGAAAAAGAGCGGTTCCGGATCGTCCGGCCAGTCGTCCGGGAACACGTCCGGAACGTCCGGGAAGAAGGTCGTGAACGCGAAATGTGCGTCGCCGGAAGCATTTATCAAGCTGATCGCGCCGTTATGTCAGGCGGATTATAAAAAGCACAACGTCCTTCCTTCCCTGTCGATCACACAGGCTTGTCTTGAATCCGGTTACGGAACAAGCGATCTTTATGTCTACGGCGGCGCGGCGTTCGGGATCAAGGCGTCCAGGGGCTGGAACGGGAAAATCTTCCGGAAAAGTTCGAAAGAGGTTTACAACGGCGTCACGAAATACGAAGAATCCGATTTCCGCGCGTATGACAATCTGGAAGCGTCCGTCGCGGATCACGGCGAATTCTTGCAGAAAGACCGTTACAAGAAGGTTGTCGGCGAAAAAGATTTCGCCACGGCCGCGAAGGAAATCAAGGCGGCTGGATATGCAACCGATCCGGCATATACAAACAGCCTGACGAACATCTACAAGAAGTATAATATCGGTCAGTATGATTCCGTCGTGTCCGGGAACGCTGGAAAGGGCGACACGGCCGCGCAGAGCGCGCCAGGAACGGCCGGAACCGGTTCAGGGGATATTCAGGTCGGATCGGTCGTCACAATCGCGCCAGGGGCCGTTTACGGCGGTTTGAGTACGGCCCGCGGCCGCCAGGTTCCAGCCGTCCAGTGCGGAACGAAGAAACACACGGTCGCGGCGATCGAGGATCACAAGGGCGTCAGGGAAGCGAAGCTGAAAGAAATAAATTCATGGGTTGCCGTGTCTTCGCTTCGGGCGTCTGGCGGCGGCGGGATCAAGGTCGGTTCTTCCGTCACGATTTCGGCCGGGGCCGTGTATGGCGGATTAAGCACGACACGCGGGCGATCCGTACCGGCCGCACAATGCGGCGGCAAGAAACACACGGTCGCCGCGCTTGCGACACACAAGGGCGTCGCGGAAGCGAAACTGAAAGAAATAAATTCGTGGGTTGCACTTTCGTATTTGAACCTTGTCTGACGCGCGTATTTGCCCGCCAGGGGCGTTTTGAAGGGTGAGTTTGGAGAATTGCAAAGGAAGCCGCGGAAAATGGATTTCCGGGGCTTCTGGCGCGTTCCCTTTCTATTCTGATTAAGTCTGATATATTCTGATTAACTCTGATAAAGTCTGATTTTCTCTGATTCCAGAACGCGGAAAGAGCGGCCGCGGGGCCGCCCTGTTTTAGATTTTATGAATCAGTGTCCGGAAGTGGTAACACTGGATATTGTAGCCGCCCGCGCCGATCGTCTGGACGTTGGCCCGGCCCTTCGTTCCTTCGATGATCCCGTTCAGGTTGCCTTCGGGGGAGATATGAAGGAAACTTGCGTCTGTAATCTGGCCGACGATTTCGTTTGTCCGTTCGATTATGTCGTCGTATTTCCGGATTCTTTCGGCTTCCATGTCCTTCAGCATTGTTTCACGCCAGGGAAGGGAACCGTGATCGAATTGTGTTACGTGTGTCCATGCCTTTTTGAATTCCTTCGCTTCAGCGGATCGGGCTTCCCGGACGGCTTTTCTTTCTTCCGGATTGCGGATCGAATTGAAATGCTGTATAAATTCGCGCTGGCGTCTGTTATAATCTTTTTCGGCTTCCTTGTACTTTTCATATTCGGAATCGAACCATTTCACACATTCTTCAAACCATTTGTCAAGAAAATCGTTTATGACTTTCACGTTCCGGCTTGCGGCCTTTTCCGTTTCCTTCTGAAGCTGATCCTTATACTTTTTCAGCGTCCTTTCGGCTTCCTGAATGTCCTTTTCGGTTCCCCGGAAATCGAATTCCGTGTATAAGTACGGGTTGTTTTCGTTGTAATTGGATTCCTTCGCGATCCTGATCCGTTCCATTTTCTTATTAAGTTTTTCCAGCTTCTTTTCGGTTCCTTCGATCCTTGCCTTAATGAATTCAACGCTTGCCATTTTGTGATCCCCCTTCGGTTCGTTTATCTTTATGTTTACATTCTACACTATAAAATGAAATTTGTCAATAGAAAATGTAAAAATAAAATGAAAAATTTCAAGAAAAGTTTTCCGGACGACACGCAAAAGTGAAGCCCCGGAAGACCGGGGCCGGAATTTATGCGGAATGGAAAAGTTCGTCCTTGATCGGAATTTCCTGATCCCGCGTTTCAGGAATATAATAATCGTACTGGAACCGGCCGCGTTCGACGCCGTACCGGGTAATTTTGAAAAACCAGCGGCCGTCAGGAAGCGCGATTTCCATGATTACACTTTCGGACGTGCGCGTCATGGCTTCGATATAGTTCCGGAGCCTGTCAACGGTGAATTTTTCGCCGTTAAAATAGCCGCCTACGGATAAAGAATGAAGCTGATCTGAAACTTCGTGAATCGTCATAACGAATCCCCCTTTATAATTTGTATGCTGGCCCCGGAAAGCCGGGGCCGCGGATCGCTTACGCGATCAGGAAAACACAGGTTGAAATTTCGCTTGTGCAAGCTGAAATATTGGATTTATACACGGTATAACCTAACTTTTCAACTTGCTTTTTGCGGCGATTGTACTGACCGGCCGAACATTCGCAAAGGATAAAGCCGTTTGTCTTGTTCGCCGCCAGATCGGAAAGAACGCGATCCAGGTCATTATATTTCGCTGGCATAAAGCCGAAATTGTTGTAATGATAGGAAATGTTCTTCTGGAAGATCACGTGTGATTTATAATCGCCGACGTAAATCCCGCACCAGGACGGATGAACGACGATCATTTCGCCGCGGTCATTGTAGCGGATCGTCCAGCCGTTCAGGATCGCTTCGCCGTCCTTTTCGGCCGCGCGGATCGCGTTCATGATTTCGGAGATTTCAAAGCCCTGTTTCTTCAGCGTGTTCACAACCTGGATATTCAACATATTCGTTTCCCCCTATATGATTTATTGGAATCGTGATTGTCAGTGTCATTTCGGAACTTCCCCCCGGAAGTGTTCAGCCGCTTCCGGCCGCTGTTGCCAAACTCTACGCCCTGGCAACCAGGCGTCTTCTTTATCTTATGTTTACATTATACACGATAAAGTGAAATTTGTCAAGGGAAAATGTAAAAATAAAATGAAAAATTTCAAGAAATATTTTCCGAACGTCACGGAAAAGTGAAAAACGGAAGGGCTTCGCCCTTCCGCCTGTCTTTATGCTATGCTGGCCGCAACCGTTCTATAATGTTCCTGAAGTTCCTTGTTCCGGATCGTTTCCGGATGATCCGTTCCCCACGTCCAGGACATATAATGAATTTGTTCTTCCAGGGATTCAGCTTCTTCCGCGAAATGCGCCTTGACTTCGGCCCGGTCGATTCCGTCCTTGACTTCGATCGTCGCGTGTTCCCGGTTCCATTCATTCGCCGCCGCCCGCTTCCAGGGATCGTTTACGAATACGCCGATCGGCCAGAAACAAAGGTTCCGCTTCGCCTTGCTGATCTTGCCTTTCTTTGAAATTTTCATCAAACTGTAATCATTCCCGCACCAGCCCGGATCGCCAGGCGCGCGATCAACGAAATAATATCCGTTGTCGTTCTGGAAATATGCCCCGCTGATTTCTACGATCTGACCTGTCTTGATTTCGATTCCGTTCTTATCTAACATTTTTTGTACTTCCTTTCTTTTTGTTTTTCTTTATGTTTACATTATACACTATAAAGTGAAATTTGTCAAGGGAAAATGTAAAGAAATAATGAAAAAATTCATTCTGAAATTTACTATTGACATTATAAAGTGTATAATGTAAAATGCAAGTATAAAAAAGGCGAAAGGATGATGAAACATGAAAATGACAACTATTGAAAAGATCGAATTTCTGCGCCAGCGGCGCGGGCTGAAGAAGGGCGATCTTGCCGACGCAACCGGCCAGACGCGCCAGAACTTAGCAAACAAAATGGAGCGCGGGAACTTCAGTGAAAAAGAATTGTCCGGCTTCGCTGACGTTTTGGGTTGTGATCTGAAGATCGTCTTCGTGGATCGGCAGACCGGCGAAGAAATATAGTATTTGCAGAAAGGGGAAACAGATGTATAATGATATTGACTTCGACAAAATTGACACTTCCGGGCCGCCGCCTACGGCGGAACCGGATCGACAGTATTATTTTATAGCGAAAGTTCGCCAGTATGTGAAGAAAAAAAGTGCTGAATTAGGGCGTCCCTTGTTCTGTTGTACAAAAACCTTCGGGTGTCAGATGAACAGCCGCGACTCGGAAAAGCTTTTGGGGATCCTTAAGCAGATCGGATATCAGGAGACGGATGACGA
>CANQRR010000089.1 GCA_947626285.1 uncultured Lachnospiraceae bacterium
GAGTTGCTTTGGGGTTCGTCGGCAACTACGCCCCTTATGGACTTTCACCACAGACTGGCGACATGCCCGTCATACTATAAAAATCCCCGGAGCGGCATTCTCCGGGGATTTTCTTTTGTGACATTTACAGCTATTAACTACTTTTATGCGAGATATTCTAACACGCATTGCACACATATGCAATATCCAATTTCTTAAAAAAGAATAAATGTTTCCGCCTGACGTTTATCCCGCCGACACCGCCGCTTCTTTCATTGCTTTCACGTACTCGGCCACACGCGGCACGCAGTCCGCGCCGTACTGTCCGCACAGTTTCACGATCGCGGAACCGACGATCACACCGTCCGCGTATCCGGCCATGCGCTTCGCCTGCTCCGGCGTGGAGATGCCGAAGCCGATCGCGCAGGGAATACTGCTGTGCGCGCGCACCAGGCGCACCATCTCGCCGACGTCGGTCGTGATCTCCGTGCGCACGCCGGTGACGCCCAGCGAGGAAACACAGTAGATGAACCCCTCCGCCGAAGCCGCAATCGTCGCGATCCTCTCGTGTGAGGTCGGCGCGATCAAAGACACCAAAGCCAACCCGTGCGCGTCGCACACGGAGCTGAATTCCTCCTTCTCCTCAAACGGCACGTCCGGCAGGATCAGCCCGTCCATGCCGATCTCCGCGGCCGTCTTCACGAAGCGCTCTGTCCCATAGGAATAAACCACGTTCGCGTAGGTCATGAACACCATCGGAATCTGTGTCTTCCGGCGGATCTTTCGCACCATGTCAAAGATCTTGTCCGTCGTCACGCCGCCGGAAAGAGCGCGCATGTTCGCCTCCTGAATCACTGGGCCTTCCGCCGTCGGATCCGAGAATGGAATACCAAGCTCGATCAGATCCGCCCCCGCCTCTTCCATCGCGTAGACCAGCTTCTCCGTGACCTCCAGCGACGGGTCGCCGCAGGTCACAAACGGGATAAACGCCTTGCCGTTTTCAAACGCCTTCTGTATCTTACTCATGGATATCCTCCCCTCTGTAGCGCGCGATCGCCGCGCAGTCTTTGTCGCCGCGCCCGGAAATGTTGATAACGATGATCTGATCCTTGCGCATCTGCGGCGCAAGCTTCATCGCGTAGGACACCGCGTGCGCGCTCTCAATCGCCGGGATGATTCCCTCGATCTTCGCCAGATACTCAAACGCCTCGACCGCCTCGTCGTCCGTCACCGGCACATACTCCGCGCGCCCTTTATCGTAAAGATACGCGTGTTCCGGCCCAATGCCCGGGTAATCCAAACCGGCTGAGATCGAGTACACCGGCGCGATCTGCCCGTACTCGTCCTGACAGAAATAGGACTTCATGCCGTGGAAGATGCCCAGCCGCCCGGTCGCGATCGTCGCGGCGGTCTCCGCTGTGTTCACGCCGCGCCCTGCCGCCTCACAGCCGATCAGACGCACGCTCTCATCGCCGATGAAATGATAGAACGCCCCGATTGCGTTGGAACCGCCGCCGACACAGGCCAGCACCGCATCCGGGAGTTTTCCTTCCTTCTCCATGAGCTGCTCTTTGATCTCCTTCGAGATCACGCTCTGGAAATCGCGCACGATCGTCGGGAACGGGTGCGGGCCCATCACAGAACCCAGCACATAATGCGTGTCGTCGATCCGCTTCGTCCACTCGCGCATCGTCTCCGAGACCGCATCCTTGAGCGTCCCGGTGCCGCTCTCCACCGCGTGTACCTGCGCGCCCAAAAGCCGCATCCGGTAGACGTTGAGCGCCTGGCGGATCGTATCCTCCTTGCCCATGAACACCTCGCACTCCATATCCATCAGCGCCGCCGCCGTCGCCGTCGCCACGCCATGCTGCCCGGCCCCGGTCTCCGCGATCACGCGCGTCTTTCCCATTTTTTTCGCAAGGAGTACCTGCCCCAGCACATTGTTGATCTTGTGCGCGCCGGTGTGGTTCAGATCCTCTCTCTTCAGATAGATCTTCGCGCCGCCCAGGTCCTCCGTCATCCGCTTCGCAAAATAAAGCCGCGACGGACGACCCGCGTAATCATTGAACAGCTCCGTCAGCTCTCGGTTGAACTCCGGGTCGTCCTTGTAACGGTTGTACGCCTCCTCCAGCTCGATTACGGCGTTCATCAGCGTCTCCGGAATGTACTGCCCGCCGTGCGTTCCAAATCTTCCGCTCATTCTCCTGTCCTCCTGCAAACTTATCTTATCTCATCTCTGTCTTTCGCTCTGTCCTGTCTGTCTTATCTCAATTTCGTCTCTCGTCTCTGTTCCGTCTGTCCTATCTCAATTTCTGCCTTTTGGCTCCGGCCTGTCTATCATATCTTATTTTCTGTCCCGGCCTGTTGTGCTCTCTGCAGATCAGTTCTGCTCCTCATTCCATCGCCGCACAGCCCGCACCACCGCGCGGATCTTCGCCGGATCCTTTTTTCCGTTCGTCTCAAGGCCGCTGCTCAGGTCGATTGCCCAGGGGCGCACCTGCCGCAGCGCCTCCCCGATATTCTCCGGCCCGATGCCTCCCGCCAGGAAAAACGGCCTCCGTATGCTGTCCGTCATTGTCCAGTCGAACGTCTCCCCGGTGCCGCCCTCCCCATGGTCAAGCAACACGTAATCGGCGCAGCTTCCCTCCGCTTCGCCAAACGTCCGCTCATTGAATGCCCGGATCACGGTAAAATCGCCCCGCGACTTCAACTCGCGGATATAGTTCTCGTCCTCATGTCCGTGAATCTGCGCCATCCGAATCACGCCCTCCTCGAGAAAGGCGGCCACGCTTTCCAGCGGCTCGTCGCGGAACACCCCGACCGGAATGATCTCCGGATCCAACAGCTTCACCAGCGCGCGCAGCTGCTCCGGTGACACATTGCGGATGCTCTTCGGCACATTGATGACAAAACCGCAGAAATCCGGCCGCATTTCGTTGACACAGGCAATATCTTCCGGTCTGCTCATGCCGCAGAGCTTGATCTTTACTTTCATGCTTCTCTCCACTCCCGCAACAGCTGCTCCTTTTCTCCGGAACGCATCAGCGTCTCTCCGATCAGCACCGCGTCCGTGCCGTTCTCGCGCAGGTTCCGGATGTCCTCCGCCGTGCGGATCCCGCTCTCTGACACGAATAAGATCTCCGGCGGCACCAGGCGCCGCAGCCGCAGGCTGTTGTTGATATCGACGGTAAACGTCCGCAGATCGCGGTTGTTGACTCCGATGATCTTCGCGTCCGCCCGCAACGCCCGCTCGACCTCCTCCTCATCGTGCGCCTCTACAAGCGCCGACAGTCCAAGTTCCTGTGCAAGTTGTCCATAGGCGCTAAGCTGTCCGTCGTCGAGAATCGCGCAGATCAGCAGGACCGCTGACGCACCCAGCGCTTTCGCCTGATAGATCATGTACTCATCCACCGTGAAATCCTTGCGCAGCACCGGGATCCGCACCGCCTGTGCGATCTCCCGCAGATACTGATCCTGCCCCTGAAAATAGAACGGTTCGGTTAGGCAGGAGATTGCCGACGCGCCCGCCTTCTCGTAGTCCTTCGCGATCTCCAGATAGGGAAAATTCGGCGCGATCATCCCTTTTGAGGGCGACGCTTTTTTCACCTCGCAGATAAAGGAAATGCCCTTCTGCTCCAGAGCGCGCGCGAATGGGAACGCAGCCTGCTCTGTCTGGTTCAGATTCGTCCTCATCCCTGCCTCATCCCGGACGATCTGCTCCGCCTCCCGGCGAAGCTCCTCAAGCGGCAGCTGCGCCTTTTCCTGCGCAATCCGTTCTTTTGTTTTCTCTGCAATTTCCTGTAAAATGTTCATTTTCCTATTTTCCAATCGACATTTTTCAATAAATCTGTCCGAAACAGGATTCCCCTTTGCCGAACCCGTCATTCCGATTCGCAGTCTCGCTTCTTTGCAGAAACCGTTTCTACTACTCTCGGTTGCTCTCTCTTGCAAATTCCTCAAGCACTCGCAGCGCTTCGCCGTTGTCGATCTGGCGCTCTGCCAGACGCACGCCCTCTTCCATCGTGGAAGCCTTGCCCGCAATGTACAGTGCCGCGCCCGCGTTCAGGCAGACTGCCTGGCGCTTCGGCCCCTTGTCGGCTCCCGTGAGGATCGCCCTCGTGATCTCGGCATTCTCCTGCGGAGTGCCGCCCTTCAAGTCGTCCTTGCCGCAGCGCTCATAGCCGAACTGCTCCGGCGTGATCGTGTAGCTCGTCAGTTTCCCGTCGCGGATCTCACAGACGGAGGTCGGCGCGCTCATCGAAATCTCGTCGAGCTTATCCTGCCCGAAGACCACCATACCCTTCGTCACGCCAAGGTTCATCATCACCTGCGCGAGCGGCTCGACCAGCTCCTCCTCGTACACGCCCATGAGCTCCATGTTCGCGCCGGCCGGATTTGAGAGCGGCCCAAGGATATTGAACACCGTGCGGATGCCCAGCTCCTTGCGCACCGGGGCAACGTACTTCATCGCCGTATGGTAGCTCTGCGCGAACAGGAAGCAGATGTTCAGCTTCTGCAGAAGCTCCAGGCTCTTCGCCGGGGAGACCGTGATCTTCACGCCAAGCGCCTCCAGCACATCCGCCGCGCCGCTCTTGGAAGACGCCGCGCGGTTACCGTGTTTCGCGACCGGAACGCCCGCCGACGCGATCACCATCGCAGACGTCGTGGAAATGTTGAATGAGTTCGAACCGTCCCCGCCGGTACCCACGATCTCCAGCACGTTCATCTCATGCAGCAGCCGTAGCCCGTGCGCGCGCATGCCCGCCGCCGACGCCGTGATCTCATCGATCGTCTCGCCCTTCATCGCCAGCGCCGTGAGGTATGAGGACATCTGAATCGTCGTGGCCTCGCCGCTCATGATCTCGTCCATGACGGCCTCCGCCTCCTGGTACGTCAGATCCTGTTTCTTCGAAAGTTTGATAATCGCTTCTTTAATCATGTCTGATTCCCTCCATAAAATTTTTGATTATCTGCATTCCGTCCGGCGTCAGCACCGACTCCGGATGAAACTGTAGTCCGTACAACGGGTATCTCCTGTGCTCCACGGCCATCACCCCGCCGTCCGCCGTGCGCGCCGTGACTTTGAGCTCCGCGGGCAGCGTCTCCTCCACCGCCGCAAGCGAATGATAGCGCGCCACCTTTACCGGTGAACTCAGCCCGCGGAACAACACGCTTTCCTCGTCGATCTGCGCGTCCGACTGTTTGCCGTGCATCAGCTGTTTCGCGTAGGACACCGTGCCTCCAAGCGCAAGACAGATCGCCTGGTGCCCCAGGCAGACGCCCAGAATTGGCAGCTTCCCGGAGAGCTTTTGGATCAGCTCGACGCACACGCCCGCGTCTTCCGGCCTGCCCGGTCCCGGGGAGATGATGATCGCCTCGGGCTGCATCGCCTCGATCTCCTCCACCGTGTACGCGTCGTTGCGGATCACTTTGATATCCGGGCGGATCGTCCCCGCAAGCTGAAACAGATTGTAGGAAAAACTGTCGTAATTGTCGATCAGTAAGATCATTCCATCCCCTCCTCTGCCTGCCGCAGCGCGTTCACGACCGCGCGGGCCTTGTTGCAGCACTCCTCAAATTCTTTGTCCGGCACGCTGTCCGCCACGATCCCGGCGCCGGAACGGACCGTCACGCGCCCGTTCTTCTTGAACGCCAGCCGGATCGCGATGCAGGTGTCCAGGTTCCCGGTGAAATCCAGATAGCCGATCGCGCCCCCGTAGACGCCGCGCTTCCGGCCTTCCAACTCGTCAATGATCTCACAGGCCCGCAGCTTTGGCGCGCCCGAAAGCGTCCCGGCAGGCAGGATCGCGTCCACCGCATCCACCGCATCCTTGTCCGCGCGTATCGTGCCGGCGACCGTCGATCCGATGTGCATTACATGTGAGAAGCACTCGATCGACATGTATTTCTCCACATGGACGCTCCCGATCTCGCTGATCTTTCCGATGTCGTTGCGCCCCAGGTCTACCAGCATATTATGCTCCGCGCGCTCCTTTTCATCCGCGAGCAGCTCCCGCTCGAGCGCTTCGTCCTCCTCCGGCGTGCGGCCCCGCGGCCTCGTGCCGGCCAGCGGGAAGGTGTGCAGCGTCCCGTCCTCAAGTTTGACCAGCGTCTCGGGCGAAGCGCCTACCAGCTCGATGTCGTCACTCGTAAAGTAAAACATGTACGGGGACGGATTTGTCGTGCGCAGCACGCGGTAGGCGTCGAACAGGCTGCCCTCCGCCTCAGCCTCCATCGGATTGGAGAGCACCACCTGGAAAATGTCGCCCTCGTAGATGTAATGTCTGGCCTTCTCGACCATCGCCTTATATTTTTCTCTCGAAAAGCAGGGTTGGATCTCGCCCTTTGTGCGAAGCGGCGGGAAATACGCCTTTACCCCGCTCTTTAGCAGCTCCGCCATCGCGTCCAGCTTTGCGCCCGCGCGCTTATAGGATTCCTCCAGGTCGTCCGTGCGCACGCCGCAGATCAGAATCACCTTCTGCCGGTAGTTGTCGAACGCGATCACCTGATCGAAAAGCATCAGATCCGCGTCCTGAAACGCGTCCGGATCCTCGCCCGAAAATTTCAGCGTCGGCTCGCTGTAGCAGATATAGTCATAGGCAAAGTAGCCGACCAGCCCGCCCGTGAACGTCGGCATCCCCTCAATCTTCGGGCTTCTGTTCGACGCCAGGACTTCGCGGATCACGCTCTGCGGGCTCTCCGTCCGAATCTCCTCCGCGATCTCCGCCCTGCCGCTGCAGATATCCTCACCACGGCGGATCTTCACCTGCCCCGCGCGACAGGTGATCTCCATTGTCGGCGCGTAGCCCAGAAAGGAATAACGCCCCCACTGCTGATGCGCCTCGGCGCTCTCCAGGAGATAACAGTGCGTGCTGGCCGCGCGCAGCGTCCGCATCACCTCGATCGGCGTAAAGCGATCCGCGTAGAGCTCCCGGCAGACCGGGATGCGCCTGTACTCGCCGGACGCCGCCAGTTCCCTCGCCTGTTCCAATGTTGGGTACATGATGTGCCTCCTTTATTTCATTTATTTCCTGTATCAACGCCCTCTGACATATAAATATGCCGTGGGCTGTGATGCCGCTGACTGACGAACGCCCTGCGTTCGCCCAGCTCGCTATTAACGTGAAAAATCCCTGACAGACTTATCATGCCTGTCAGGGACGAAATTCATTCCGCGGTGCCACCCTGATTTACAAAACACTGCCTTCGCAATGTCCTGTACCCTTATGAGATACTGACATATCTCCGCAACTGACGTATGCCTCACGTCGCAGAATACTCGGCGTATGCCTTTGACTGCGCCCTCCGCGGCCCATTTGACAATCTGCATCTCGACCCGGCTCTCAGCACCCCGGACTCTCTGTGCGCGCACAACTGCCTTTACTTCCGCTTCAACGGTTTACTATGTTAAATTCTTTACCCATACTACTACATTGATTCCGGATTGTCAATCATTTTTTATTCTCTATCGTTTTCCGCCGCATGTCCAGACTGCCGCCTGTTTTACATTTCTGCGGCCCTTCCTCTTTTGCGCATTTCCCAGAATGCGACCGCGCTCGCGGCCGCCACGTTGAGGGAATCCACTCCATGCTCCATCGGGATTTTCACCGTATAATCACAGGTTTCCATCGTCTCCGCCCGCAGCCCGTCGCCCTCCGTCCCAAGGATCACTGTCAGGCGTTCTTCCGCCGCAAGCCGCGGGTCATCCACGGATACCGTATCCTCCCGGAGCGCCATCGCCGCGGTGGCAAAACCCATTCGCTTCAGATCCTGCACATACTCCGGAGCCGGAGCCGCCAGATACGTCCATGGAATCTGAAAAACCGTTCCCATGCTCACGCGGATCGCGCGCCGGTAAAGCGGATCGCAACAGGCTCGCGTCAGCAATACTGCGTCAAAGCCAAGCGCCGCGGCTGAGCGGAAGATCGCTCCGACATTCGTCGGGTTCACGACATCCTCCAGCACCGCAATTCGCGTCGCACCGGCGCAGACCACCTCCACGTCCGGCAACTTCCGGCGCCGCATCGCGCAGAGAAATCCCTGCGTCAGATGATACCCGGTGATCCGGACCAGAACGGCTGCATCTGCCACATACACCGGGATGTCACCGCAGCGCTCTAGGATCCGGCTTACCAGACTTGCGATCTCCCCGCCGTTCTGTTCCGGCTCCGCCTCCGCAATCACATCGAAATCTGAGCGGGTCTGCTTTGTTCCGGCAGTCTCACTCGTAAAGCCATCCCTTATCGACGCAGAAAACCGGGGATTCTCCTGTCCTCGCATCTTTTCGACTGCTTCGCCGATCAAGTTTTTTTCTGCCAATAGGGAAACCGGCTCATATCCGGCATCCAGCGCCCGTTCGGCTACTCTCGCGCTCTCCGCGATAAACAGCCCGGGAGAGGGCTCAAAATAGCGCAGCAACTGTACTTCCGATGTACACGCGTAGATCCGCAGTTCCTCCGCGTCCAGGTTATCCGTTTCGATTATTCGGGGCATTATTTTTCTTCTTTCTGATTCAGCGACAGCACTCGTCACCTACGTAAGCGAGCTGTCCGGGAGCATTTACTTCTCTCTAATTCAGCAGCGGCACACCGTTCCCCACGCCGATGCGATCCGCGCCGGCCTCGACCATACGCATCGCGTCCGCGTTCGTGCGGATCCCGCCGCTCGCCTTCACAAGCGCCTTGCCGTCCACAGTCTTCTTCATCAGCGTCACATCCTCCGCAGTCGCGCCGCCTGTGCTGAATCCGGTCGATGTCTTGACAAAGTCCGCGCCCGCCGCTACAGACAGTTCGCAAGCTTTGACCTTTTCCTCGTCTGTCAGCAGACAGGTCTCGATGATCACCTTCAGTACCGCGTCCTTTCCGGTCGCTGCGCGCACCGCCTCGATATCCTTCTGCACCGCCTCGTAATCCTTGTCCTTCATCCAGCCGATGTTGATCACCATGTCCACTTCCTGCGCTCCGGCCGCGACGGCATATTTCGCCTCCGCCGCTTTCGCCTCCGTCAGCATCGCGCCAAGCGGAAAACCCACCACACAGCACACCTTGACGTCGCTGCCCTTCAACTGCTGCGCCACCAGCGGAACGCGGCAAGAATTGACACATACAGAAGCGAACCCATACTGTTTCGCCTCCTCGCAGTAGCGCACGATCACGTCGCGCGGCGCGTCCGCCTTCAGCATCGTGTGGTCTATCATGCCTGCTAAGTTCATAATTCTCTCTCCTCTCTGTCTCTTTTTCAATCTTCTGTTTCCCCGTTTTCTTCTGTTTCCGTTTACGCCTTCTTGTTTTTCATTTTCGCATAAAGCAATCTTCTTGTCAAAGCTTATCTCCGGTCTGGATGGAGTAAACGAATTGTCAGTTGGGATAAAAAAGACTGGCCTCAAGATATTTGATCTCAGATCTGTCCCACCTA
>CANQRR010000090.1 GCA_947626285.1 uncultured Lachnospiraceae bacterium
TCCAAAGATCATTATACCTCAGGGGACCAATACTCTTTTATTTATTTTTTATCAACTGACAATATCTTTACTCCAACTCCGGTCTGCGCGCCGATCCTGTCTGCGGAAACATATCGACCGCCACGGGCGTGTAGAACATCCGGATCACCTGCTCCGGGTCTTTCGTCTGCGCCAGGATCCACATCAGCTTCGCAAGCACGGCCTCCGTCGTCATGTCGTACGCCTCGAGGACGCGCAGATCATTCTTCAGGCGATGCCCCTCATGGTACACGCCCAGGTCGCTGCCCTCGTTCTCCACCTGGGTGGTGAGCACCGCGAATTTTCCCCGCGCCTTCCACTTCCTGATGCACTCATAGAAACCGCCCGCTTCCGGGACGCCGCCGACGCCAAAGCTCTCGATCACGACCGCGTCGTTGCGCTCGAACAGGAAATCCAGTATCTCGCATCCCATGCCGGGCACCAGCTTCACCAGCGACACGCCTGTATCCAACTCCTCATAAAACGTCGGTTCCGGCGCGCACTCCTGCCGGATAAAGCGCATCAAAACTCCGTCCTGCAGCACGCCCAGCTCCGGGTAGTTGATGCTGGAAAACGCGCTGAAGCTCTTGGAGCGCGTCTTCTTGGCGCGCGTGCCAAGGATCACCTTGTGGTCGAACACGATCGATACGCCCGGGAGGTCTTCCACCGCGCAGCGGAACGCGTCTCTCAGGTTTGCCTTTGAATCCGTCGTGTCAAAACCGATCGGTTTCTGCGCGCCGGTGAACACGATTGGTTTGGGACTGCCCTGGATCATATAGCTCAATGCCGCCGCCGTGTAGGCAAGCGTATCCGTGCCGTGCGTGAGGACAAATCCGTCGTATTCTCCGTAATGTTCCCGGATGCAGCGCACGATCATCTTCCAGTGCTCCGGCGTGATGTTACTGCTATCCAGCGCCAAAAGCTGAATACAGTCCACATGACAGATCTGCTCGATATCCGGAATGTAGCTTAAAAGCTGTTCCGTCGTCAGCCCGGGCGCCAGTCCGCAGTCGGTCAGCTCAGATGCGATCGTGCCGCCGGTCCCGATCATAAGTATCCTTTTCATAACCTATTCTGCCGGATCCTCCGGCCCTCCTTTTCCGCGCTGCACTCCCTGCCCGTCAAATTCCGGGATAAAGCTCTCCTCTGCGGTTTCGCCTTCCTGATAGAACCCCTGCGTTACGCTGATCTCCTCCGCGTACGCAAGCAGTCTCCCGTACTCACGCTTTGTCACGCGGCGGCCAAGCAGCGGATCCTCCGCCATCGCCGACATCGGCGTGTACTGATTCATCATGCTGATATAGATCTGGTTCCCATACTCCTCGTGCAGATACTTCACGATCTGCTTTGCCTCGCGCACATGCCCCGGCAGCAGCAGATGCCGCACGATCACGCCTTCCGTCATGATCCCGCGCGCGTCAAGCCGGGGCGTCGGTCTCTGACGCACCATCTCTCGGATCGCTGCCTTCGCGACTTCCGGATAATCCGGGGCGTGCGAATACTGTTCCGCCAGAGCCGCGCTCATATACTTGAAATCCGGCAGATATACGTCCACGAGCCCCTCCAGCTCCCGCAGGGCGTCCGCCTTCTCGTAAGCGCTGCTGTTGTAGACGACCGGGATGGCCAGACCTTTCCCCTTCGCCAGAAGAAGCGCCTCTTTCACCTGGGGCAGATAGTGCCCCGCCGTCACCAGATTGATGTTGTTGGCCTTCTGTTGCTGCAGCTCCAGAAAAATCTCCGCAAGGCGTTCCACGGAGATCGTGACTCCGCGCTTTCCGCGCGCGATCTCCCGGTTCTGGCAATAGATACACCCAAGCGGACAGCCGGAGAAAAAAACGGCTCCCGAACCCTCCGTCCCGGAAATACAAGGCTCCTCCCACAGGTGGAGCGCCGCCCGCGCCACCTTTATCTCCCGGTCTACACCGCAGCGGCCACGCTTTCCATTTTCGCGCTCCGCGCCACATTCTCTGGGGCAGAGCATGCAGTCCTCTGCTGCTTCCGATCCAGGCTTCGGCCTCATGTCCGCTCCTTCCCCGGAAGCTGGGCAAGTATGATCGCGGCGAACATCAGCACGCAACCCGCCAGCTCGCGCACACTCAGGCTCTGTCCCAGCAGGAGCCACCCGGCAAGCACCGACACCACCGATTCCAGGCTCAGGATCAGGGACGCGACCGTAGGATTCATGCCCTTCTGTCCGACGATCTGCAGCGTGTAGGCGACGCCGCAGGACATCACGCCCGCGTATGCGATCGGCATCCATGCGCGGAGGATCGCGTGAATCTCCGGCTTCTCCCAGATCAGCATGCCGACCCCTGAGAGCAGCCCGCACACGAAAAACTGGATGCACGACATCCGCACCCCGTCCACCTTCGGTGAAAAATAGTCGATCACCAGAATATGAATGGAGAACACAAACGCGCAAAGCAGTATAAGGAGATCGCCTCCGCCGATCGAGAACCCTTCCGTGATGCACAGCAGATAAAGTCCCGCGACCGCCAGCGCCACACTGATCCACACCCTGAGACCAACCGTTTTTTTCAAAAAGATCCCAAGCAGCGGAACCAGGACGATGTACATCGCCGTGATAAATCCTGCCTTCCCGACCGTCGTGTATTTGATCCCGAACTGCTGCAGATTGCTCGCCACGCAGAGCGCCGTCCCGCAGCAGATGCCGCCGGTCAGCAAAGTCCGGCGTTCTTTCGCCTTTTCCGCTCTGACAGCAGCCGCAGCGCTTCCCGCAACCATGTCTCTTGATGCGGCGTCTGTCCCGTCTGCCGCAGACGCCGCATCACCCTTTTCCGCTTTTTCTTTTCCTTTCAAACGGTCCAAAAACAGGATACACGGGATCAGCACAATACCGCCAAGCATACAGCGCGTAAAACTAAATGTAAAAGCCCCGACATATTCCATGCCGACGCTCTGCGCAACAAAAGCAACGCCCCAGATCGCCGCCGTCAGAAACAGCAGCGCCGGGTTCCTCCAGGATGTCCTTTTCATAATATCCTCCTCATGTCTCATGCCCTGCAGGGCTTTCTTCCGCCTGTGACCCGAACGCTATCCTGTCCGCTCCGGCATGAGCTCCTTCCCGTCAAGCGACGCATAGACCAGATTGTCCCCGCGGTATTTAAGCTTCATCGAAAAGAACGGCGCGTCCTCAGAGAGCAGACGCAGGAACAGTTTGTCGCCCTCCCAGAGATTCAGGCGCGACAGATCCGTCTTCAGAACCCACTCCAGCGTCCCCTCGTCGCAGTCCTTCAGCTCGCCCTCGAACGCGTCCGCCGTGTACAGGCACATATATTCCGTCGGCCAGCCCTCCGCGACGAAGGTCACGATCCCGCGGAATCTCCAGGACTTCAGGGTCAGACCCGTCTCCTCCTTCGCCTCGCGCAACAGGCACTCCTCCGGGCTCTCCCCATCCTCGAAATGACCGCCGACGCCGATCCACTTGTCCTTGTTGACGTCGTTCTCCTTGCTGACGCGGTGCAGCATCAGATACTTCCCGTCCTTCTCTATATAACACAAAGTTGTGAGCGGTGATTTCATCGCGTCGTCCTCCTCCGGTATATATCGTCACAAATCCGCGCGGAGCTCCCGGCTGCGCGCAAGCAGATAGTCCCTGCTATTGTTCTCCGGATGTTCAAGAACCTCCAACAAAAGCTTCCGCAGAAGCTCTCCAAGGGCCGGTCCCGGCTTCACACCGTCGCCGATCAGATCCCCGCCGTCCAGCGCAAGCTCCTTCAGCGAAAGGCAGTCTCCCCGCTCCTGTATGTCCCGCCAGATGCGCTCCACCTCTTTCAGATAACTCAGCGTGTCCGGTATGATATCCGGATGGTGCGCCGTGATGTCGGCGCGCTTTACCAGCAGGAACGCGTCGAACAACTCCGGTCCGATCTCATACGCGCAAACGCGCACATCCCGCGCGTTCAGCTGCGGATAGCGTGAGTGGTTGCGCACCAGGCAGGCCACCGTGCGCAGCGTGTCGTTGTCAAATTTGAGACGGCGCATAATGTCCAGCGCGATCTTCTCGCTGTGGACCGCGTGCCCGTGAAAATGATCCTTGCCGTTCTCGTCCGTGGAAAATACCTCCGGCTTGCCCATATCGTGAAACAGCATGGTCAGCCGCAGCGTCTTCTCCGGCGGTATGTTGCGCAGGGTAAGCAGCGTATGCTCTCCCGTCGTGTACGCGTGATGCGGATTGTTCTGCCGCTGCAGCATGATCCGGTCGAACTCCGGCATAACGACCGCCGTGATCCCGCACTCGTATGCCAGTCGGAACCAGTGCGGATTCGGTGAGACCAACAGCTTTACAAGCTCCGTCTGGATCCGCTCCGCGCTGATGCGCGCCAGGTTCGGCGCCATATCGCGAATCGCCGCCTCCGTTCCAGCATCCACGGAAAAACCGAGCTGCGCCGCGAAACGGACCGCCCGCAGCATGCGCAACGCATCCTCGGAGAAGCGTTCCGCCGGATCCCCGACGCAACGGATCAGGTGCTTTCCAAGGTCTTCCATGCCGCCGAACACATCCACCAGGCCGCTCTCCCGCGAATACGCCATCGCGTTGACCGTGAAATCGCGCCGCTTCAGATCCTCAAGAAGGCTCGACGTGAAGACGACCTCCTTCGGATGGCGGCAGTCCTCATAAGCCCCGTCGATTCGGTAGGTCGTCACCTCAAAATGCTCTCCGTCCATCAGAACGGTCACCGTGCCGTGTTCAATGCCCGTGTCGACGGTCCGGGGGAACAGTGCTTTCACCTGCTCCGGCGACGCGGAGGTCGTGACGTCCCAGTCCTCCGGCTCGCGCCTGAGGATCGAATCGCGCACGCAGCCGCCCACCACGTACGCCTCATAACCGTTTTTGTGCAGAACCTGAAGGATCTGTTCCGCTTTCTCCGGAATATCGATGTATAGCTTCTTATATTCTGCCAAATTCTTTCTCCATTCCGCCCTTTTGTCTGTTTCCGGCCGTTTTATTTTATAAGCTGTCTCCGAACGTTTCGCCGCTGGAGCCGTTCGCGTCTCCGCGGTCGGGCTTTACTCATAGACGATCACCGGCGTCCCGATGGACACGGTATTGTAGATCGTCTGCGCCTGCTCATACGGCGTGTTGACACAGCCGTGCGACCCGTTGCTCAGGTAGATCGTCCCGCCGAACTGGGCGCGCGCCTGCATATCGTGGATCCCGACGTCTCCGTTGAACGGCATCCAGTAGTCCACCGGTGCCGTGTAGCCCTCGCCCTTCAGCACATAATCGCGCATCTTGGCGTCGATCGCCCAGACACCACCGGAGGGAGTCCCGTTGCCCTTAGTCGGATTTCCGGTCACCACCGGCGTGTCCACGATCAGATTCCCATACTGATAACACCACATTCTCTGCTGTGAAATGCAGACCTCGACGTATGTGTAGCCGATGTCGTTCGTCTCGCGGCTCATGGCAGTATACAGATACACCGGCTCCATCGTCCCCTGATAGCCCTCGTCCAGCGCTTTCAGCAGAGCGGTCGTCGTCGCGTCCTGATCGATGCACCAGCCGTAGTCGCCGCCGGTGAGTGTGACCGTCGTGCCGATCGACGTGTAGAACACCCGCTCCAGCCCGAAAGTGTCATACTTGGACGCCAGGTCCTCCACATACTGCGCGACGCGCGTGTCGTCAATCGTAAATGTCCCGTCCTCCAGCCGGACGATCCAGCCGTCGATCACGGAGACGTCCACGACCTCCTGACGGTCAGCAAAATCATAAATGATATTCGCCCGGGCAAGCTCGCTCATCGCAGCCGCGTCACGGTTCAGACCCTCGTCGTCCGAATAAAGCCCCGGGTTGACATAGCAGCCGGCTTCATCCAGGGAAAGGCTCGTCTCCCCGGCGTCCAGCGCATCAAACAGCGTCTGTGCCGTCTGCTCCGAGTCGACCGTCGTGCCCATGACCTCCTTCACGACCTCATAGCCGGAATCCGTAATCCCCACATACGCGTCCCTTGGCGCCACAAACCTTGTGCTGTCCATACATCCAAGCGCGCTCACGACCTGCTGCGCCTTGTCGCGGTCGTATGAAAAAGCCACTGTGTCGATCTGCTCCCGGTCCAGGAGCATCGTCACCGGCCAGAGATAAGCGCGCTGCGCTTTCATCATCTGATCGACGCTGTCGCCACCCTCAAATGTCAGACCGATCTGACGCGCATCGATCGTCTCAGTCTGCCCATCGCGCTCCTCGATCTCCAGCACATACTTGTCCAGCTTTTCGGCCGCTTCGCTCTTCACCTGCTTTGCCGTCTTATTGCCGCAGTCGATGCCGTAAAACTCTGTCCCTATATAAAAATGGAAGCCGTAGTAGACCGCTACGCCAATGTAGATGACTGCCAGGACCGAAGCCGCTGCAAAAAGCGTCCTCCTGATCTTCTTTTTCCTGCGCGTGCGGATCTTCTGCAGCACTCCCTCCGCGCCGGACGGCTGCTCTTTCGTTTCGCGCGAACGCTCCGCCACAGCCTCAGCCTCCTGCAGCTGTCTGCGCTCCTCCGTCTTACTGCCTGGCGTGTATTTCGCGTGCTCTGCCTCGTACTTCGCCGCCTTCTCGCCCGGCATGTACTTCGCGCGCTCCGTCCCGTGCCCCGCCGCTTTCTCGCCCGGCGTGTATTTCGCACGCTCCGTCCCGTACCCCGCCGTTTTCTCCCCCGGCGTATATCTTTTCTGCGATGTCCCGCTCTTCCTGCTCATCTACATTCTCCCTGATAACTTCTTTTGGGATTCGCTCGCGCTCTGCCTGATCTGCGGGCACGCTCACTGCCGCTCGGACGCCATGATCTCCCCACAGATTTCCTCCGCGCTGCGTCCATCCGTGCGCACCGTCAGATCTGCCGCTTCCAGATACTTCGGCAGACGCTCCTCCAGAAGTCCGGCGATGTACGCGACGTTCATATTTCCCTCCAGAAGAGGACGTGTGTGAGTGTGGCGCACGCGCTCGTAGATCGTCTCCGGCTGCGCGCTCAGATACACGATCCTGCCGCTCTTTCGCATTGCCTCGACGTTGCACGCGCGCATCGGGACGCCGCCGCCGCATGAGACGACGGTATGATCCTCCGGGCTAAGCCCTTCCAGCAAATCCGTCTCCAGCTGCCGAAAGTACGCCTCTCCACGCGTCTCAAAGATCTTCGAGATCGGCATCCCCTCCTGCGCCTCGATCTGCTCGTCCATCTCGATCAGCCGCATTCCATGTATGCGCGCCAGCTCCCGCGCGATCGTGGACTTGCCCGCGCCCATGAATCCGATCAGAAAAATGTTTTGATCTTGCACCTGTGTCTCCATTCCTCCGCCCGGCCGGACGGTCCAAATACTGTTCCAGTCTTTTCCTCTCAAGTATATCACTACAAGGATAAAGGGGCAACCGAAAAAGCGCACATTTCGTTGTGCACAGCGGTTTTTACAGGATCAGGAATGAACTTTCATCATCGCAAAAAAACAGGAGAACTCCGCAATACAATTGCGGACATCCTCCCGTTCCGAATTCCTGTATTATACGTTTCCTGCCTGATCAGTCTTCCGTCTCTGCCGGGGTAAGCTCTGTCTCGGCCGGGGTAAGCTCCGTCTCCGCGGCGGTCAGATCGGTCTGCGCCTCAGTCTCGGCCTCCGTCGGCGTCGTCAGACTGTAATCAAACACGATCTGCGCGATCGCCTCCGCATTCTGCGTGACCTCGCCTGCCTCAGCCCATTCGTCGTACAGCTCCGCGATCCGGTCTGTCTTCCTCTGCTCGACGATGTTCTCCTTCTCCGCATCCGTCGCCTCGCGGTCAAGCTGGGAGATCACGCGCACGACATAGTAGCCGCTGTCCGTCTTGATCGGCGTCTCGATCAGCGTGTCGTCCGCCAGACCCTCCGTTGCCTCCGCCACTTCCGTCACATAGTAGTCCGCGTCCAGCGTCGTCTCGTTCGCATTCTTTCCAAGCTCCTCCGCCGCAGTCGAAAAGTCCTCGCCCGCCTGTACCTTTGCAAGGAATTCCTCCGCCTGCTCAAGCGCCTTCGCCATCGCCGCTGCCGTCTCCGGGTCTTCCGTCTCGGTCTCGGTCTCGGTCTCCGTCTCAACCTCCGTCTCCGCGGCGGTCGTTTCGGCCTCCGTCGCGATCTCTTCTGTCTCGTCGGATGCCGCGGTCCTCGTCGCGGTCTCTCTCACAAGAGCCGCCTCCTCCTGGGAAGACTCGCCCTCTGTCTGCGCTTCCGCGGTCTGCTCCGTCTCCGCCGGGGTGATCACCTCGGACTCAAGTTCTGTCTCAGACTCTTCCTCCGTCACCGGGCTGAACAGCACATACTCGATCCTGCGCTGTGCCGCTTCCTCGTCCGACACTTCCGTGTCAACGTCCTTGGACATCTCCGGCTCCATCCTGTGCTGGATCATCTGGAGCTCCAGATAGCGCTCCACGATCTCCTGCGTCGCGCCGATCTCCTCCAGCGTACCTTCGTCGTTCGCCTCAATGAACGCCGTCGCCGCAGCCGTGATCGCCGCCTTGTCGTCGTCCGTGATCGACACGCCGTATTCTTCCATCTTCTGCTCCGCGAGCATCGCGTGCGTCAGCATCTCGACATCCTGCTCGATCGCCATCTGTCCGAGTGTCTCTCCCTGCCCGAACAGATCCTGGCTGAACGGATCCTGTATGCCGAACGACATGTATGCGCCCTCAAGTCCCGCCTGATCGTAGCGCACCGCGAAGTTCACCACGCCCAGAGGAAGCTCGTCTCCGTTCACCGTGACAGCGGTCTGCTTCACATCGATCCTGTTCTTCTTAGAGCAGCCCGCCAGGGATGTCAGCACAAGTCCGACGCTCAGCCCGAGCACCACAGCTCTCTTCCATACTCTTTTCATAATTTCATTTCCTCCTAATCTTCGCCATAAACACGACGTAAACAGGCAGACCCGCGGCTTGTCCGAAGCAGCGCGTCTCCCTGTGACAAACTCATTTAAACATTATAATCGTTTTTCTCGTATATCGCAACAATTTTTTATAAATCAAAGAGGGCATTCCCCGAACCTCTTCTCTGGTCTATGGGAATACCCTCTTTTCAAAGATGTTTCATATTTGGAGGTTTATGGATAAAAGGCTACCACATTGTTCAATGGGTGTCAACTGCACATCGATGCTTATTCGTGTTGCACGAATTGTGAAAAGGGGCTGTTGCAAAATAGATGAGTAATTCATCTATGGAGCAATGGCTCCCTTTTTATGCCTAAAAATGGAAAA